>NZ_JBKFAL010000007.1:0-227613 GCF_053345625.1 Methylobacterium sp. D53M
AATCCTCTGACGCTCGGCACACGGCCCCGACGATTCGGGGCCCGTGGTGCGGGGGATCCCCGCCGCCCCGCTCGGGCGGGGGTGGATCCTCGGCAGGGAACCCGCCCGGATCCGGTTGCAAACACACGCGCGCCGCTTCTTTCGCAGTTGCAGCACGTCCGTCAAGGCGTGCCGGGATCACACTGGCGAAAGAAGTGAACGGCCTGGAATCGTTCGAAGATTTAGCGTCTTCGCGGACGCTCCGCAGCGCCGTTCCGGACATGGGAGGGTTGCCGCAGAGCGGGCCCCGCGCCGCCCTCAGACGGGGGCGGCGGGCCGGAGCGGCGCGAGCCCGGCCTCGATCTCGGCCCGGCGCGGCTCCAGGAACGGCGGCAGGGCCAGGCGCTCGCCCAGGGTCTCCAGGGGCTCGTCCGCGGTGAAACCCGGCCCGTCGGTGGCGATCTCGAACAGGATGCCGTTGGGCTCGCGGAAATAGAGGCTGCGGAAGTAGTAGCGGTCCACAGGCCCGCTGCTCGGCACCCGCGCCGCCCGGAGCCTGTCGGCCCAGGCCTCGTAATCCCCGTCCGGGATGCGGAAGGCGACGTGGTGGACCGCGCCCGCGCCCTGGCGGGCCGGCGCGGACCGGTCGGCCAGGAGCTGGAGCTCGGCGGCCGGGCCGCCGGGTCCCATCGCGTAGACCTCCACCGGGCCGTCGCCCGTCTCGAAGGCGCGGTCCCGGCGCAGGCCGAGCACCTCGGTCAGCACGGCGGCGGTGCGGGCCGGGTCCGGCACCGACAGCCGGATAGGGCCGAGGCCGCGGATCTGGTAGGCGGCCGGCACGGGCGAGCCGTCCCAGGGATGCTCCGGCCCGGTCCCGCCATCGTCCACCAGGGCGAGGCGCTGGCCCTCCGGATCCTCGAAATCGAGGGTGAGGCGCCCGTCGCGCGCGGCGGGCTCGGCCTCGACGATCCCGGCCTCGCGCAGGCGCGCGTGCCACCACGCGACCGCGCCCTCGCCCGGGACGCGCAGGTGCGTGCGGGTGATGCTGCCGGAGCCCCGCCGCTCCCGGGGCGCCGGCCAGTCGAAGAAGGTGATGTCGGTGCCGGGGCTCGCCAGCCCGTCGGCGTAGAACAGGTGGTAGGCCGAGACGTCGTCCTGGTTCACCGTCTTCTTCACGAGCCGCAGGCCGAGCGTGCCCGTGTAGAAGGCGACGTTCTCCGCCGCGCGGGCGGTCACCGCGGTGAGATGGTGGATGCCGGTGAGCTGCATGTCGGTCCTGGGGTTCGCCGCGTCGCGCCTCAGGTGGGGAGCGGCGGCGGCTTCGCGAGCGGCCCGCGGATCGGGCGGCCGGCACCCGTTCCTCCGGGGCCGCGCCGCGGTCGGCCCGCAGCGATCGCCGCCCGAGAGGCGCCGCGCCCCGGACCGGCGGCGCGGCCGCTACGCGGCGATCGGTACCCGGGCGCGGCGGATTTCGCCGAACCGCGGTCCCGAGACCCGCTTCTCAGAGCCCGACCGGCCGGCCGGCGGCGACCACCAGCATCTTGCCGTCCGCGAAGGTGCGGGCGGCGGCCCGGCGGATATCCGCCTGGGTCACGGCCGAGACCATCGCGTTGCGCCGGGCGATGTAGTCCATGCCCAGCTCCTCGAAGGCGATCTGCACCAGCTGGTGGGCGATCTTGGTCGAGGTGTCGAAGCCGAGGGCGTAGGAGCCGGTCAGGTAATCCTTGGCCTTCTGCAGCTCGTCGTCGTCCGGGCCGTCGGCGATCAGCCGGCCGATCTCGTCGCCGATCACCGACAGGGCCTCGCCGACGCGCTCGTTCTTGGTGGCGGTGTAGCCCCAGGTCATCGCGGCCGACCGGTGGCTGACCAGCGAGGTCCCCACCGAGTAGGCCAGCCCGCGCTTCTCGCGCACCTCCTGGAACAGGCGGGACGTGAAGGCGCCGCCGCCGAGGATGTGGTTCAGCACGTAGGCCGGGATGAAGTCCGGGTCGCGCCACGGCACGCCGGCCATGCCGAACCGGATGACCGACTGGGGCACGTCGAGGTCGACGACGACGCGCTTGCCGAGATCGTGCACCTCGGTGCGCGGCACCGCCTTCAGCGCCCCGGCCTCCGGCAGCGTTCCGAAGGCGCGGTTCAGGCCCTCGGCGAGCTGCTCGGCGCCGATGGCGCCGACCGCCGCTACCTTCACCCGGCCGCGGCCGATGATGCGGGCGTGCATCGCCAGCAGGTCGTCCCGGGTGATCGCCGTCACGCTCTCCACGGTGCCGGAGGACGGGCGGGCGTAGGGATGGCCGGCGAACGCCTCCTTGAAGAAGCGGCGGGAGGCCAGCACGCCCGGATCGTTCTGCTGATAGCGCAGGCCGGCGATGATCTGGGCACGGACGCGCTCGATCGCGTCGGGGTCGAGGCGGGGCTTGGCCAGCGCCAGGGCGAGGAGCGCGATGCCCTCGTCGGCGTGCTTGACCAGCATCTTCAGCGAGCCGCCGACCGCGTCGGCCCCCGCGTGGAACGACAGCTCGATTGCCCGGGCGGCGAGCCGCTCCTGGAACAGGTCGGAGGTCAGATCGCCGGCGCCCTCGTCGAGGAGCCGCGCCAGCATCTGCGCGCAGCCGGCCTTGCCGGCCGGGTCCTGGGCGGCGCCGCCCTCGAAGGTGAAGGCCAGGGCGATCATCGGCACCACCGGCGACTCGACGTGCCACGCCTCGATGCCGGCGGCGGTCGTCACCGGCAGCGCCGTGGTGGGCGAGCTGACGGTTTGGGCGGTGGTCTCGACCAGAGTCTCGGCCAAGCTCATGGGAACCTCGTGTCTCTATCTCGGGCGACGGCGGAGCGGGCCAGGGCTCCCGTTCGGCAGAGCGCCCCGCCCGGACCCGTCACGGGCCCGGCGGGACGCACCCGGGGTTACTCGGCGGCCATCGCGACCGGGGCGTCGGGATCCTGCGCCTTGGTCAGGTAACCGGTGACCGAGCGGGCCGGCGTCAGCCAGCGCTCGGCGGCGCCCTTGAGACGCGCCTGCGTCACCCCCTCGATGTCGGTCGGCCAGCGGCGGACCTCCTCGATGGTCTCGCCGATCGCCAGCGCCGAGCCGTAGATGCGGGCGAGCGACGACTGGCTGTCGGAGGAGTAGACGGTCTCGGCCACGAGGCGGGTCTTGGCGCGCTCGATCGCCTCGGCGTCCAGGGCCTCCGCGGGGGCGCGGCGCAGCACCCTGTCGACGGCCTCCTCCAGCTTCTCCAGCGGCACGCCCTCGGCGGGCACCGCGTAGACGGAGAAGCGGGTGTCGTCGATCGCCGAGCCCATGTACCAGGCGCCGGCATTCACCGCGAGGCCGGTCTCCATGACCAGCTTGCGGTAGAGGTAGGAGGTCGAGCCGCCGCCCAGCACCTCGGCCAGCAGCTCGAGGTCGTGGCAGCCGCCGTCCCGGGCGGTGATGCAGGAGGGGGTCAGGTAGAGGCGCTGCAGGGTCGGCTGCTCGACCTTCGGGTCGGCGACGGCGACGCGGCGCAGGGCCTTCGGCTCCGGCTCCCGCGCCCGCAGGCGCTCGGGCCGGGCGCCCTGGGGCGTCACGCGGCCGTAGGTGGTCTCGGCGAGGCGCCGGACCTCGTCGGGCGTGACGTCGCCGGCCACCACCAGGATGGCGTTCTCGGGGGTGTAGAAGCGCTTGTAGTAGGCCAGCGCGTGCTCGCGGTTCAGGCCCTCGATCTCGTGCATCCAGCCGATGATCGGGATGCCGTAGGGATGGTGCACGAACAGGCCGGCCGCCATCGCCTCGGAGAGCTGGGCGGAGGGGTCGGTCTCGACCCGCATGCGCCGCTCCTCCAGCACGACGTCGCGCTCGGGGGCGACGACGGCGTCGTCGAGGACGAGGCCGCTCATGCGGTCCGCCTCGAATTCCATCATGGTGCCGAGGTGATCCCGGGCGACCCGCTGGAAGTAGGCGGTGTAGTCGTAGCTGGTGAAGGCGTTCTCCTGGCCGCCCAGGCCCGACACCGCCTTGGAGAAGGCCCCGACCGGGTGCTTCTCGGTGCCCTTGAACATCAGGTGCTCGAGGAAGTGGGCGATGCCCGACTGGCCGAGCGGATCATCGGCCGAACCGTTGCGGTACCAGATCATGTGGGTGGCGACGGGGGCCCGGTGGTCGGGGACGACCACCACGTCGAGGCCGTTGTCGAGGGTGAAGGCCGTCACTTCCGGTCCGCCCGCCTCGGAACGCCCGAACGGCGCGGCCTCGCCCCGGCCGGCGCTGCCGCCGTAGGGCGAGCCCGGACGCAGCGGGAAGAGGGTGGGCGTCGCCTTCCTGAACAGGTGCATTCCGCTTTCCTTCTGCCGGCCCCGGATCGAAGCGTCCCGCGTCGGGATGCGCGCGCGGATCGGGGCCGTCCTGGTCACCGGGGCGCAAGAACCGCACCGGGACGATCATCTCATGTTGCCACGCCGCGGCGCCGTTGCAACGGCGACACGGCGCCCCCGTCACTGCTGCGCGCGCTGACGGAGATACGCGCGGGGATCCGACTCCTCGCGCTCGCGGCTGGCGTTGTTGATCGGGTCGCTCGACGGCGGCCGGGCCAGCTGCTTGGGCGACTGCCGGTACCCGGTCGGCGGGTCCGTGAGCGTGTCGCGGCTCGGCTCGATGTCGGA
This sequence comes from Methylobacterium sp. D53M, assembly GCF_053345625.1. Classification (NCBI taxonomy): domain Bacteria; kingdom Pseudomonadati; phylum Pseudomonadota; class Alphaproteobacteria; order Hyphomicrobiales; family Methylobacteriaceae; genus Methylobacterium; species Methylobacterium sp. D53M. The sequence continues at coordinate 4,621 of NZ_JBKFAL010000007.1, forward strand.
GGGCTCGGCGTTGGCGCTCTTGCCCTTGAGCAGCTCGAAGGGGCTGAGCAGGCTGTCGTCGCGGTTGTTGTCGCCGGGCTTGCGCTCGGCGGTGGTCGTCAGGCCCGCGCCGGCACGGCGGCCGCCGCGCATCTCCTCCACGGAGAGCGTCGCGTTGTTGTCGTCGTAGCGGCCCTGGGCCTGGGAGCCCTTGGGATTGCGCCGCTCCACGGCGGCGCGCTCGCGCTCCACGATCTCGGGATCCTTCGGCCAGGCGGTGCTGGTGGAGCGCGCCCGCGGCTGCGGCAGGGCCTTGCCGTCGATCTTGGGCGGCATCACCAGCGGCGGCCGCTCGTGATAGTCGATCGGATCCTGGCGCTTCTCCAGGAGGCCGATGCCCGACAGGGCGTCGCGCATGAACTCGCCGCGCTCCTGCGCGTGCGCGGCACCGACGACGCAGAGCGGAGCCAGGGCCACCGCGGCGGAGAGGAGGGGACGAAGCCTGCGATGCCCGGTCATGCTGCCTCACGGGTTCCGGACGGAGCGTCCGGCTCTGGGAAGGCCGCGGCGCGGCCCGATCCGACAGGTCCCGGCCTGAGACCGGTTTCCGGCGATCGTATGGCGCCTTGACTGCGTCGCGCCAGGAGGGGGACGCGGGAGGACCTGTGTGTTGCAGGGATCACAGGCGCGGCGCCGGGTCGCCCTGCGGCGGGGACGCCCGGCCCCTGCGGCCGTCCGGGGACAGGCTGTCGAGGATCAGGCCGATCACGCCGGCCACGATCGCCGCGTCGGCGACGTTGAACACGTACCAGGACCAGCCGCCGGCATGCAGGTGGACGAAGTCGAAGACGGCGCCGTAGGCGGCCCGGTCGATGGCGTTGCCGAGCGCCCCCCCGACGATCAGCCCGAGGGCGATCCCGAGGAGCCGCGACGTGGCCCGGCGCATCCAGATCCCGAGGCCGAGGGCGGCGGCCAGCGACAGGGCCACGAGGAGCCAGCGGCCGATCCCGCCCTCCTGCTGGAACAGCCCGTAGGAGACGCCCCGGTTCCAGACCACGACGAAATCGGCGAAGGGCGCCAGCCGCCAGGGCTGCGTCAGCACGAGGTCGGTGCCGAAATAGAGGCCGAGCTTGCTGGCCTGGTCGAGGATCAGGGTGAGGACGAGGGCCAGGAGGCCGGCGCGGAAGGGCGTCACGGGCGGCGCACTCGGCCCGGGCCGGCGCCCCCTGCTCCCCGCGGGCGGGGAGAGGGGGTGGCGCCGCCGACGACGCGGAACGCCCTCACGCCGCGCTCGCCTCCGGATGCGCCGCGTCCCACTCGCGCAGGGCCTGGGCGTCGCGGGGCGTCACGTCCGGGTAGTCCGGGTCGCTGCCCACCTCCGGGCTGACCCGCCAGGACCGGGCGCACTTGCGGCCCTCGGCCGGGCTCGGCACCACCGCCACGCCGCGCACCTCGTCGAGGCGGAAGGCCTCGGCCGGGCCCTCGCCCGCCACCACGGCGATGGCCGAGGTGATGCAGGTATCGGCGAAGTCGCAGCCCTCGAGCGCCGCGAGCAGGTCCGGATCGGCCACGTAGACCGTCGGCGCCGCCTCCAGGCTCGCGCCGATGCGCTTGGCCGCGCGCTCGATCTCCAGGGCGCCGGTGACCACCCGCCGCACCCGCCGGATCTTTTGCCAGCGCTCCGCGAGGGTAGGGTCGAGCCACGCGGCCGGGGTCTCCGGCAGGGTCTGGAGATGCACCGAGCCGTCCTCGGACGGGTAGCGGTCGAGCCACGCCTCCTCGGCGGTGAAGGCGAGCACCGGGGCGAGCCAGATCGTCACCCGGCGGAAGGCCTCGTCGATCACCTGCAGCGCCGCCCGCCGGCGGACCGAGGACACGGGATCGCAGTACAGGGCGTCCTTGCGCACGTCGAAGTAGAAGGACGACAGGTCGCCGGTCATGAAGCCGTTGAGCAGCGCCACCACCCGCTTGGTGTCGAACGCTGCGTAGGCCTCGCGGATCTCGCCGTCGAGCTCGGCGAGCCGGTGCAGGATCAGCCGCTCCAGCTCCGGCATGTCGGCGTAGGCCACGTCGTCGCCCTGGACCCGGTGGGCCAGCGAGCCCAGCATCCAGCGCAGGGAGTTGCGCAGCTTGCGGTAGGTCTCGGCGAAGGTCTTGATGATCTCCGGGCCGATGCGCAGGTCGTCGGTGTAGTCAGAGGCGGCGACCCAGAGGCGCAGGATGTCGGCGCCCGAATCCTTGATGACGCTCTGCGGCGCGACGACGTTGCCCTTCGACTTCGACATCTTCAGGCCCTTGCCGTCGAGCACGAAGCCGTGGGTCAGGACGATGTCGTAGGGCGCCCGGCCGCGGGTGCCGGCGGATTCGAGCAGCGAGGACTGGAACCAGCCGCGGTGCTGGTCGGAACCCTCCAGGTACATGACCCGGTCCTGGCCGCCGTCGCGGACGCGCGTGACGCCGGCGAGCCCCGGGAAGGCCTCCGGATCGTCGAGCACGAAGGCGTGGGTCGAGCCGGAATCGAACCAGACGTCGAGGACGTCGGTGACCTTCTCGTAGGCGGCCGGGTCGTGGTCGGGCGCCAGGAAGCGCTGCGCGGCATCGTCCCGGAACCACGCGTCGGCGCCCTCGGCCGCGAAGGCGTCGCGGATGCGGGCGTTGACGGCGTCGTCCTTCAGGATCTCGGCGGTGTCGCGGTGGACGAAGACGGTGATCGGCACGCCCCAGGCGCGCTGGCGCGAGACCACCCAGTCCGGCCGGTTGGCGACCATGCCGGTGATGCGGTTCTTGCCCTGGGTCGGCACCCACTGGGTGTCGTCGATGCCCTGGAGCGCCACCTCGCGCAGCGTCCGGTTGCCCAGCGAATCCACCGGCCGGTCCATGGCGATGAACCATTGCGGCGTGTTGCGGAAGATCACCGGCTTCTTGGACCGCCAGGAATGCGGGTACTGGTGGCGCAGCACCCCGCGGGCGATCAGCGCCCCGGCCTCCGTCAGCGCGGCGATGACCGCCTTATTGGCGTCGCCCTTCTCGCCTTTGGCGGTGAGCACGCGGGTGCCGGTGAAGCCCGGAGCGGCCTCCGTGAGCACGCTGTCGGCGTCGACCGTGTAGGGGATGGTCGTGTCGATGCCCCGCCCGCGCAGCAGCCGGCCGCTCGCCATCCAGAGCTCGAAATCCTCGCGGCCGTGGCTCGGCGCCGTGTGGACGAAGCCCGTGCCGGATTCGTCCGTGACGTGCTCGCCGTCGAGCATCGGCACGGCGAAGCCGTAGCCGAGCTTCGCCAGCGGGTGGTCCAGGGTCAGGCCGGCGAGCGTCGACGGGCTCACGTCGGCGACGCGCGCGAACGCCTCGACCCGGGCGGCTTTGAACACCGTGGCGGCGAGGCTGTCGGCGAGCAGGTAGGTCTGGCCGGGCACCGCCCAGTTGTCGGCCGGCGCCTCCGTCACCCGGTACAGGCCGTAGGCAATTTTTTTGGAGAACGCGACGGCGCGGTTGCCCGGGATCGTCCACGGAGTGGTCGTCCAGATCACCACCCGCGCCTGCGCGAGATCGCCCTCGGCGCCGGACCGGATCGGAAACGCGCAAAAAATCGTGTCGCTGACGTGCTCCTCGTACTCGACCTCGGCTTCAGCGAGCGCGGTCTTCTCGACCACCGACCACATCACCGGCTTGGAGCCGCGATAGAGCTGGCCGCTCATCGAGAACTTCATCAGCTCGTCGGCGATCACGGCCTCGGCGGGGAACGCCATGGTGGCGTAGGGATGGTCCCAGTCGCCGGTGACGCCGAGCCGCTTGAACTCCTCGCGCTGCACGTCGAGCCACTGGGCCGCGAAGGTCCGGCATTCCTGCCGAAACTCGATCACCGGCACGTCGTCCTTGTTGCGGCCCTTGGCGCGGTACTGCTCCTCGATCTTCCACTCGATCGGCAGGCCGTGGCAGTCCCAGCCCGGGACGTAGTTGGCGTCGAAGCCGAGGGCGGTCTGCGAGCGGACCACCACGTCCTTGAGGATCTTGTTGAGCGCCGTGCCGATGTGGATGTTGCCGTTGGCGTAGGGCGGCCCGTCGTGGAGCACGAATTTCGGCCGGCCCTGGCCGCGGGCGCGCAGCTTGCCATAGAGGTCCATCCGCTTCCAGCGCTCGATGAAGAGCGGCTCGCGCACCGGCAGGCCGGCGCGCATCGGGAACTCGGTCTGCGGCAGGAACAGGGTCTTGGAATAGTCGCGGGCGGGCGCGGTCTCGGGGGCGGTCATCGGATCTCGCATCGGCGGTCGGGCCGGCTGCGTCGGGCCGGCGGAATCGGGTCGGGCGGCAGGAGGATCCCGGACCTCCGCGCGGCCGCGCTGGAGCGGGCCCTCAGGCGGAGGCCGGGCCGGTAATTCGGATCGGGCGGCCGGGGCCGCGCAGGGCGCGCGAAGCGTGCATGACGGGTTCTCTACCAGCCGCCCCGGCCGGAGGCCAGCGGCAGCGCGGATCACGCGCCCGTGACCGCGGATGGGACCAATCGGCGTCTGAACCGTTGACCGACACACCCTCCGCCCGCCGCGGCGGCGCGGAGCCGATTCGGACAGACATCCGGGAGTAGCCCCATGAAGAAGCTTCTGATCGCGACCCTCGCCCTCGCGCCGCTGGCCTACGCGGGCGCCGCGGAGGCCCAGGGCACGGCGCGCGGCGCCCAGCGCGGCGTCGAGGACGGCACGGCTGCGGCCGGCCCCGTGGGCGGGGTCGTCGGCGGCGCGGTCGGCGCGGCGACCGGCACCGTCGGCGGCGTGCTCGGCACCGATCCGGACCCGGCCCGCCGGGCGCGCGAGAACCGCCGCGAGGAGCGGATGGAGCGCCAGGAGCGCCTCGGCCGCTGACAGGGTCCCGTAACAGGGTCCGGCCGGTCGCCTCAGGCGGCCGGCCGCGCCTCCCGGCGGATCGTCTCCTGCGCCAGGAGGTACAGGCCGGAGCCCACGACGATCATGGCGCCCGCCACGGTCCAGCGGCTCGGGACGTCGCCGAACAGCAGGAAGCCGAGCGTCACCGACCACAGCAGCTGCGTGTAGATGAACGGCGCCAGCACGTTGGCCGGGGCCCGGGCATGGGCCATCACCAGCAGCCAGTGGCCCAGCGTCCCGAACAGCGCGACCCCGAACAGCAGCGCCCAGTGGGTCAGGCTCGCCGGGCTCGTCCAGATCCACGGCAGGAGCGGGGCCATCAGCGCGAGTCCCGCGAGGCCCGTGTAGAACATGGTCGTGGCGGTCGAGTCGTAGGCCGCGAGCTTGCGCGTGATGATCGCGTAGAAGGCGTAGACCACGACGTTGGCGACGCAGAGCAGCGCGGCCGGATGCATGCCGCCGACGCCCGGCCGCACGATCACCAGCACGCCCAGGAAGCCGACGCCGATCGCCGCCAGCCGCGCCCGCGACGACCACTCGCCGAGCAGCGGCCCGGCGAGCAGCGCCACGGTGAGCGGCGCGGCGAACTGGATCGAGATCGTCTCGGCGAGCTGCAGGTAGCGCAGGGCCAGGAAGTTGAGCGCCGTGGAGGCGAAGAGCAGCAGGGAGCGCGCGATCTGCAGCGGCAGGCGCCGGCTCTTCACGACGCCCGGCGTGCGCACCGGGTTGATGAACAGCGAGATCATGGCGACGCTCGCCGCGTAGCGCATGAAGGTGGTGACCAGGGGATCGACGCCGGCCCGGGCCAGGGTCTTGCCGCAGGCGTCGAGGCTCGCGAAGAAGGCGACGGCCCCGCACATCAGGGCGATGCCGACGATCCGCCGGCGGCCGGCGAGGTCGGCCTCCGGAGCGGCGCGCGGCGCGGCGCTGTCGTCGGGGACGGAGGTCGCGACCTGCGTGCTCATGCCTGACCAATCTCGGTAGAGGCTGAAACCCCTGCCACGCCCGGCGCCGCGCGGGTATCGGCCGGCGCGCAGGGGAACCATGCAGCCGGCACGGTCGCCCGCGCCGGCGGCGGCTCAGCGCTTCGCCGCGACCTTCTCGGCGGCGGGGGCCTTCTCGGCGGAGGCCGTCTTGGTCGCGGCCTTGGCGAGCTTCGGCTTGGGCGGCGTCGCGCCGGCGATCAGAGCGGCGAGGTGCGACTGGTCGAGCCCCGCGGCGGCGCGCGCGGGCGCAGCGGGAACAGGCGCCGCCGCGGCGACCGGCGCGGGCGCCAGCGCGGCGGCCCGTTCGACCCGGCGCGGCTCGATGGAGCCGGTCGCGGTGGGCTCGGCGAGGCTCGCCGTCGCGACCGCGGGGGCGGCGGACTCGCGCTGCACCCGCAGGGTCCAGTGCGCGGCGGTTGAGAGCGCGGCGATGCCGAGGATCGCCTTGATGCCGCTGGTGAGCAGGGCTCGCATGGTCGTCAGGCCCGAGAGAACGCGGTTACGCGGAACCGGATCCCCGGCCCGGACGCATCATCGCGCGGGAGCGTGAACGAAGCCGCAACGGCCCCGTGCGCCCCTGTCCCGGAACGGGTCAGGGGCTCGCGCCCGCGACCCGTCTCGCGGGCGGAATCGGGTGGGAAATCATGTGGGCCATGCGCCGGACCCGCGGTTCCTGTTCCCCGCGCTCCCGACACTCCTGCAGCGACTCGGCCCACTGAGCCTCACAGGAACGGCCCAGAGAACTGGTCCGGACCGTCCCGTCACTGCCGACCCCGCCGCCATGCAGGCCCGAGCGGGCTCGCGAAACCTTCAGGCGCATCGGCCGCTGGGGACAGCCCGTGTAGAGGGTGACAGCCGAGCCGGCAACAGAGGCGGGGCCGTTTCCGGGACCCCGCGGCGATCAGTGCTCCGCCGCGGCTGCGGCGAAGCGCATCAGCGCGGCGATCTCGTCCGCGCCGTTCTCCGCGGCGAGGCGCCGGTAGAGCGCGGCGTAGCCGGAGAAGACCTGCCGCCCGGCCGCGTCGGGCCCGAGGAACCCGGCGATCTCCTCCATCTCGGGCGCCCAGCGATAGGCCTTCGGCGCCATGTCGGGCAGGCCCCTGGCGAACCGGGCCAGCAGCGCCGGCTCGTTCTCGGCGAGCTCGGCCAGCAGCGCTTCCCCGGCGCCGGCGCGCTCGGCGGCGCCGATCACGAGCGCGGCGAGCGCCGTCAGGCCCTTGTTGAGGCCGGCATAGCTCATCTTCAGGCTGGAGGCGGCGCCGACGTCGCCGGGGCAGACGCGCAGGTCGAGGCCGAGGTCGCGCAGGACCAGGGCCGGGTCCGTCTCGGGACCGGAGACGTAGACGCGCGGCCCCTTGGCGCCGGGCTTCGGCGGCAGGCCCAGGATCGCCCCGTCGAGGAATGGCGCGCCGGTGGCCGCGACGATCCCGGCGACGCGCCCGACCGTCTCCGGGCTGACGGCGTTGGCGTCGATGTAGACCGGCTTGCGCGGGGCCGCCGCCAGGGCGGGCGCGAGCCGGCGGGCCAGCGCCTCCGCGTCGGCGGGCGGCACGATGGAGAGCAAGAGGTCGGCGGCGGCGAGGTCGCCGTCCCCGGCATGCGCCATGCCGGCGGCCGCGGCCCGGGCGCGGCTCGCCGCCCCGCGCCCGTCCAGGGAGGTCAGCACCCGGGCGCCGTGCCCGGCGAGCCGGGCCCCGACGGCGCTGCCCATGGCGCCCGGGGCGATCACCGCGATCGTGGGCACGGGACGCCTCCGGGACCTCGGGGCCGCTACCGCAGCGAGCCGCAGAAGCGCTGGATGCGCCGGCAGGCCTCCTCCAGCACCGCGTTCGACGTCGCGTAGGAGATGCGCAGGTTCGGGCCGAGGCCGAAGGCCGAGCCGTGGACCGCCGCCACGCCCTCGGCCTGGAGCAGCTCCATGACGAAGTCCTCGTCGGTCTCGATGGTCTTGCCGGCCTCGGTCCGCTTGCCGATCAGCGCCGCGCAGGACGGGTAGACGTAGAACGCGCCCTCCGGCGTCGGGCAGGTCAGCCCGTTGGTCTGGTTGAGCATCGACACGACGAGGTCGCGCCGGCCCTGGAAGGCGGCCCGGAACGTGGCGAGGTGGTCCTGCGGCCCGTCGAGGGCGGCCACCGCCGCCCACTGCGCGATCGTGCTGGCGCCGGAGGTCTGCTGGCCCTGGACGAAGTCCATCGCCTTGATGAGCGATTCCGGCCCGGCCGCGTAGCCGATGCGCCAGCCGGTCATGGCGTAGCCCTTCGAGACGCCGTTCATCGTCAGCGTCCGCTCGATCAGCTGCGGCTCGACCTGGGCCGGCGTGACGAACGCGAAGTCGCCGTAGGTGAGGTGCTCGTAGATGTCGTCGGTGAGGATGTGCACGTCCGGGTAGCGGAGCAGCACGTCGGTGAGCGCCTTCATCTCGGCGCGGGAGTAGGCGGCGCCCGACGGGTTCGACGGCGAGTTGAGGACGATCCACTTGGTCTTCGGGGTCAGCACCCGGTCGAGCTCCTCGGCCTGGAGCTTGAAGCCGTTGGCCATGTCGGTGTCGGCGAAGACCGGCGTGCCGCCGCACAGCCCGACCATCTCCGGGTAGGACACCCAGTAGGGGCGGGGGATCACCACCTCGTCACCGGGGTTCAGCGTGGCGAGGAACGCGTTGTACAGCACCTGCTTGCCGCCGGTGCCCACGATGGTCTGCGAGACCTTGTAGTCGAGCCCGTTCTCGCGCTTGAACTTGCGCACGATCGCCTCGCGCAGGGGCACGATGCCGGAGACCGGCGGGTAGCGGGTCTCGTTCCGGTGGATCGCCGCGATGGCGGCCTGCTTGATGTGCTCGGGCGTGTCGAAGTCGGGCTCACCCACCGACAGGCTGATGACGTCGACGCCGGAGGCCTTCAGGTCCCGGGCCTTCTGGGTCATCACGATGGTCGCGGACGGCTTCACCCGCGAGAGGACGTCGGCGAGGAGAGCCATGGCGTGCGGTGCTCCGGATTTTTGCGGTCAGGCGCCGCTTCCCCGCGGCGCGGCGGACCCTAGGCCCGGGACGCTGAGCCGGCAAGCGTGAGACGCCGCGGCGGCGCGCGGGAGCGACGTTTCTGCTATGATCCTCGGAATCGGGACGGAACGAGAGGCCCTGCCGATGGGCGAGACGATCAGCATCACCCTGGCGCCGGACACGCTCCGCGCCGTGCGGGAGAGCGTCGAGGCCGGTGAGTACGCTTCGGTGGACGCGCTGCTCGACGAGGCCGTGCACGCCCTGCAGCGCCAGCGACGCGAGGATGCCGAGCGTCTCGATGACATCCGCGCCCGCATCCGGCGTTCCCTGGACGATCCGCGGCCGCCGCTGAGCCTCGAGGAAGTCGAGGCGCACATGGAAGCCCTGTTCGCTCAGGCACGTGACGAGCGCCGCCGTGCGTAACCTGCCCGTCGCGTTCCAGGGCAGTGCAGCGGCGGACCTCGCGAACATCTTCGACGTCGTGCTCCAGGCCAGCCAGGACCAGAACATCGCCGAGGGCTTCATCCGGCGGATCATCGCGCGCTGTCGTCGAATCGGCGATGCGCCCCATGGTGGGCGGGCGCGCCACGATCTGGAGCCGGGCCTCCGAACCGCGCCGTTCGAGCGATCCGCCGTCATCGCCTATCGGGTCGAGGCCGACCGGGTGACGATCACCAACGTGTTCTACGGTGGCCGCGATTTCGAGGCGCTGTATCAGAGCGCTCGGCCTGACGATGAACCCGCACCGTGACGCGCATGGCGGGCCGCGGACAATCATGCCCTCGCGCCGACCGGCCCACGCCCCCATCTCTCCGGCATGACCCCGCTCTCCGTCCTCGACCTCTCCTTCGTCGGCGCCGACTCGACCCCGGCGCGGGCGCTGCACGACACGCTGGCCCTCGCCCGCCGCGTCGATAACCTCGGCTACCGGCGCTACTGGCTGGCCGAGCACCACGCGCTCCCCAACGTGGCGAGCCCGGCACCCGAGATCATGATCGGCCAGATCGCCGCCGCGACCCGCAACATCCGGGTCGGCTCGGGCGGCATCATGCTGCCGAACCACGCGCCGCTCATGGTCGCCGAGCGCTTCCGGGTGCTGGAGGCCCTGTTCCCGGGCCGGATCGACCTCGGTCTGGGGCGCGCGCCCGGCACCGACGGCCTCACCGCGCGGGCGCTGCGCCGCCGGGAAGCGCCGGGGGAGGGCGGGGACGACTTCCTCGACCGCCTGCAGGAGCTGCTGTTCTGGGACGGCGGCTTCCCGGAGGGGCACCCGTTCGCGCGGATCGAGGCGAGCCCCGCGGGGGTGGCGCTGCCGCCGATCTTCCTGCTCGGGTCCTCCGACTACAGCGCCCGCCTCGCTGGCGAGATCGGCTGCGGTTTCGGCTTCGCGCAGCACTTCTCCGGGATGCCCGCGGAGCCGCCGATGCTGGACTACCGGAACCGGTTCCGGCCGACGCGGCTCGGCGCGAAGCCCCACGCGATCCTGGCGGTGGCGGCGATCTGCGCCGCCACGGACGCGGAGGCCGAGCGACTCGCGTCCAGCGCGCGGCTCGCGACGCTGCGGCGGGAGCGCGGCGAGTACCGGCCACTGCCGAGCCTCGCCGAGGCGCTGGACTATCCGTATTCCGACGGCGAGCGGATGCAGATCGAGCGGGGCCGCGACCGCCTGCACGTGGGCGGCCCCGAGACCCTGCGGGCCCGGCTCGCCGACATGGTCCAGCGCACGCAGGCCGACGAGCTGATGATCGTCTCGGCGATCCCCGACCAGGCAGCGCGGCACGACTCCTACGCGCTGCTGGCCCAAGCCTGGGGGCTCGGCGCGACCTCACAGGCGGCCTGAGCCGTCACCCGGCACCCGCCGCGGGTCCTGGCGGCGGCGGCGCCGGCCGTGCAGGCTCCTCCCGGTTCACGCCCGCGACCAGACGGGCCGACCGGAGGAGAGGCAGCATGGGCAACCGACGCGAATTCCTGACCGCCACGGCCGCGGGCCTCGCCGCCGCGGCGGCGCCGGCCCGGGCGGCCGAGGAGCGGAATGCGGCGCCGAAGACCACATCGGCGGCGGCGCCGCCCTTCGGCATGCCCCGGGACATGACCCTCATCAACATGCGCCGCGGCGACGGCTACGCCCTGGGCGTGAAGACGAAGGACGGCATCCTCGATGTCGAAGCCGCCGGCCGGGCGCTCGGGATGCCGGTTCCGGCCGACATGGACGACCTCCTCCAGAACGGGCGCGGCCCGGCCTTGCGGGCGCTGATCGACGCGGTCGAGGCCGCACCCGACGGGCGCCTCATGCTGGCGGAATCCGGCATCGCCTACGGGCCGGTGGTCACGCGGCCCGAGAAGATCATCATGATGGGCTTCAACTACCGCCACCACGCGGAGGAGACCGGCACGCCGATCCCCAAGGACCCGCCGCTGTTCAACAAGTACAACAACGCCCTGAACCACCACGGCGGCACGATCGCGCTGCCGACCCAGGCGGCGCGGGAATTCGACTACGAGACCGAGCTGGTGCTGGTCTTCGGCCGGGAATGCCGGAACGTCTCCGAGGCGGACGCCCTCGATTACCTGGCAGGCTACTGCACGGGCAACGATTTCAGCGCCCGGGATCTGCAGACGCTGACGTCGCAATTCATGATCGGGAAGACCTCGGACGGGTTCGCGCCGCTCGGCCCCTACCTCGTCACCGCCGACCGGGTGAAGGACCCGAACAATCTCAAGCTCAAGACGCTGGTCAACGGCCAGGTGCGCCAGGACTGGAGCACCAACGACATGATCTTCAACTGCCGCCAGCTGATCAGCTTCGCGTCGAAGGTGATGACCCTGAAGCCGGGGGACATCTTCTACACCGGGACCCCGCAGGGGGTGATCTTCGGCGAGAAGATCCCGCGCAAGGACCGCGCGTGGCTGAAACCCGGCGACGAGGTCGTGTCCGAGCTGGAAGGGCTCGGTGAGCTGCGCTTCAGGCTGGTCTGATCCGTCGTCCGAGCGGTGCGACCCGCACCGTCATCACGAGCGCAGCGACGTGACCCAGGGTAGCGCGACGGCGGGAGTCGTCGCGCCGGCTGGATCGCTTCGCTCCGCTCGCAGGGACGGCCCTGTCGCAGCCATCACCTGAGACGGCCAGGGTCCGCGGGTCGTCCTCAGCGCCCGAGCAGGCGCCCGAGACGGGCCAGGAACCCCGATCCTTCAGCAGGCTTCGCACCGGGCGTCGCCGCCTGCGCGGCTCCCGCCTTCGGCGCCAGGATGAGCCCGAGGGCTGCCGTATCGGTGGTCTCGCGGTCGATCAGGATCAGGCTGCCGGTCTCGCGGTTCTCCGCGTACGGGTCCACCGCCACCGGCCGGTCGAAGCGCAGGCTCACGTCGGCGATGTCGTTCGCCGACAGGCGCTCGGCCGGGCCGGGCTGGCCGGTCTCCGGATCGATCCGCGAGGCGATCCGCTCCACGGTCGCGGTGACCGTGGCGGTGCCGATCTTGACGAGCAGGCTCGCGCCCGGGCTGAGATCGGTCTCGGCCGCCCAGAACAGGCGCGCGTCGAGGGTCTCGGTGACCCGCATCGGCGCGTCGGTGGCCACGATCACCTGCCCGCGGGAGGCGTCGATCTGGTCGGCCAGCACCAGGGTCACCGACTCGTCCTCGCCGGCCTCGGGCAGGTCGCCGTCGGCGGTGTAGATCCGCGCCACCGTGGAGGTCCGGCCGGAGGGCTGCACCGTCACCGAATCGCCCGGCCGCACCCGGCCGCTGGCGATCCGGCCGCTGTAGCCGCGGAACTCGGAATTGGGCCGGTTGACCCACTGCACCGCCATCCGGAACGGCGCGTTCAGCGCCTCCGCGCGGACCGGCACGGTCTCGAGGTAGTGGAGCAGGGTGCCGCCCGTGTACCAGGGCGCCGCGACGCCCGCGTCCACGACGTTGTCGCCGTTCTTGGCCGAGAGCGGGATCGCCTTGACCTCGGAGAATTTCAGCCCGCGGGCGAAGTCCGAGAACCCCGACACGATGCCGTCGAAGGTGCCCTGCGCCCAGCCGGCGAGGTCCATCTTGTTCACCGCCAGCACGACGCGGCGGATCCCGAGATTCGACACGAGCAGCGCGTGGCGCCGCGTCTGCCGGGTCAGGCCCTGGCGGGCGTCGACCAGGATCACCGCCACGTCGGCCGTCGAGGCGCCGGTGGCCATGTTGCGGGTGTACTGCTCGTGGCCGGGGGTGTCGGCCACGATGAAGGAGCGCTTGTCGGTGGAGAAGAACCGGTAGGCGACGTCGATGGTGATGCCCTGCTCGCGCTCGGCCTGGAGGCCGTCCACCAGCAGCGCGAGGTCCATCTCCTGCCCCTGCGTCCCGTGCTTGCGGGAATCGCGCTGGAGCGCCGAGATCTGGTCGTCGAAGATCTGCTTGGTGTCGTGCAGGAGCCGCCCGATCAGGGTCGACTTGCCGTCATCCACCGAGCCGCAGGCGATGAAGCGCAGCACCGCCTTGTTGCGGTGAGCGGTCAGGAACGCCGCGTAGCCGGAGGCCCGGTCGGTGAAGGCCGTGGGAGCCTGGTGGAGCGTCATCAGAAATAGCCCTCCTGCTTCTTGCGCTCCATGGCGCCCGCGCCGTCCTTGTCGATCACCCGGCCCTGGCGCTCCGAGGTGCGCGCCGCCAGCGTCTCGCCGATGATCTCGGGCAGGGAGGCGGCGTCACTCTCGACCGCGCCGGTCAGCGGGTAGCAGCCGAGCGTGCGGAAGCGGACGAGGCGCTGCTGCGGGGTCTCGCCGGGGGCGAGCGGCAGGCGCTCGTCATCGACCATGATGAGCTGGCCCTCGCGCTCGACCACCGGCCGCTCCTTGGCGAAGTAGAGCGGCACGATCGGAATGTTTTCCTGCTCGATGTAGAGCCAGATGTCGAGCTCGGTCCAGTTCGACAGCGGGAAGACGCGCAGAGACTCGCCGCGCTTCTTCTTGAGATTGTAGAGGTGCCAGGGCTCGGCGCGCTGGCGCTTCGGGTCCCAGCGGTGCTGCGCGGTGCGCAGGGAGATGATCCGCTCCTTGGCGCGGCTCGCCTCCTCGTCGCGGCGGGCGCCGCCGAAGGCCGCGTCGAACTTGTGCTTGTCGAGCGCCTGCCGCAGGGCCTGCGTCTTCATCACGTCGGTGTGGACCTCGGAGCCGTGGCTCACCGGTCCGACACCGCGGGCGAGCCCGTCCGGGTTGGTGTGGACCAGGAGGTCGAGGCCGAGTTCCTTCGCGCGGGCGTCGCGGAAGGCGATCATCTCGCGGAACTTCCACGTCGTGTCGACGTGGAGCAGCGGGAACGGCAGCCGCCCGGGCGCGAAGGCCTTGAGGGCGAGGTGCAGCAGCACCGAGGAATCCTTGCCGATCGAGTAGAGCATCACCGGGTTCTCGGTCTCGGCGACCGTCTCCCGGAAGATGTGGATGCTCTCGGCCTCCAGCCTCTTGAGATGGCTGAGGCGGTCGGCGGCGGTCGGTGCGGGCGTGGGGGCGCTCGGCTGCACGGCGGCGGCGAGGGCGGCGCTCATCGGGCGAACTCCGGCTGGCGGGCTGTCTGATTCGGGGTGGTCTCGAAGGCGGCGGGCTCGAGGATCGCGGGCTCTTGGCCCGGCTGCACGGCCGCCGCAGGGTGCGCAACTTGGCGTCCGACGTGCAGGCCGCACTCCTTCTTGTCTTCCTGCTCCCACCACCAGCGGCCGGCCCGCTCGGGCTCGCCGAGCTTCACGGCGCGGGTGCAGGGGGCGCAGCCGATCGACGGGAAGCCGCGATCGTGCAGGACGTTGTAGGGCACGAAATTGTCGCGCACGAAGCGGTCGACCTGCTCCCGCGACCAGTCGGCCAGCGGGTTCAGCTTGATCAGGCCGCGCTCCGCGTCGAAGGCGGCGAGCGGCGTCTCGGCGCGGTTGGCCGACTGGCCGGCCCGCAGCCCGGTGAGCCAGCCGCTCGCGCCGGCGAGCGCGCGGCCGAGCGGCTCGACCTTGCGGAAGCCGCAGCAGGCCTGACGGGCCGCCACCGAGCGCCGGAAGCCGTTGATGCCCTCGCTCCGCACGAAATCCTCGGCGGCCGCGCGTTCGGGGGCGTAGGCGGTGATTCGGATGCCGTAGGCCGACTCGGTCTCGGTCCACGTGTCGTAGGTCTCGGCGAAGAGGCGGCCGGTATCGAGGGTGACGATCTCGACGCGACCCTTCGCGAGGCCCGCCATGGCCAGCGCGTGGGTGAGCGCCTGGTCCTCGACGCCGAGGCTCGTCGTGAAGACGAGGCGGCCGGGGATCTCGGCGGCGATCAGGTGGAGGCGGCCTGGAAGGTCGAGCCCGGACAGCCGCTCCGCGAGGGAGTCGGCCGCCTGTCGGTCCGGACGGGTCATCGCGCCATGTCCCGAGGTTCGCGTGGTGGAAAGGCCACGGCCAGCGCCGTGCCTGTTGTCGAACGGTCGAAATGTTCGCTATACCGAACGAAGTCAAGGCGCCCTGGCGCGCTTGGCGGGGTCGGACCGGCGGTTCGGCGTGCGGTTGCGCACAGCTTCCGGCGCGGGCAGCATGGGCCCGAGGTAAAAGATTCTTCTCACTGGTCCCGGTAGACACGTATATGCGCTCGCGCCCCGCGCGCGGCGGAAGCCCACGGAGACAGCTTTGGACGCGATCGATCTGAAGATTCTCGCCCTGCTGCAGACGGACGCCACGCTCTCCATCGCGGCGATCGGCGAGCGCGTGGGCCTGTCGCAGACCCCGTGCTGGAAGCGCATCCAGAAGCTGGAGGCCGACGGGGTCATCGACCGGCGCGTGGCGGTGCTCGATCCGGTGAAGCTGGGCCTCGGGCTGACTGTGTTCGTCTCCATCGAGACGGCCGACCACTCCCAGGAGTGGCTGCAGCGCTTCGCCGCAACCGTCTCGGCCATGCCGGAGGTGCTGGAGTTCTACCGGATGGCCGGCGACGTGGACTACATGCTGCGGGTCGTCGTCGCCGACATGCAGGCCTATGACAGCTTCTACAAGCACCTCATCGCGGTGCTGCCGCTCAAGAACGTCACCTCCCGCTTCGCGATGGAGAAGGTGAAATCCACCACGGCCCTGCCGCTGCCGGCGCCCCCGAAGAACGGGCGGCACCTGCCGGGGACGGCCCCCGTCCTCGCCGTGGTTGGAGAATGATATTCTCTTTTTTCGCAGTGCAGCGAACGTGATGTCCTATACGCCGCCCGTTCTGCAAAACGAACGTTTCTCGATTGACACCGGCCGCGCCGGCCCCGACATGGTCCCGTGATGTCCCGCCAGAATCTCCTCCCGCGCACCGCCCCGTTCGGGGACGGCGAGCGCGCCAGCCTCGACGCGGTGCTCGGCACCGCGAGCCCCACGCAGCGCGCCTGGCTCGCCGGCTTCCTGGCGGGCCTCGACGCCGCGGGCGGCCAGCCGGCCGCGGTGCCGGCCGCCCCGCCCAAGGCCGCCGCGCCGCTGACGGTGATCTACGCCAGCGAATCGGGGAACTCCGAGGCGCTCGCCGGCAACGTCGCCAAGCTGGCGCGCAAGCAGGGCTTCAAGCCGAAGGTGGTGGACTTCGCCGACCTCGACGTCGCGACCCTGCCCAAGGCCGGCAAGCTGATCGCCATCGCGGCCACCTGGGGCGAGGGCGAGCCCCCGGCCCGGGCCGTGCGGGCCTACGGCGAGCTTATGGGGGAGGGCGCCCCGCGCCTCGACGGCGTCGAGTTCGCGGTCCTGTCGCTCGGCGACACGTCCTACGCGGAGTTCTGCGCCATCGGGAAGGCGCTCGACGCGCGCTTCGAGGCGCTCGGCGCCAAGCGCGCCGCCGAGCGGGCCGACCTCGACCTCGACTTCGAGAAGCCGGCCGCCGACTGGATCAAGGGTGCGCTGAAGGCGCTCGCCCCGGCCGAGCAGCCCGACAACGTCGTGGCGGTGGACTTCGCCCGCGCCGGCGCCGGCGAGGACGACGACGCCGAGCCGAGCCGCGAGCCCGTCGTGGTCGAGGTCGTCGAGCACGTGAACCTCAACTCGTCGCGCTCCGACAAGGAGACGATCCACCTCGCGCTTGCCTTCGAGGACGGCGCGCCGGCCTACGAGCCCGGCGATTCGCTGGAGATCTATCCCGAGAACGACCCGCAGCTCGTGGACGAGATCCTGAACGCCGCCGGGCTCTCGGGCGACGAGGCCCTGCGCCGGGCGCTGCTCGCCGAGCGGGACATCACCACGCTGTCGGCCGCCACGATCGAGCGCTTCGTGAAGGCGACCGGCCACGCGGAGGCGCAGACGCTCGTCGACAGCGGCGAGGCCAAGGCCTGGATCGAGGGCCGCCACCTGATCGACCTGCTGGAGACCTACCCGGCGAAGCTCACCGCCGAGCATATTGGCACCATCACCCGGCCGCTGCCGCCGCGGGCCTACTCGATCGCCTCCTCCCGCAAGGAGGTCGGCGACGAGGTCCACCTCGCGATCGCGGCGGTGCGCTACGAGACCCACGGCCGCGCCCGCGCGGGCGTCGCCTCGGTCCACGTCGCCGACCGGATCCGCGACGGCGCCAAGCTGCGGGTGCGGCTGAAGCCGAACCGCCACTTCCGCCTGCCGCAGGATCCGGCCACCGACATCATCATGGTCGGGCCGGGCACCGGCGTCGCGCCGTTCCGCGCCTTCGTGCAGGAGCGCCGGGCCGTGGAGGCCCCGGGGCGCTCGTGGCTGTTCTTCGGCGACCGGCACTTCACCCACGACTTCCTGTACCAGCTCGAGTGGCAGGACGCCCTGGAGGACGGGTCGCTCACGAAGATCGACGTGGCCTTCTCGCGGGACCAGCCGGAGAAGGTCTACGTTCAGGACCGGATCACCCAGCACGCGCAGGAGTTGGTCTCCTGGCTGGACGGGGGCGCGCATCTCTACGTCTGCGGCGATGCCAAGGCCATGGCCAAGGACGTGCGCGCCGCCGTGGTGGGCGCGTACCAGAGCGCGAAGGGCCTCAGCGCCGCCGACGCCGAGGCGCAGGTCGCGGCGCTGGAGCGCAGCCACCGCTACCAGCAGGACGTTTACTGACGGATCGGCCTTCCGAGGCCACAGGATCGAGATTGCAGCGGAGCAGGACGGGGCGCGGGTCCCCTCTCCCGGGCGGGAGAGGGACAGGGTGAGGGATCCAGGTCTTTCCGGAGAGGGCGCGTCCCTCACCCCGACCCTCTCCCGCCGGGGAGAGGGGGACCGTCGCGGATCCCGCCCCTTCCGTGAACCGGCGCGCGCTCCGCTCGACACCCACCCCTGACGCGGGGGCTGGGAGACGCGTTCAGACAGACGGATTCACCCCATGGACGACCACAGCCCCCGCGACGCCGCCGAGACCCCGGCCCCCGGCCCGACCACCGCCCCGGCCAAGCGCGTCTACGAGACCCCGCCGACAACGCGCCCGATCACGGACGCCGAGGCCGCGCGCGCGGAGAAGCTCGCGGCGAACGAGCACATCAAGATCGCCAGCGGCTACCTCCGCGGCACCCTGGCGGACGGCCTGCTCAAGCACGCCACCGGGGCGATCTCGGAGGATGACGGGCAGCTCGTGAAGTTCCACGGGATGTACCTGCAGGACGACCGCGACCTGCGCCCCGAGCGGACCAAGAAGAAGCTCGACAAGGCCTACAGCTTCATGATCCGCCTGCGCATCGCCGGCGGCGTCATCACCCCGAAGCAGTGGCTGATCCTCGACGACATCGCCCGGACCTACGCGGGCGGGGCGCTGCGCGCGACCACGCGCCAGACCTTCCAGTACCACGGCGTGATCAAGTCGAACCTGAAGCGCACGATGGCCGCCATCGACGGCGCGCTGCTCGACACGATCGCGGCCTGCGGCGACGTCAACCGCAACGTCATGGCGGCGACGAACCCCGCCCAGACCGGCGCCCACAAGGCCGCCTACCAGCTCGCCAAGGACATCTCCGACTCGCTGCTGCCCAAGACCAGCGCGTGGCGGGAGATCTGGCTCGACGGCGAGCGCGTGGTCGGCGGCGAGGAGGAGGCCGAGGTCGAGCCGGTCTACGGCCGGACCTACCTGCCGCGGAAGTTCAAGACCGTCGTGGCGGTGCCGCCCTCCAACGAGGTCGACATCTTCGCCCACGACCTCGGCTTCATCGCGATCCTCGACAAGAAGAACCAGGTCACCGGCTGGAACGTGACGGTGGGCGGCGGCATGGGCATGACCCACGGCGAGCCCGACACCTTCCCGCGCACCGCCGACGTGATGGGCTTCGTGAAGCCCGAGGACGCCCTGAAGGTCGCCGAGGCGGTGATGACCGTCCAGCGCGACTGGGGCAACCGCAAGAACCGCAAGAACGCCCGGCTCAAGTACACGATCGAGCGCTACGGCCTCGACGCCTTCCGGGCCGAGGTCGAGAAGCGCGCCGGCAAGAAGCTCGGCGCGCCCAAGCCCTTCACCTTCACGGGCAACGGCGACCGCTACGGCTGGGTCGAGGGCGACGACGGCCGCCACCACCTGACCCTCTACGTGCCCTCGGGCCGGATCAAGGACATCGCGGGCGGCGCGCAGTTCCTCTCGGGCCTGCGCCGCATCGCCGAGGTGCATCAGGGCGATTTCCGCCTCACCGGCAACCAGAACGTCATCATCGCCAATGTCCCGGCCGAGAAGCGCGCCGAGATCGACGCGCTGGTCGACGAGTACGGCCTGACCCGGGGCGCGAGCGCGCTGCGGCGCAGCTCGCTCGCCTGCGTGGCCCTGCCGACCTGCGGCCTCGCGCTCGCCGAGAGCGAGCGCTACCTGCCGGACCTGATGACCGAGCTGGAGGAGAGCCTCGCGTCCCACGGGCTCGCCGAGGAGGAGATCACGATCCGCTCCACCGGCTGCCCGAACGGCTGCGCCCGGCCGTTCATCTCGGAGATCGGCCTCGTCGGCCGCGGCCCCGAGCGCTACCACCTCTACCTGGGCGCCGCCCACGACGGCTCGCGGCTCAGCAAGCTCTACCGGGAGGACGTGGCGGCCTCCGAGATCCGCGACACCCTCGACCCGCTCTTCGCCGACTACGCGAAGGGCCGGCAGCCGGGCGAGCATTTCGGCGACTACCTGATCCGCGCCGGCCACGTGGCGCGGACCACCAACGGCCCGGACTTCCACGAGCGGACCGGCGCCCTCAAGCCGGCCACGCTCGGCTGACGAAAGGCCGCGCGCGTCCGGGACGGCGCTTCCGGACGCGCCGGGACCGCGAGGCCGCGGCGGCAGGGTCGCGGGCAGGGTTGCGGAATGCGGGTCGCGGCCCGGCCCCGCCCTGACCGGAGCCGCGCGCCGATCCCGGGCGGCCGGGCCGCGGCGCGAGGGATCCGAGCCCCGGAGGAACTCCCCGCCCATGCGTGGATCCGGACAGCCGTTCCGAGAAAACCGGAACCGCCGCCGGAGACCCGGCCGCGCTCGCGCCGGCACGCCCGGTAGATCCCCGCCCTCGCATATCCCCGTCCCAGCGGTGCGCTGCCGTCGCAACCCATCGCCCGCGACGAGAATGAACGTTCATTGACATGAGAATGAACGTTCATTATAAGAGTGGGGCAAACAGGAGCGCGCGATGGCTCTCACCCTCGAAGGCCGCTGGTCCGATCTCGATGCCGAGCGTTTCGGCGCCCGCGGCCCGGGCGCCCTCGCCCTCGTCCGCGCCGTCTGCACCCCCGCCAACCTGACCTTCGGCGCCGTCCTGGCCCTCGCCTGGCTGGCCCTGATCAACTGGACGGGCGCCGGCCCGGACGGCTGGCAGGCCCGGATCTGCGCGGACCTGCATCAGGGACCGCAATCCTGCGCGGTCGCCAGCCTGGGCAAGGACCAGAGCCGCGTCGCCCCGGTCGCCGTCACGGCGCAGCCGGGATCGTGACCGTCGCGGCGGACAGGAGGGCGGAGGCCCGCGGCGACCCGTCCGCCCGGCGCGCGCACATCCTCGACGCCGCCGAGGCCTGTTTCGCGCGCAACGGCTTCCATCGCACCACCATGCAGGACCTCGCCCGCGAGGCCGCGATGAGTCCGGGCAACTTCTACCGCTACTTCGAATCCAAGGAGGCCCTGGTCCTCGGGCTGGTGGAGCGCGAGCGCGAGCGCGGCACGCTCCTGGTCGCCGAGATGGAGGGCAGCGGCGATCCGCGCGGGACGTTGCTGGGCATCATCGCCCGCTACTTCGCGTCGATCACCCGCGAGGCCGCGACCCTGCGGGTGGAGATCTGGTCGGAATCGACCCGCAACCCGGACATCGCCGCCATGACGGCGCGGACCGAGGCGGAGAGCCGCGACTGGTTCGTGGCGACCCTGGCGGGGCTCGCCACCGCGCCGGGATGCGATCCGGCCGGGCTCTACGCCCTGCTCGCGCCGCTGATGAAGGGGATCGTCGTCGGCCGGGCCGCGCTGCCCGACTACGACGTCGCCGCGGCGATCGCCCAGCTCCACGCGCTCCTCGACGCCGGGCTCGACGGTCGCCTGCCAGCCCCGACGCACGCGGGCCGACACGCCGGCCGCTGATCCCGGCACCGCTGCCGCCGCGCCCTCGGGACGCACCGGCGGCGCGCCGGTCGAACCGCCATCGACGATCGCGCGCCGGACACGGCGCGCGGTACGCCGGCCGGTCCGCGTTTCCCCCCTCGCGCGGGCCGGCCGGCCGTTCTCCCGGGCGATCCCGCGCGGTCACCTGACAGACGCGACGGCGTGAGTCGGCCCGCGGCCCGGGATTCAGCCGGTTGCGAAGGCCACGCATTACACACTCTGTAGTTGGCATCTTTGAATGATTTCAAAGCATTGCCCCTCAAAGCGTGCCTTCCGCGCCACATCCGGGAAGAGGATGCGCGCGTCACCCGCGGCTTTCGGGATCGGCGTTGAGAAAGGACGGCGTTTGCACTCTAGAAACACCGCACCGCGTCGATACGCCGCTCTTGAGAACGATTTTAAATCATGCACGCCGCCCGGATCGACGCCGTCGATCGCATCAAATACTTCCGGTCGCGCCTGAATATCTGCAGCACCGGACTCGCGACGTCGCTCCTCCTGCTCGCGCCGACGGAGATCCGCGCGCAATCCGACCCGGCCGCCGACGAGGTCGTGCTCTCCGAACTCAGCGTTGCGGGCACGGGCCCGGCCAGCGAGCGGGCCGACGGTCCCGTCGTGGGCTACCGGGCGACGCGCTCGGCGACCGCCACGCGCACCGACACGCCGGTGCGCGACTCGCCGCAATCGATCAACGTCGTGTCCCGCTCGGTGATCACCGACCAGCAGGATCTGCGGCTCACCGATGCCGTGACCAACGTCAGCAACGTGGTTCTCGGCAGCACGGTGCAGGGACGGTCGCAGAACTACCTGATCCGCGGCTTCTCCACGCAGGTCTTCGCCGTCGACGGCGTGCTGGTCGATCCGGCCATCAATTTCTACCCGGTCACGCGTGACCTCGTGGACGCCGAGCGCGTCGAGGTGATCAAGGGCCCGGCCTCGGTGCTGTTCGGCCGGGGCGATCCCGGCGGCGTCATCAACATCGTGACCCGCCGGCCCACCTTCGAGCCCACGGCCGACGCGAGCGTGCAGGGCGGCAGCTTCGGCTTCCGGCGCTTCCAGGGCTCCGTGTCGAGCGCGCTGCCCGCCGTCGAGGGCCTCGCCGCGCGTCTCAGCTTCGCCGCCCAGGAGGATCCGACCTTCCGCAACTACGGCGGCGACACAAACCGGCGCGTCTTCGTGGCGCCGGCCTTCAGCTGGACGCCGAGCGCCGACACCCGGGTCTACGTGAACTCGGAATTCACCAACCAGCACACCCAGTACGACGAGGGGCTGGTGGCCTTCCGCGGCCGCGTCCCGCTCGACAACATCGGCCGGTTCTACGGTGAGCCGTCCTCGCGCTACTTCGGCGCGTTCAACACGATCACCATGCGGGCCGAGCACGACGTCAACGAGAACCTGACGCTCCGGCAGGTCATCGCCGGGCAATGGGGCACGTTCGACGTGTTCGCCGCCCGTGCCCTATCGGTCAACAATGCCGGCACGCTGCTGAGCCGGCGCGAAGCCACGGTCAATTCGCGCTTCGCCGCGGTCGACAGCCAGACCGAGGCCGTGATGAAGTTCGACACCTTCGGCTTCGCGCATACGGCGCTCCTCGGGTTCGAGTACTCGAACGGCTTCCGCCACGCCTTCTCCCAGCAGGGCAACCTCGCCCCGGTCAGCTTCCTCAACCCGATGTTCGGCGCGGCCTTCCAGCCGCTCCAGTTCCAGGCCGACCTGAAGCAGAAGCTGGAGGTGTTCGGGCTCTACGTCCAGGACCAGATCGTGCTGGCGCCGGGCCTGCAGCTCGTCGTCGGGGCCCGGTTCGATCTCGGCAGCCAGTACTATTTCAACCGCCAGCCGGCCTCGCGGACCCAGCCGCCCGAGCAGACCCTGTTCGGCGCCTCGCCGCGGGTCGGGCTGATCTACCGGCCGTTCGAGCCGCTGACCTTCTACGCGAGCTACGCCACGTCGTTCCTGCCGCAGACCGCCAGCGTGCTGAACGTGGCGAGTCCCCCGCCCAGCACGGGCGAGCAGGTCGAGGCCGGCACCCGGGTCGATCTCACGCCCGGCCTGACCCTGAGCGCGGCCGCCTTCCAGATCGTCCGGGACAACGTCGCGGCCACCGACCCGCGCAATCCCACCTTCTCGGTCATCACCGGCCAGCAGCGGTCGCGGGGTGTCGAGGCCGATCTGGCCGGCGAGATCCTGCCCGGCTGGAGCATCATCGGCAGTGTCGGCCTGATCGACGCGCGGATCACCAAGGACACGACCTTCGCGGTCGGCAACCGGCTCACCGGCGTGCCGGTGTTCAGCGGCAGCCTGTGGACGACCTACGCGTTCCAGGACGGCCCGCTGCGCGGGCTCGGGCTCGGCTTCGGCGTCACCCATGTCGGCCGACGCTACGGCGACCTCGACAACAGTTTCACCGTGGGCGCCTACAACCGGCTCGACGCGCTCGTGTACTACGATTTCGACGCCCACTGGCGCCTGTCGGTGAACATGCGCAACCTGACGAACGCGCGCTACATCGAGGCGCCGACCAACGCGACCAACAACACCCCCGGGGCGCCGTTCACGGTGCTGGCGACGATCACCGCCCGGCTCTGACGGGCGGGCCGCATCGCCCGAGCGGCCGGGCCGTCGCCCCGCCGGAGGCCGCCGTCAGGGGCTCGCCGTGCGGACGGCGCCCGCCGGCGCCCCGGCCGCGACGGTCCTGCGCCGGGCGCCGGCGCGGCGGCGCAGAACGTAGAGC
Organism: Methylobacterium sp. D53M; assembly: GCF_053345625.1. NCBI lineage: Bacteria > Pseudomonadati > Pseudomonadota > Alphaproteobacteria > Hyphomicrobiales > Methylobacteriaceae > Methylobacterium > Methylobacterium sp. D53M. Next base: position 28,668 of record NZ_JBKFAL010000007.1, read on the forward strand.
GTCAGGCCGGTCGCCGCGAAGCCCGGCATGGCCAGCGCCGCGAGGCAGAACAGCAGCGCGACGAGGTCGCCGAAGAAGCGGCCGCGATGCACCTCCAGGACGTTGTCCAGGAGGCGCCGGCCCAGCGGCGCGTCGACGGCCCGCTCGGAGGCCAGCAGCGCGCCCGTGGCGGGATCGTAGCGGATCTCGTTGCGGGCGCTCGGCGCGTCGACGCCCTTCGGCAGCCAGCGGATGCGGATCGCCTTCGTGTCGGCGCCCGGCAGGGTCAGGACCGCCGTCCCGGCCTCCGCGCCGGTCCGCGCCCGGAAATCCGCCCAGGCGCGGTCGACGGCCGCGCCGTCGGCGGCGGGATCGGCCGGCTTTCCGGCGGCCCTGCGGCCGACCGGCTTCGCGGCGTCGGGGGCGCCCACGAGCAGCCGCGTCGCGCCGTCCTTGAACCACGGGTAGGACCACGTCAGGCCGCTCAGCGCGATGACCAGGTAGACCGGCAGGAGCCAGGTCCCGACCACGGCGTGCAGCGACCACCAGCGCGGCCGGCCGGGCCGCGACAGGGCCGGCTTCAGCCAGATCCGCCAGCGGTGGATCCGGGGCCAGCGCAGGTAGAGGCCGGTCGCCAGGAAGGCCAGCAGCGCCAGGGTGCAGGCGCCCGTCACCGTGCGGCCCCAGCCCTTGGACCCGCCGGGCAGCAGCAGCCAGCGGTGCAGGTCCCGCACCGTCGTGAAGGCGCCCTCCAGCCGCACCGGGCCGAGCAGCGCGCCGTCGTAGGGGTCGGCGTAGGCGGCGGGCGGCCGCGCGCGGGTCTCGGGATCGCGGGCGAAGCGGACGTGGACGCTCGCGCGCGGGTCGTCCGACAGGGTCAGCACGTTGGCGACGCGGCCGCCCGCCTGCGCGTCGATCCGCGCCGCCAGCGCCGCGGGGGGCAGTGCCGTCCGCCCGCCGGGCGCGACCTCGAGCCGGTCGCGGTTGGCGAAGGCGGTGACCGCCTCCTCGTAGCTCATCAGCGCCCCGGTCAGCCCCATCAGGGCGAGGACGAGGCCGGCGGTGAGGCCGAGCGCCCAGTGCAGGCGGAAGAGCAGGGTCCGGAGGGAGGGAATCGGCAGCGTCATGGCGGTGCCGGCTGCCTAGCAGAGTCCGGCCACGCTGACGACGCGGCGGGACGCAACGCCGTCCCGCCGGTGAGTCTCAGGTGATCGGCGCGGGGTTGAACAGGGTCAGGTCGTTGAACAGCCCCCACCGGTCCGACCAGGGGCGCTTGCGCCCGCTCGCGACGTCGAGGATCAGGTGGAACAGCTCCCAGCCGACCTCCTCGATCGTCGCCGCGCCTGTGGCGATGCGGCCGGCATCGAGGTCGATCAGGTCGGACCAGCGCTCGGCCAGCTCCGTGCGGGTGGCGACCTTGATCACCGGCGCCTGACTGAGGCCGTAGGGCGTGCCGCGGCCGGTGGAGAACACCTGCAGGGTGATGCCCGAGGCGAGCTGCAGCGTGCCGCAGACGAAGTCGCTCGCCGGCGTCGCGGCGAAGATCAGCCCCCTCTCGCGGACGCGCTCGCCCGGCGCCAGGACCCCGGAGATCGCGCTCGTGCCCGACTTGGCGACCGAGCCCAGCGCCTTCTCGACGATGTTGTTGAGGCCGCCCTTCTTGTTGCCCGGCGACGGGTTGGCCCGGCGGTCGGCCTCGCCCTTGGCGAGGTAGGCGTCGTACCACGCCATCTCGCGGACCAGCGCCGCGGCGACCTCCGGGCTCTTCGCCCGCGGGGTGAGGAGGTGGATCGCGTCGCGCACCTCGGTCACCTCGGAGAACATCACGGTGGCGCCGCAGCGGACCAGCAGGTCGGCCGCGAAGCCGAGCGCCGGGTTGGCGGTGACGCCCGAGAAGGCGTCGCTGCCGCCGCACTGCAGGCCGACGACCAGCTCGGAGGCCGGGCAGGTCTCGCGGGTCCGGCGGTTCAGCACCTCCAGGCGGGCCTCCGCCATGGTCAGGATGCTGTCGATCATGGCCGAGAAGCCGCGGTGGCGCTCGTCCTGCAGCCGCACCACCCCGTCGCCGGCCGCGCCGCTGTCGGGCAGGAGCCGCTCCGAGACGAGCTTCTCGCAGCCGAGGCCGACGACCATGACCTCGCCGCCGAAATTCGGGTTCTGCGCGAGGCTCTGGAGGGTCCGGATCGGCACCACCGCCTCGGGGGCGTTGATGGCGACGCCGCAGCCGTAGGCGTGGGTCAGGCCGACCACGTCGTCGACGTTGGGGTAGCGCGGCAGCAGCTCCTGCTTGATCCGCCGGATCGCCACGTCGAGGGTGCCGGCGACGCACTGCACGCTGATCGAGATCGCCAGGATGTTCTTGGTGCCCACCGATCCGTCCGGGTTGCGGTAGCCCTCGAAGGTGTAGCCCTCGAGCGGGGGCAGGGGGGCCGGCACGCGGGTGGCCATCTCCAGGGCGTCGAGGGCGGGGGCGACCGGCGTCGCGACGCGGGATTCCTCCACCCAGGCGCCCCGCGGGATCGGTTGCGTCGCGATGCCCACCACCTCGCCGTAGCGGCGGACCTCGCCGCCCTCCGGGATGTCGGTGAGCGCCACCTTGTGGCCCTGCGGCACGAACTCGACGAGCGCCAGCCCGTCCGGGAACACCGTGCCGGCCGGCAGCCCGAAGGCGTTGACCACGATCGCGACGTTGTCGCTGTCGCTCAGGCGGATCGTGCGCGGCACGTCGCCGGCGGCCCCTGCGGCCCCCACGCCTGCCGGGTGCGGGCGGGTCGGGGCTTCGATCTCGGCCTGCATCGGATGCTCCTTCCGTCTCGCGCCCGTCCGGGCTCCTGTCGGGATCAGGCGGCGTCGCCGACCGCGTGGTTCGCCAGGGCCTCCAGGGCCTTCACCATGGCGGAGTGGTCCCAGGCCGCGCCGCCCTGGGCCACGCAGGCCGAGAACAGCTGCTGCGCCAGCGCCGTGGCGGGCAGGCTGAGGCCGAGCGTCCGGGCGTTGTCCAGGGCGAGGTTCAAGTCCTTCTGGTGCAGGCCGATGCGGAAGCCGGGATCGAAGGTCCGCTCGATCATCCGCGCGCCGTGCAGCTCCAGGATCCGCGAGGTGGCCAGCCCGCCGGTGATCGCCTGCCGCACCTTGGCGGGGTCGGCGCCGGCCTTCGAGGCGAAGAGCAGCCCCTCGGCCACCGCCTCGATGGTCAGGGCGACGATGATCTGGTTGGCGACCTTGGCGACCTGCCCCGAGCCGACCGGGCCGACATGCGTCACCGTCTTGCCCATCGCGGCGAACAGGGGCTCGGCGCGCGCGAAGGTCCCGGCCTCGCCGCCGACCATGATCGAGAGCGCGGCGTTCTTGGCCCCGACCTCGCCGCCCGAGACCGGCGCGTCGAGATAGGCGCCGCCCCGCTCGGCGATCCGGGCGGCGAAATCCTTGGTGGCGAGCGGCGCGATCGAGCTCATGTCGATCACGGTCTTGCCGGGCGACAGCCCCTCGGCGACCCCATCCGCCCCGAACAGGACCTGCTCCACGTCCGGGGTGTCGGGCAGCATCAGGATGATCGTGTCGGCGCGCTCGGCCACCTCGGCGGCGGTGGCGCAGGCGGTGCCGCCCGCCGCGAGCAGGGCCTCGGGCACGCTGCGCCGGGTCTTGAGGAACAGGCTGTGGCCCGCCGCGATCAGGTGTCCGGCCATGGGCGTGCCCATGATGCCGAGGCCGATGAATCCGATGTTCATGGGTACGATCCCGTTGCGGAACTCAGGCGCGGAAGCGGGCGGCGAGCGCCTCGGAGCTGCGGGCGAGCAGCCCCATGTCGGAGCCCACCGCGGTGAAGCGGGTGCCGGCCGCGATGTAGCGGCGGGCCAGTTCCTCGCTCGACGTGAGGATGCCGGCCTGCTTGCCGGCCCGGACGATCCGGGCGACCGCCGCCTCGATGGTGGCGACCACCTCCGGGTGGCCCTGCTGGCCGACATAGCCGAGGCTGGTGGAGAGGTCGCCGGGCCCGATGAACACGCCGTCCACGCCCTCCACGGCGGCGATCGCGTCCAGATTGTCGAGGGCGCGGCGGGACTCGACCTGCACCGCCACGAAGATCTCGGCCTCGCAGCGGGTGTGGTAGTCCTTGATCCGGCCGAACCGGGCGGCGCGGGGCGCCTGCGAGAAGCCGCGGATGCCGCGGGGCGCGTAGCGCGTCGCCGCGACCACGCGGGCGGCCTGCGCGGCGTCGTCGATGTTGGGGATCATCAGCGACTGGGCGCCGGCGTCGAGGATCCGCTTGATGGTGATCGGGTCGTCGCTCGGCACCCGCACCATCGGGTGCGTGTCGCCCTCCATCATCGCCTGGAGCTGGGCGTAGATGTCCCGGAGGTCGTTGGCCGAGTGCTCCATGTCGAGGAGCAGCCAGTCGAACCCGGCCCCGGCGACCACCTCGGTGGAGATGGGGCTGGCGAGGCTGCACCACAGGCCGATCTGCTGGCGCCCCTCGGCGAGGGCCGCCTTGAAGCGGTTGGTGAGGCTGTCCATCACGATCCTCCCTGGGGGCGTCGCGGCGTCTGCGCGCCGTCCGCCCCATCACGCGCAGCCTTCCGCCGCGAGGTCAAAGCCAAACACTGGATCGATCGATGCGGATCGCGCATCGATCGACCGTGCGGGCTCACGCGGGCGGCATCTCGGCCACGATCGAGACCAGCTGGGCGATGAGCGGGTCGTCCGCGTCGCGCCGCCACGCGAGGAGCAACTCCACCGGGCGCGGCGCCGGCAGGACGAGGGGGCGGAACACCACGCCCTCGAAGCGCAGGCGCTCGGCGGCGGCCGGCACCAGGGCGATGCCGAGCGCCGCCCGCACGAGGGCCAGGATCGAGTGGATCTGCGTGAGCTGCTGGACCGTCGGGGGCCGGATCTCGGCCTCGGCGAGCAGGCCGAGGACGAGGTCGTGGAAGTAGCGCGCCTCGTTGGGCGCGTAGCCGATGAGCGGCTCGCGCCCGAGATCGGCGGGGGTGAGCCCGTCGCGCAGGGCCAGGGGGTTCCCGGCCGGCAGGGCCACCACCAGGGGCTCGGCCAGCGCCCGGACGGCGATCAGGTCCGGGTGCGTCACGGGCGGGCGCACCAGCGCGGCGTCGATCCGGCCGGCGAGCAGCTCCTCGATCTGGTCCTTGCTGACCATCTCGCGCAGCGCGAGCGTCACGTCCGGCAGCGCCCGCCGGAACGCGGTGACGAGGCGCGGCAGGAAGTCGTAGGCCGAGGCCGCCGTGAAGCCGAACTTGAGGACGCCCGCGCGCCCCGCCGCGACCTGCCGGGTGACGTGCGTCGCGGTCTCGGCGAGCCGCAGGATGCGCTGCGCCTCGGGCAGGAAGCTGCGACCGGCGGCGGTCAGCCGGACCGTGCGGCTGGTGCGCTCCAAGAGCTGCACGTCGAGGACGCGCTCCAAGACCTGGATCTGCCGCGACAGCGGCGGCTGCGTCATGTTCAGCCGGGCGGCCGCACGCCCGAAATGCAGCTCCTCCGCCACGGCGGCGAAGCACCGGAGCTGGCTGAAGTCGAACATGAAGGCTCCCTCTCCCGGACCGCGGCGCAGTCGGGCGGGAGCATAAGGCCTTCGCGGCGGCCACGTTGAGATCGCCGCCCTCATCCAATTAGGTAAGGCGGCGGACTCCGGGCCCGACCGGCCTACGGGGTCACCTCGTGCCCGGCATAGTCGATCCGGCCGTCCGGCCCCTTGGTCCACTCGTAGATGACGTAGTCGGGGCGGGTGAGGTCGCCCTTCCCGTCGTAGGCGATCGGCCCGACCACCGTGTCCACCGGCTGGCCCCGGTGCAGCCAGTCGGCGAGCGCCTTGCCGTCGCTGGAGCCGGTCTCGGCCATCGCCTTCGCCAGGACCTGCACGGCCGCGTAGGCGTAGAGCGTGTAGGCCTCGGGATCGATGCCCCGGGCGTTGAACGCCGCGACCACGCCCTTGGCGTTCGGGTTCTTGCGAGCGTCCGGCGCGAAGGTCATCAGGGTCCCGGCCGCGCCCGGGCCGGCGATCTGGACGAACTCCTTGTCGGGGATGGCGTCGCCGCTCATCATGCGGGCGGCGAGGCCCTGATCGCGCATCTGCCGGATGATCAGCCCGGCCTCGGTGTGCACGCCGCCGAAATAGACGACGTCGACGTTGGCGGACTTCATCTTGGAGACGAGCGCCGCGTAGTCCTTCTCGCCCGGGTTGATGCCCTCGAACAGCACCTCCTTGCCGCCCTTGGCCTTGAAGGCCTTCAGCGTCTCGTCGGCCAGCCCCTTGCCGTAGGGGGTCTTGTCGTGGACGAAGGCGATCTTCCTGCCCGGGAAGTGCGATGCCAGGTAGCTGCCCGCCACCGCGCCCTGCTGGTCATCGCGGCTGCAGGTGCGGAACGTGTTCCACATCCCGCGCTCGGTGAACTTCACGCTCGTGGAGGCCGGCGTGACCTGGATGATGCCGGCGTCGAGGTAGACGTCGGAGGCCGGGATCGTGACGCCGGAATTGTAGTCGCCGACGACCATCTTCACGCCGTCGCTGGCGAACTTGTTGGCCACCGAGACGCCCTGCTTCGGGTCGGAGGCGTCGTCGCCGACCGTGACGGCCAGCGTCGTGCCCTTCAGCGTGCCGGCCCTGTTGATGTCCTCCACCGCCTGGCTCACGCCGTTCCGGATCTGGGCGCCGAAAGCCGCGTTCGGCCCGGTCATGGGCGCGGCGACACCGATCTTCACCGGCGCGCCACCTTCCTGACCCCGCGCCGCGGTCATGAACAGCAGCCCGGCCAGGCCGGCCATCAATAGTCGCGTCATCTTTCCCCCAAGATGTGGCCGGACAGATCGCCGACGAACGCTGAATTCAGATAGATCAACGCGGATCCCCGCGCGTCGAGTCGCAGATCACCCGGCGCGATCCTGTCGCTCACCTTCACCGGGGTCAAGGTTTGGGGGTGGGCCGAGACGGTCACCGGCGCGGGCGCGCGATCGGCCGGCGGGCGCTCACGGAGCCGTGCGGCGGCCCGAAGGCCCGACGGGTCGGGATGGCGCCGATGATGCATCGGGCCGGCGCATCCGCAGCAACCCGCCGTGACCGATGACCGCCTCCCGTCCCCGCCGCACCCCCAGCCCCGGCCGACCGGGCCCGCGTCCGGGACGCGGCTGATGGGGCCGCGCGCGGACGAGGATCGGGACGGGGATCGGGACAGGGATCGGGGCGAGGGTCGAGACGCGTCGGTGGACTGGGCCGAGCGCCGCCGGATCGCCGAGCAGGGCCGGGGCGACCGGGCGTGGTCGCTCTGGGGCCCCTATCTCAGCGAGCGGCAATGGGGGACCGTGCGGGAGGATTACAGCCCCTGCGGCAACGCCTGGGCCGCCCTGACGCACGAGGACGCCCGCTCGCGCGCCTATCGCTGGGGCGAGGACGGGCTGGCCGGCATCTGCGACGAGCGCGGCAACCTGTGCCTGGCCCTCGCCATCTGGAACGGGCGCGACCGCATCCTCAAGGAGCGGCTGTTCGGCCTGACCAACCAGGAGGGCAACCACGGCGAGGACGTGAAGGAGGTCTACCACTACCTCGACGCGGTCCCGAGCCACGCCTACCTGAAGATGCTGTACCGCTACCCGCAGGCGGCCTTCCCCTACGCGGACCTCGTCGGCGAGAACGGGCGGCGCGGGCGGGAGCAGCCCGAGTACGAGATCGAGGAGACGGGCGTCTTCGACGGGGACCGGTTCTTCGACGTCACCGTGGAGTACGCCAAGGCCGACGCCGACGACGTCCACGCGGTGATCACCGCGCTGAACCGGGGGCCCGAGCCCGCCGACCTCCACCTCGTCCCGCAGCTCTGGTTCCGCAACACGTGGTCGTGGGAGGCCGGGCAGGCGCGCCCGCGGATCGCCCGCGCGCCCGACGGGGGCGCCGTCTGCACCCACGAGCGGCTCGGGCCGTACCGGCTCGCCTTCGACGGGGCGCCGGACCTGCTGTTCTGCGAGAACGACACCAACCTGCGGCTGCACGGCGGGCAGCCGGACGCCGCGGGGCCGTTCAAGGACGGTCTCCACGCGGCGATCGTCGACGGCGATCCCGCTTCGGTGCGCCGGGACGCGGGCACCAAGCTCGGCCTGCACTACGCGCTGCGGCTGGCGCCCGGGGAGACCGCCCGGATCCGCCTGCGGCTGTCGGCGGGCCTGCGCGCCCGGGCCGTCGACGACGGGTCCCTGGTCCGCCGCCGGGTGGCCGAGGCGGACGCGTTCTACGAGGAATTGCAGGACGGCATCGCGAGCGCGGATTCCCGCGCGATCTTCCGCCAGGCCGCCGCCGGCCTGATCTGGTCGAAGCAGCTCTACAGCTACGACGTGCGGCGCTGGCTGGAGGGCGACCCGCTCCAGCCGCCGCCGCCCCGGGGGCGCGCGGGCGGCCGCAACGGCCAGTGGCGCCACTTCGCGGCGGCCGACGTGCTGTCGATGCCCGACACCTGGGAATATCCCTGGTTCGCCGCCTGGGACCTCGCCTTCCACTGCCTGCCGCTCGCCCTGCTGGACCCGGACTTCGCCAAGAAGCAGCTCCTGCTGCTCACCCGCGAATGGTACATGCACCCGAACGGCCAGCTCCCGGCCTACGAGTGGGAGTTCGGCGACGCCAACCCGCCGGTCCACGCCTGGGCCACCTACCGGGTGTTCGAGATCGACCGGGACCGGCGGGGCGGGCGCGGCGACCTCGCCTTCCTGGAAGGCGTGTTCCACAAGCTCCTGATCAACTTCTCCTGGTGGGTGAACCGCAAGGACGCGCAGGGCCGCAACGTGTTCCAGGGGGGCTTCCTGGGGCTCGACAATGTCGGCGTGTTCGACCGCTCGCGCCCGCCCCCGGGCTTCGGGGTGGTGCACCAGGCCGACGGCACCGCCTGGATGGCGATGTACGCGCTCAACATGATGCGCATCGCCCTGGAGCTCGCCCTCCACAACGACGTCTACGAGAGCACCGCCTCCAAGTTCTTCGAGCACTTCCTGCTGATCGCCGAGGCCATGACCGACATGGGCGGGTCGGGCGGAGACGGGCAGGGCTACGGCCTGTGGGACGAGACCGACGCGTTCTACTACGACGAGGTCGACATCCCCGGCGGCGGGATGCTCCCCTTGCGGGTCCGCTCCATGGTCGGGCTGGTCCCGCTCTTCGCCGTCGAGGTGATCGAGCCCTCCGTGCTCCACCGGCTGCCGGATTTCGCCCGGCGTCTGAACTGGGTGCTGGAGAACCGGCCCCACCTCGCCCGCCTGGTCTCCCGCTGGACCGAGGGGGGCGTGAAGGACCGCAAGCTGCTGTCGCTGCTGCGCGGCCACCGGATGAAGGCGCTGCTGCGCCGCATGCTCGACGAGGCCGAGTTCCTCTCGCCCTACGGCGTGCGCTCCCTGTCGAAGGTGCACCGCGACGCGCCCTACGTGCTCAACGAGCTCGGCGCCTCCTTCACGGTCCGGTACGACCCGGCCGATTCCACCTCGAACATGTTCGGCGGCAACTCGAACTGGCGCGGCCCGGTCTGGATGCCGATGAACTTCCTCATCGTCGAGGCGCTGCGGCGCTTCCACACCTATTACGGCGACGACTTCCTAGTGGAGTACCCGACGGGCTCGGGCGCGATGCGGACGCTCAGCGCCATCGCGGACGCCCTCGAGGACCGCCTGATCGCGCTGTTCGCCAAGGACGGGACCGGGCGCCGGCCGGCCTTCGGGACCCGGCCGCCGATCGCCCCGGCGCCGGGTGCCGAGGAGGCGCTGCTGTTCCACGAGTTCTTCGACGGGGATACGGGGCGGGGCCTCGGCGCCGCGCACCAGACCGGCTGGACGGCCCTGATCATCAACCTGCTGCGTGACCGGGCACGCCCGCGATAGGCGCGCCCGGCCGGGAGCCGGCCGATCGGTCAGCAGCTCAGCCGCCGGCCTTCGCGACGCCCGAACACTTTGTAGTGGGCGGCACCCGATTCCATCTGGCCGTTGGCCACGGCGCGGCGGACATCCGGATTGCAGCGCAGGTACTCGCGCTCGTCGAACCCGTAATTGGCGCGACCGCGGTAATCGTCCCGGTCGCGGTAGCCGCGGTCCCGGTAATCGTAGTCGCCGCGGTCGCGGTAGCCCCGGCCGCCGTAATCGTCGTAGTCGGGGCGCGGCTGCGCGGAGACCGGGCCGACCACGCCCAGAATGCCGAGGCTCACCGCGGCCGCTGCCAGAATCGCCTTCATCGTACCAATCCTCCCTTGTCGGTGGCCAGAAACGCGTCGGGGCGCGGATGGTTCGATCGCCTCGGACGTGGCACCCCCGGCCAGCTCGAGCCCAGCACGGGCTCAGCCCCCGCGATGCGGGAAGCCCGCCTCGCGGCTCTTCCCCGGCCCGCGCCGGGGCGGGCACCGCCCCGGCGCGGATGCGCGTCACATGCGGCGCATCATCTCGCGACGCATCTCGCGGTGGCGCATCTCGCGGCGCATCTCCCGATGCATCATGTGGCGCTCCATCCGGTGGCGCATCATCCGGCGCTCCATGCGACGGCGCATCATGTGGCGCTCGACGGGATCCATCTGGACCGTCGAGACCATGCCGGCGGGCGCCGACACGCCCGTGCCGGGGCCGATCGGCGCGGCGGAGGCCGGGCTCGCGACTGCGGAACCGAGGGTCGCCAGCAGGGCGGCGGCAATGATCGTTGAACGCACGTGAGGTTTCCTCTCTCGCCGCCCGGGAAGACGGGCGGGCGTTTCCAGGGGACTCGCGGCCGGATCCGCCCGCAATCCCGCCCAGGAAGGCTCGGGCCGCCCGGATGGTTCCCCGGACCGGGCCGCCCCGCCAGGAACGCGCCGGAGCGGTATCGCGACGGGCATCGCGTCGGGCCGGCGGCCCGGCCCCGTGGCCGCCCAGGGTTGGACCGGGCAGGGCGCAGGTGATGCACGAACGCATCACCCAGCCGCAAAAGAGAACGGAACCAAGCCGCGGCACGACCGAAGATCAGAGCAAAATCTCTGCTGACAATGACTCGAATAGGCCATCAAGATACTAAGTCTGCAAAATTCACGAAGTCGATAAAATACCTTTCTCGCGTCAACGATTGCAGATCCAGTCAAATTTGATGAGATAGGTCAAAAATTGGCGCTTCAGAATCGAGACATCATTACCTATTCACACGGACGAATCATGCGAACCGCGCGAGATCAGCAGAAGCTCCGCTTCGGCATCCGAAGCCTTACCGGCGAAGAGACCTTGACGCTCATGCCTTCGACGACGCGCGGCGGGGGACACTACATGTACCGCATCTCGAGTTCCGGACTTCTCCTGTGCCTGCTGTCGCAGACCGCGATGGCGGCGGACCTCCCGCGGCGGGCCCTTCCGCCGGCGGCGACGGCCGTGCCGATCTTCTCCTGGACCGGAGCGCATGCCGGCCTGTTCGCCGGTTACGGGACCCTCGATCGGGCCACGCAGTTCGTCTGCACAGGTCCGGACGGGCAGCCCGGAGCCCGGAACTGCCCGGTCATTCCATCGAAGCGGGCCTCGGACGGGAGCTTCGTCGGCGGCGCCGAGGTCGGCTACGATTGGCAGGTGAATTCCGGCTTCGTCGCCGGCGCCGCCGCGGATTACCAATTCACCCGGCTGTGGGGCTACGATCGCCGCGAGGGCGCCTTTCCGGCCGCGGGCGGCGGCTTCTATCGCCGCAGCGTCGCCCATTCCGGCCAGAGGCTGGACGAGCTCGCCACCCTGCGCGGCAGGATCGGCTTCGCCGTCGATCGCACCCTCGTCTACGCCACGGGCGGCCTCGCCGCGGGCACGGTCCGAACCGACAACAACCTGTCGTTGGCCGGTTTCCCGCTGTTCGACGGGCGCCAGGGCGCGGTGCGCCTGGGCTACGTGGCCGGCGCCGGCATCGAGCACGCCTTCAGCGAGCACCTCTCCGCCAAGGTCGAGGGTCTCTACTACGATCTCGGCTCCCGGGCGGTCCTCCCGGCTCCGTCGTACCCCGTGCTGACCGGCTACCACGCCGGCACGCGGGTCGCGACGGACGGCTTCCTGGCCCGCGTCGGCCTCAACTACCGGTTCGGAGCCGGGCTTCCCACCCTGGCCCCGATCGCGTCGGCAGGCCCGGCCACCTGGGATTTCGAGGGCGGCCTGCGCTACTTCTTCAGCTCCGGGACACCGCGCGAGAAGCTCGGCGACCCCGACGCGCCCGGCCAACTCAATTCGCGCCTGACCTACAACAACACCCAGGCGCATGCCGGCGAGAGCTTCGCACGGCTCGAGCACAACCCCACCGGCCTGTTCGCCAAGGGCTTCCTCGGCTCGGGCGGCGTCACCGGCGGCCGCCTCGCCGACGAGGACTTCCCGCCCGCCCTGCGCCGCTATTCGAAGACGCTGTCGCCGATCAAGGACGGCGACATCGGCTACGGCGTGATCGATCTCGGCTACGACGTGCTGCGCCGGGACGGGTACAAGCTCGGCGGCTTCCTCGGCTACCAGTTCGCGTCCGAACTGTATAACGGCTACGGCTGCCGTCAGGTGGCGGGCGGGGCTCCCTGCGCCAGACCCTACCCGACCAGCATGAAGACGCTGGGCGAGAGCATGCAGTGGAACGCGCTGCGCGTCGGCGTGATCGGCGAAGCGCGGTTCGACCGGGTCCGGCTGAGCCTGGAAGGCGCCTACCTGCCGGTCGTGAGCCTGAGCGGCGTCGACCGGCACTGGCTGCGGCCCGACATCAATCCGGGGCCGGAAGGCGGCCGCGGCGACGGCTACTTCCTGGAGGGGATCATCTCGTACGACCTGACGCCGTCCGTCAGCGTCGGCGTCGGCGGCCGCTACTGGCAGCTCCAGGCCGACAAGGCGCACACGACGGCCTTCCCGTTCTCGCCGCCCAGCCCGATGAAGTTCGAGACCGGTCGCTACGGCGGCTTCGCGCAGCTCTCCTACCGGCTGGCCGATTTCGGCTTCGGCGAGACAGGCGCTCCGGCGGCCCCGATCCGCAAGGACTGATCCAGCCGCCACGCCGCGCCCGAACGCGGGCGCGGCAGGCCAGGGGACGGGCCGCGCCGGCCGTTCGATCCCGGTGCCTCGATCCCGGTGCCTCGATCCCGGTGCCTCGATTCCGGCATCGCCCCCCCAGCCCGCGGCAGCGACGCCGCGGGGCCGCTCAGCTTGGCCGCGCGGCCGCGTGAACCGGCCGCGACCGGTCGTCGGCGTCCCCGGCAGGTCCGGCCCGGACGGGAGTTCCGGCACGGACGGGAGTTCCGGCCCGGACGGGAGTTCCGGCCCGGACGGGAGTTCCGGCCCGGACGGGAGTTCCGGCACGGACGGGAGTTCCGGCACGGACGGGAGTTCCGGCACGGACGGGAGCGCCGGCACGCTCGACGGAGGGCCGACGCGGCCGGACCGCTTCCGCACGGAGCGCGTGCCCCGCGCGCGCGCCACTCACGGCCGCGGCCGGGCCGGGTTCCCCACCACGGTGGCGCCGGCCGGGACGTCGCGCGTCACCACGCTGCCCGCCCCGACGATCGCGTCGTCGCCGATCGTGACCCCGGGGAGGATGATCGCGCCGCTGCCGATCCAGACATTGGCGCCGATCACCACCGGGCGGGCGAATTCCAGCATCTGCCGGCGCTGGGCCGGGTCGCGCGGATGATCGGGGGTCAGGATCTGCACGGCGGTGCCGATCTGCGTCAGGTCGCCGATCGTGACCGACATCACGTCGAGGATGCTGCACCCGAAGTTCAGGAACACGCCGCGGCCCAGGCTGATGTTGTAGCCGTAGTCGCAGTGGAACGGCGGCCGGATGTTGCAGCCCGGGCCGACCCGCGCGAAGGCCTCCTCCAGGAGCGCCTGCCGCTCGGGCTGGCTCCGCGTCTGCGCGGCGTTATACCGGTCCATCCATTCCGAGATGCGCCGGTTGTCGGCGGCCAGTTCCGGGTCGTCGGCGCAGTACAGCTCGCCCGCCAGCATCCTCTGCTTCTGGGTCTTCACGATCTCTGTGTTCATGGTGGGGACCTCCCTCCGGCCGCGTCGGACCCTAGCTATGCGTACAGATGTACATATCAAGGCCGCGCGCGTCACGGCCCGGCTGCCCTGAACCGGATCCTAGGAGGTCCCCTTGCCCGCCGCCCAGCGCCGTTTCGACCCGGATCGCCGGGCGCGCATCATCCGGGCGACCCTCGACGTCGTCGCCGAGCACGGCGTCGCCGGCACGACCCACCGCCGGGTCGCGGCGGCGGCCGACGTGCCGCTGGGCTCCATGACCTACCATTTCGACAGCCTCGACGCGCTTCTGACGGAGGCGTTCACCGGGCTCGCCGACACGGTCTCGGCGCGGTTCGCCGACCGGCTCGCTGCGGCCGCGACCGTCGACGAGGCCTGCGAGGCCGTGGTCGACCTGATCGTGAGCGACCTCTGGGCGAGCCCGCGCACGATGCTGCTGAGCTACGAACTCTACGCCTTCGCGGCCCGGAACCCGCCGCTGCGCCGGGTCATGCAGGACTGGATGGCCAAGAGCCGGGCCGCCCTGGAACGGCACTTCGCGCCGGAGACCGCCAAGGCCCTCGACGCCATGATCGAGGGCCTGACGATCCACCGCTCGGTCGACCCGCAGCCGGCGGATCGGGCGCAGGTGCGGGCGATCGTGGAGCGGCTGGTGCGGTAGGGCCGCACCCGCCCCCGCACCCGTCCCCGCACCCGCCCCCCACCGGGCCGGGGACGCCGCGTGCCGGCCCCTCAAGCGATCGTGATCGCCGGCCGGACAGGTGCCGAATGCCGCACGGTGCCGGCAAGGAATCAGCAACCGTCGCGCGAGCAGGTTCGCCCCGATGCGTGCCGCGGGCGCGCCCGGGCGCGGTCCGCGCCGGTGGTGGGGAACCCTGGGGCCGATGCAGATTGACGCGACCCGCCCGGCCGCGCCGCCGGATCCCGCTCCGCACCGGGCCGCGGGCGAGCCTGCACCCTGGGACGGGGGCCCCGGCTTCGGGCAGTGGCGTCTCGATCCGCGGACCCGCCGGGTGACCCGATCGGCGAGTCTCGCGCGGCTGCTCGGGACGCCCGGCGCGTGCGACCTGCCGCTCGCCGAGCACGTCGCGTGCTATCATCCGGACGACCGCGCCGCCCTGGTCGCGCGGCTCGAGGGGATCCTGGGAGGAAGCCGGCCGGCAATCCCCTACCAGGCGCGGGCCCGCATCGTCCGCCCGGACGGGACCGTGCTGGACGCGATCATCCAGGGGCTTCCCGAGTTCGGGCCCGAGGGCGCGCTCGTCGCCCTGCACGGCCTCATTCTCGACGTGACCGACCTCGTCCGGTCGGAGCGGCGGGCGCGCGAGACCGACATGATCCTGCGCGGCACGCTGGACAGCTTGGACCAGGGTCTCGTCGTCCTCGACGCCGACCAGCGGGTGCGCGCGTTCAACCGGAGCGCCGCGGACCTGCTCGACCTGCCGGACGACGTCCTGCGGGCGGGCGTCGCCCTCCCGGACATCCGCGCCTACCAGCGGGCCCGCGGCGACTGCGCGGCGGCCGGGTCCGATCCGGGCCTCGGAACGGGCGCGCGCGCCGGGCTGCCGCCGCTGTTCGACTGGCGCCTGCCCGGCGGCCCGATCCTGGAGGTCCGGTGCGCGGCCCTGCCGGACGGCGGCACGGTCCTGACCTTCGGCGACGTGACCCAGAACCGGATCGCCGAGCGGGACCTGGAGGAGAGCGAGCGCCGCTACCGGCTGCTGGCCGAGAACGCCACCGACATCATCATCTGGTCCGACCTGACCGCCCGCCGCCGCTACGTCTCGCCGGCGGTGCGCGCCGTCCTGGGCTACGACCCGCAGGAGCTGATCGGCACCCATCCCCTCGACTTCGTCCATCCCGACGAGGTCGGCGCGTACCGCCGCGTCCTCGACGACCTCACCGGCGGCCGCGCGTCCCGCGCCCTGACCTCCCAGCGCTACCGGCACCGGGACGGGCACTGGGTCTGGGTGGAGATCTCGTTCAGCCTGACCCACGATCGGGCGACCGGCGCCCCGGACGGCTACGTGGCGACCCTGCGCGACGTGAGCGCCCGCAAGGCCGCGGAGGACGCCCTGCGGTTGAGCGAGGCCCGCTACCGCGCCCTGGCGGACGCGCTGCCGCAGCTCGTCTGGATCGCCAGCACGGAGACCGGCGACGCCTCCTACGTCAACCGGCGCTTCGAGGATTACTACGGCCCGATCGGCCCGACGCGCGCCGCCCGGATCGCCCGGACGCATCCCGACGACACGGAGCGGATGGAGCGGCTGTGGTCGGAGGCGCCCGCCCGCCGCGCGCCCTACGAGGTCGAGGGCCGCCTGCAGCGGCACGACGGCGCCTACCGCTGGCACAAGATCGTGCTCCTGCCGATCTGGCAGGGCGAGAGCATGGTGGGCATGCTCGGCACCGCCCTCGACATCGACGAGATCGTCACCGCCCGGCGCGCCGTGGAGGATGCCAGCAGCCTGCTGCACCTCGCCCAGCAGGCCGCCCATGCCGGGACGTGGCACCTCGACCTCGACAGCGGCCGGATCGAGTGGTCCCCCGAGAGCGCGCGGCTCCACGGCATCGAGACCGACCGGAACCATGCCCTCGACACCCGGGACTGGCTCGCCCTGATCGACCGCACCGACGGCGAGCGGGCGCTGCGGATCGCGGCCGCGGCCGCGGCCGCCGGGCAGACCTTCTCGATCGAGTTCCGGGTCCCCACCGCGGACGGCGGGGTGCGCTGGATCAACGGCGTCGGGCGCGGCGCGCCCGGGCAGGCGCGGCGGATGATCGGCCTCAACATCGACGTCACCGCCCGCAAGGCCGCCGAGGCGGCGCTCCTCGCCGCCAAGGCGGCGGCCGACGCCGCGCGCCTGGAGGCGGAGCGAGCGAGCGCGGCCAAGAGCGAGTTCCTCGCCGCCATGAGCCACGAGATCCGCACGCCGCTCAACGGGGTGATCGGCTACGCCGACCTGCTCCTCGACGGGACGGATCTCGGACCGTCGGCGCGCCGGAACGCCGACCGCATCCGCACCGCCGGGGCCGCGCTCCTGACCGTGGTCAACGACGTCCTCGACTTCTCGAAGGTCGAGGCCGGGCAGATCGAGATCGTGCCCCGGCCCTTCGCCCTGGAGGCGCTGATCGACAACGCGGTGTCGATCGTGCGCCCCTCCGCGGAGCGCAAGGGGCTCGCCCTCACGCTCGCCCACGGCTCGGGCCTGCCCGACTGGGTCGAGGGCGACGAGGACCGCCTCCGGCAGATCCTGCTCAACCTGCTCAACAACGCCGTGAAGTTCACCGCGTCGGGCGGCATCGACCTGTCGGTCCGGGTCAGCCCGGACACGGCCAGCGGGACGCGGCTGCGCTTCGCGGTCCGGGACACCGGCATCGGGATCCCGACCGACAAGTGCGACCGCCTGTTCCGGCGCTTCTCGCAGGTCGACGGCTCGATCAGCCGCGAGTACGGCGGCACCGGGCTGGGGCTCGCCATCTCGAAATCCCTCGTCACGCTGATGGGCGGGACGATCGGCGTCGCGAGCACGGTCGGGCACGGCTCGACCTTCTGGTTCGAGGCCGACCTGCCCGCCGCCGTCCCGCCGGCCCGCGCGACCGCGCCGGCCTCGGCGATCGCCCGCGCGACCGGCCGCCGCCTGCTCCTGGCCGAGGACGTGCCGCTCAACCAGGACCTCGCCCGGATGATCCTGGAGCGCGCCGGGCACGCGGTGGACGTGGTGGCCGACGGGGTCGCCGCGGTGGCGGCCGTCCAGGCGCGGTCCTACGACCTCGTCCTGATGGACGTGCAGATGCCCGTGATGGACGGCATCGCGGCGACCCGGCGGATCCGCGCCCTGGGCGGCGCCGCCGGCCGCCTGCCGATCCTCGCGATGACGGCGAACGTCCTGCCGCAGCAGGTGGCCGAGCTGCGCGCCGCCGGGCTCGACGACCATATCGGCAAGCCGTTCCGCGCGGACGCGCTGCTCGCCGCGATCGACCGGTGGGCGGCCCCTCGCGCCGAGCCGCCGCGCCGCGCGGGGACGATCGACCGGGCCACCCTGGACGAGATGACCGCGATGGTCGGCCAGGCGCGCATGGGCGACCTCCTGGCGATGCTGGCGAAGGAGCTCGCCGAGCGGTTCGGGCCGGCGGCGACCGACGGCGACCGGACGCGGCTGATGGGGGACGCGCACGCCATGGTGTCGGCGGCCAGCATGATCGGCTTCCTGGATCTGGCCGCGACCTGCCGGGCCTTCGAGACGGCCTGCCGCGCGGGCGAGGACGTCACCGCGCTGCTGGCCGCGCTCCGGGCCCAGGCGGCCGCCACGATCGACGAGATCGCCGCGCTGCGCGCGGCCTGAGCGGGGGCGCCGGAGCCGGCCCGCGGGTTTTGCACGCCCAAATTCTCGTCTCCCAGCCACGCGGCGGCGAGGAACGATCTTCCAGCCGGCGGTCCCGCGCCGGCTGCGCGCCCGCCGGGCCGCGACTCCGGGACGACGATGGCGGGCGCCTCCGGCGAGGGCGGTTCGGAGAACGGCACCGGCTATCGCGCGCGTCCGGGGAGATGGATATTCCGGCGCGCGCGGTCCGCGCACCGCCGCGGGCGGCTGCCCCGGACCCGCGCACCGCCGCGGGGGCCGCGGCGCGAGGCGGATCCCGGGCGCGACCGGGGCAGGGCGCGGGCCCTTGCCTTCGTGGCCGAGCTCGGCCGACCCTGCGCCCGGCCGCCCGAGTCGCCTCCGCGCCGGGCCGGCCGGAATGGGGACATCTCATGACATCTGCCGGTCCGCACCGCCGCGCCGTCGCGCTGGCCGCCCTGGCCGCCCTGATTCTCGGCGCGCCGTTCCCCGGCACCGCCCGCGCGGCCGACCGGGAGGTCACCTTCGCCCACCAGGACATGGTGGTGCCGTTCCGCGCCCTGATGGCCTCCGGGGCGATCGAGAAGGCGACCGGCTACACGATCCACTGGCGCAAGTTCGGCGGCGGCGGCGACGTGATCCGCGCCATGGCCTCGGGCAGCGTCCAGATCGGCGAGGCGGGGTCGAGCCCGATCGCGGCGGCCGCCTCGCAGGGGCTCGACATCCAGCTGTTCTGGATCCTCGACGAGATCGCCGACGCCGAGCAGCTCGTGGCCCGCGCCGGCAGCGGCGTGACGGGCGTGGCCGACCTGCGCGGCAAGACGGTCGCGGTGCCGTTCGTGTCGACCGCGCATTACCAGCTGATCGCCGCCCTGGCGGAGGCCGGGCTCACGCAGGCCGATGTCCGGATCCTCAACATGCGGCCGCCCGAGATCGCCGCCGCCTGGGAGCGGGGCGACATCGACGCGACCTTCATCTGGGACCCGGTGCTCGCCCGGGTGAAGAAGTCCGGCACCGTGGTGGTCTCGGCCGGCGACCTCGCCCGCCGGGGCAAGGCGACCTTCGACGGCCTCGTGGTCGACCGGGCCTGGGCGGCGCGGAACCGGGACTTCCTGGTGACGCTCGTCCGGCTGATCGCCGCCCAGGACGCGGCCTACGCCGCCAGGCCCTGGGGCGCCGACGCGCCGGAGGTGGCGGCGGTGGCCCGGATCAGCGGCTCGGCGCCCGCCGAGGTGCCCGCGAGCCTCGCGGCCTACCGGTTCCCGACCCTGGAGGCGCAGGCCTCCCCGGCCTGGCTCGGCGGCGGCGCCGCCAAGGCCCTGACCGAGACCGCCGCCTTCCTGAAGGCGCAGGGGCGCGTGCAGGCGCTGGCGCCCGACTACGCCCGGTTCGTCACGACGGAGGTCGTGGACGCGGCCCGGAAATAGCCTGTCCCCGGACCGGAGGGCCCATGATCGAGATCCGCAACCTGAGCGTCCGCTACGGGCAGGGCGCCGACGCGGTCGCCGCACTGTCGGGGATCGACCTGACCATCGGTCCCGGGGAGTTCGTGGTGGCGCTCGGCGCCTCGGGCTGCGGAAAGACCACCCTGCTCTCGGCGATCGCGGGATTCCTGGCGCCCACCGAGGGCCGCATCCTCCTCGACGGCGCGCCGGTCCGGGGTCCGGGAGCCGAGCGGGGCGTGGTGTTCCAGCGCCACGCCCTGATGCCCTGGCTGGACGTCGCCGAGAACGTGGCCTTCGGACCGAAGATGCGGGGCGTGCCCCGGGCGGAGCGGCGGCGGATCGCCCTGGCGACGCTCGACCTCGTCGGCCTGCCCGACTGCGCCGACCGGAAGGTCTACGAGCTCTCGGGCGGGATGCAGCAGCGGGTCGGCCTCGCCCGGGCGCTCGCCGGAGACCCGCGCGCCCTGCTGATGGACGAGCCGCTCGGCGCGCTGGACGCCTTCACCCGCGAGCAGATCCAGGAGCTGATCCTCCGGATCTGGCACCGGACCGGCAAGATGGCCTTCTTCATCACCCACGACGTCGAGGAGGCGGTGTTCCTCGCCACCCGGCTGGTGATCATGAGCCCGCGGCCCGGCCGCATCGTCGAGACGCTGGACCTGCCCTTCGCCCGGGCGTTCGTCGAGGGCCGCGACGCCCGGGCCGTGAAGTCGGACCCCGCCTTCATCGCCGTGCGCGAGCGCGTGCTCGCGCGCATCCGGAGCGGCGCCGGCGCGGCGCCCGAGGCCGTCCGATGAGTGGTCTGCCCCGCGCCGCGCCGGACGCGGTCCCGGACGTGATCCCGGACACGGCCCCGGCCCCGGCTCCGGCGACGGCCCCGCTGGCGCGCACCGGAATCCGCCGCCGCGGTGGGATCCTGGTGCCGACGGTCAGCGCCGCCACGGTGCTGGCAGCCCTCGGCCTCTGGCTGGTCGCCACCCGTGCCGGCTGGGTGAAGCCGCTGTTCCTGCCGCCGCCGGAGGCGGTCCTGGCGGCCTTCGGTCAGGCCTGGCGCGGGGAGATCGACGGCGCCCCGCTCGGGCTCCACGTCGGCGACAGCCTCCTGCGCGTCCTCGGCGCCTTCGCGCTCGCCGCCCTGGTGGGCATCCCGGTCGGGCTCGCCATGGGCACGAGCCGGATCGCCCGGGGCATCCTCGACCCGCCGATCGAGTTCTACCGGCCGCTGCCGCCGCTCGCCTACCTGCCCCTGATGATCATCTGGTTCGGGATCGGCGAGCTGTCGAAGGTGCTGCTGATCTTCCTCGCCTGCCTCGCCCCGGTGGCGCTCGCCGCGCGGGCGGGGGTGCGCTCCGCCTCGGTCGACCAGATCAACGCCGCGCGCGCCCTCGGGGCGAGCCGCTGGCAGGTCCTGCGCCACGTGGTCTTCCCGGCGGCGCTGCCGGAGATCCTGATCGGCCTGCGGATCGGCATGGGCGTGGGCTGGACCACCCTGGTGGCCGCCGAGATGGTGGCGGCCCAGGCCGGGCTCGGCCAGCTCGTCCTCAACGCCTCCAATTTCCTGCGCACCGACGTGGTGGTGATGGGCATCCTGCTGATCGGCCTGTTCGCGGGCCTGTTCGAGCTCGGGATGCGGGGCCTGGAGCGCGTGCTGGTGCCCTGGAAGGGCCGACACTAGCGCCGCCGCATCACCCGCTTGAGCCGGCTGCCCGCGTGCGGATCGACGTAGTGCAGCAGGGCCGTGGCCCGGATCGCGTCGGACGCGCAGGGCTCGTTCGTGTGCAGCGAGCGGTAGCCCCAGAAAAAGTACAGGCTTCCCGGCTTCAGCGACAGGCGGATCACGCGGTCGCTGCCGCGGTCGTAGGCGCGGGTCAGGAGCTTCTGCGCGAGCGGATTGTCGACCAGCGCCTTGTCGACGAGGTTGCGGAGGTAGCTCCGACGCAGTGCGCGGGTGTTCGGGTGGATGATCAGGCGCCCCGGAGTACCGTGGTCCGGCATCGTGACGGGGACGAGGGCCGTGAGCACGTACGAGTCGAAGTGGAAGCGCATCGAGTGCGTCCTGGCGCCATGTCCCGCCAGACAGCGCAGGATCTGGTAGTAGCCGACATCCGGCGCGGGCCGTCCCACGGCGCTCTCGTAGATGCCGCGGCACAGGGCGTTGAAGGTCGGGTCGTCCGGCAAAGCGGCCAGGAACGTGCCGCCGAGATCCTTCGTCCCGGTGAAACCCGCGTACTCACCGCCCTTCGCGGCGACCGCCCGCGCGACGAAAGCCTGCGCGACGCGCAGGTCCTCCGGGCTCACGTAGTCCTCGAGAACCGCGTAGCCCTGTGACGTGATCTGCTGCGCGATCGCCCCCGCCACGGCGCCGGAGGGGACCTTGAACATGTAGCTCATGGGACCGAACCTTGCCGACCCGAGCCAGACGACACCTGAGAGCCGGTCCGAACGCCATCAGGCGCATTATCTGAGCCGATAGAGTCGGATTCGTCAATCATTAAGCAGGGCAAATAGCTGCACAAGATGGCGCAAGTTGCGCCATTACTGTACAGGCCACAGGGGCGAACGGGTCCGGTTTCAGGGCGTGACGGCGGATGGGTCCGCGCGGAGATTCTGCGGATCGGAGGAACGGGCCGGCCCGCGCGCGGCTCTGCATCCACGTCCGCGTCCCGACAAGATGTGGGGCCCACCAGGCAGCGGACGTGGAGGTCGGCAGAACCAACCCGTCCTTGATCGCGTCGGCCCGCTCGGCGGTCGCCCTCATTTGATGCGCTCGCTGCGCTGACGGACCGCGTCCAGCGCCCGCGCGGACGCGCAGGGCGCGCAAGCTCCGGCCCGGACCGGGACGTCCCGGGCCCCTCGGCCAGGACGCGGGGCCTGCATGCGGGGCTTGGACGCGGGGCCTCGCGCCGTCCCTGCCGGCGGAGTCAGGTGTCGGCCAGTGGAGGGACGGCACGTCGCGGCGACCAGCAGAAGAAAATTCCCTTCGAGTCCGCCGCTCAACTCTGACGGAAGCCTAGGGCGGGCGAACCGGGCACGGCGAGACAACACATATATTTGAATACAAGATCTTTACGGGAATTTGTATTGGGCTATAACGGATTTTGCAGGATCACAATCGTCGCGCAGCGTCGCCTCTGGTTGCGGTGAGATCGGGGAGGTCTCGGATGGACCACGCGGACGACGTCGTATCCGAGGCGGCGCTCGTCGCGGCGCTCGAAGCCTCGGGCGGCGTCGGCTTCTGGATGTGGGACATCCTCCGGGACGAGGCGCGGGCCGATCCGGTGAGCGCCCTGCTGTTCAACATCAGCCCGGCCCGGTCGCGGGTCGGGGTCAGCCTCGCGGAGCTCCTGAAGGCCGTCCATCCGGACGATCAGCCCCACATCTCGCAGGTCATTCTGGACTGCGTCCGGACCGGCGGCTCCTACACGGCGGAGTACCGCGTCTGCTCGCCGGAGGGGCGGCTGCGGTGGCTGTTCACCCGCGGGCACTTCTACCTGGACCAGGACGGGCGACCGACCACCGGACGGGGCGTGATCGTCGAGATCTCGGACAGCAAGGCGGCCGGCGCGGCTTTCGCGGAGCGCGACGGGGACACGATCGACGACGCCCTCAGCCGCACCGCCGACCTCTGCCTGTCGCTGCACAACACGGTCTCGGTGGTCGGCGACACCGCCCTCGTGGCGCTGACCGAGACGCTGCTCCTCGAGATCGGCAAGCGCCTCGCGGAGCGCCAGCGCGCCGAGCGCAGCGGCGGTCTGCACTGAGCGGGGCAGCCTGCCGGAGGTCGCGGATCGTCCGCTCGATGCGCGCCGCCCCGGCTTCGTCGACCGGCGCCGGCCGGTCTGGTCCGGCCCGTCCGGGACCGGCGCCCCCCGCGCCTGCGACCTTCCGACCGGAACTTGGCCGTGCGGCACCCGTGTTTGCCGGTTGAATGAGCCCCGCGCTCACAACTGCTGAGAGGTGAACGCCATGACCACGGACGCCCGCGAGATCTACGTCACGGCCCTGAAGAACACCCATGCTGTGGAGATGCAGGCGCTGCAGATCATGGAGCGGCAGGTCGAGCGCCTGGAGCGCTATCCCGAGATGGAGCAGGCCCTGCGCCGCCACATCGAGGAGACGCACGGGCAGCGCCACCGGCTGGAGGAGGCGCTCCAGAGCCTGGGCGACAGCCCCTCGAC
This sequence comes from Methylobacterium sp. D53M, assembly GCF_053345625.1. NCBI lineage: Bacteria > Pseudomonadati > Pseudomonadota > Alphaproteobacteria > Hyphomicrobiales > Methylobacteriaceae > Methylobacterium > Methylobacterium sp. D53M. The sequence continues at coordinate 52,575 of NZ_JBKFAL010000007.1, forward strand.
CCTCAAGGAGGGCTTCCTGGGCTTCGTCGGCAACATGATGGCCCTGGGTCACACGCCGGCCCAGGACGAGATCCTGAAGAACACCTACGCCAACCACGCCTTCGAGAATTTCGAGATCGCCGCCTACGAGTCGCTGCTCACCATCGGCGACGCCGCCGGCCAGCAGGGCCACCGGACGGCGTTCGAGCAGTCCCTCAAGGAGGAGCAGGCCATGGCGGAGGCGGTGCGCAAGCTGATCCGCCCGACCACCGAGCGCTACCTCTCCCTGACGGTATCCGGCGCCAAGGCCGACCGCTGACGTCCCGCCGTCCCCGCCCCGAGACCGGGCGGGGACGGCCCTTCGTCCACCTTCGCCCCCCACCCGAGCCACGCTGACCCGGTCTGATCGCGCGCCCATGGACATCGGAAGCCGCCCATCGACGGACAGTCCCCGGCCGGAGCCGGAAACCGCCGGCGGGGCCCTGGGGAGGGGGTGCGTCCACCTCTGCGTGGACATGCAGCGCATGTTCGCCGAGCCCACCGACTGGCAGACCCCGTGGATGAACCGCGTCCTGCCCCATGTCTGCCGCCTCGCGGCGGCGCATCCGGAGCGGACCGTCTTCACCCGCTTCATCCCGGCCGCCCGGCCGGGCGAGGGCCGCGGGACCTGGGCGACCTACTCGCGGCGCTGGGCCGGCATGACCCGGGAGCGCCTCGACCCGGGCCTGATCGACCTCGTCCCGGACCTCGCCCGACTGGCTCCGCCCGCCGAGATCGTCGACAAGACCGTCTACTCGCCCTGGCTGGAGACGGGTCTCGACGCGCGCCTGCGCGCGCGGGGGGTCGACACGCTGATCGTCACAGGCGCCGAGACCGACGTCTGCGTGCTGGCCGCCGTGCTCGGCGGGGTCGATCTCGGCTACCGGATCGTGCTGGCCACCGACGGCCTGTGCAGTTCCTGCGACGAGGCGCACGACGCCCTCCTGCTGATGTACCGGATGCGGTACGGCCACCAGGTCGAGACGATGACGACCGCCGAGATCCTCGACCGCTGGCACTGAGCCGGCCGCGCGCCCTCCCGCCGCGCCCGAGCATCCGATCTGTAATGGCCAAGCTCAAGGCGAGTTCTCGGCCCGGCTCCGCCGGCCACCCCGGCTCACGAACACTCGATCCGTGCGGCCGCGCACGTGAAAAACAGTCGCGGCGCATGAACCGGTGGCCGGTGAGACCGTTATGTTCCTGAACAGGGTTCCGGAGGAAAGGTTATGGCCAAGCACGAGATCCTCGGCTACTTCGAGCACCGCCGCGACGGGGCCTGGGTCTGCGTCCGTCCCTTCACCCTGACCACGCGGGACGCGAGCGTCGACATCCGCCAGGGCATGCGCTTCGACTACGGCAAGCGCGTCGGGGGCGTCGATCTGGCCGAGTACCTCGAGCGCCTGGGTTCGCAGTTCGGCTCCTGAGGCGCGGTCACGCGCGAGCCGCATATCGCAGACCCTTCGACGCGGCGCCGGGCGTGACCCCTGCGCCGCGCTTCGTCGCTCCGAGCGCCGCTCAGGCGCCGCCCCACTGCATCGTCAGGCCGCCATCGACCACCAGGGTGTGGCCGGTGATGTAGGCGGCGTCCTCGGAGGCGAGGTAGAGGATCGCCCGGGCGATCTCCTCGGGCTGGCCGGCCCGGTGCCACGGGATCCGCTCCAGGGACTCGTCGAGAACCTCCGGCTTCTTGAACCGGTCGGCGGTCATCGGCGTCTCGATCAGGCCCGGGGCGACGCTGTTGACGTTGATCCGATCCTCCGCGAGTTCGCGCGACAGGGACCGGCAGAGGGAGCCGAGCCCGGCCTTCGACATGCCGTAGGGGGCGCTCTCCGGCGTGGGCAGGTGCTGGGCCACGGAGGAGACGAACACGATCTTCCCGTTGCCGCCCTGGGCCCGGCGCATCCGGATGAAGGGGCGGGCGCAGAACAGCGGCCCCATGAGGTTCACCCGCAGGATCCGCTCCAGCACCGCGTCATCCATCTCGGCGACCGGCATGCCGCTCATGGCCTGCCCGGCATTGGCCACGAGGATGTCGAGGGTGCCGAACTCGCTGCCGATGCAGTCGAAGGCCGCCGTGACCGCCGCCGGGTCGCCGACGTCGAGCTGGAGCACCAGCGCCCGCCGGCCCGCGGCCTCCACCCGCGCGGCGGTCTCGCGGATGCCCTCCGCGTCGCTGTGATAGGTGATGGCCACGTCGGCGCCCGCGCGGGCGAGCAGTTCCGCGGTCGCCTGCCCGATGCCGGAATCGGCCCCGGTGACCAGGGCGCGGGTGTCGGTGAAGCGCATCGCGGATCTCTCGCTGACGCCGCCGTCGCGGCGGGGTGCCTGGGCAATGGGCGCCGCCCGGGCCGGTTCCGGGCGCGCGCAGCCGCCGCAGGGGAACCCGATCCGGGTTCGCGTCTTTGACGCCCCGCCGCCGCATGGCCTAGTGAGGTCGCATGTCCCTCGAAGATACGACCCGCTCGCTCGCGGAGGAGTGCGCGCCCGACACGCGGAGCCGCATCCTCGCGACGGCGGGCACGTATTTCCGCGAGATCGGCTACCAGAAGACGACCGTGGCCGACATCGCCCGGACGCTGAAGATGAGCCCGGCCAACGTCTACCGCTTCTTCGAGTCGAAGAAGGCGATCAACGAGGCGGTGCTGGAGCGGCTGATCGGCGAGAGCGAGGCGGTGATCCTCGGCATCGCCGACCGGCCGGGCCTCGACGCCACCGCGCGCCTCGCGGCAGCGATCGAGGCCCTGCATCGCGACTCCACCCGGCGCTGCGAGACGTTTCCCCGCCTGCACGAGATGATCGAGGCGGCGATGGCGGAGAGCTGGGACGTCTGCCGCCACCACGTCGCCCGGATCACCGCCGGGTTCGAGCGGATCATCCGCGACGGGGTGGCGCGGGGCGAGTTCGAGGCGGCCGATCCCGCCGAGGCGGCCGCCTGCGTCCACGTCGCCATCGCCCGCTACACCCACCCGCTGCTGGTGGGCTGCTCCACCCTCCAGCCGGTGCCGCCCATGGCGGCGATGACGGCGTTCCTGCTGCGGAGCCTCGCGCCGCGCGGGCCGCTCCCGTAGCGCGCCGCCTACTCGGAGGCCGGTCCCGCCTCCGGCGCCGGCTCGGAGGCGCTGGGCTGCGGCCCGTCATAGCCCTCGATCACCAGGATCTCGGCCTCGACGCCGCCGCGCTGCTTGGCCTTGGCGGCCTGGTAGAGGTCGGAGTTCCAGCAGGCGAGGGCGTCGGCGTAGCTCGGGAACTCGATCACCACGTTGCGGGACCGGGCCGGGCCCATCACCGCCTCGTGGGCGCCGCCGCGCACGAGGAACCGGCCGCCGAACTTGGCGAAGGCCGCGCCGTTGGCCGCCACGTAGTCCTTGTAGGCCTCCGCGTCACGGACATCGACCCGCGCGATCCAGTAGCCCTTGGTCATGCTGCGTCTCCTGCCCTGCGGAGCGAAGTGGGACCGCTCCGCCCGAAGGCAATCCCGCTCGGATCATGCGAGGTCCGCCACGATCGCCCGCGCCACCGCGCGGGGGTCGGCGGCGCCGGTGATCGGGCGCCCGACCACCACGTGGTCGATCCCGGCCCGGCGGGCATCGCCCGGCGTCATGACCCGCTTCTGGTCGCCGGCCGCGGCGCCCGCCGGGCGGATGCCCGGGGTGACGATCAGCCGGTCCGGGCCGACGACGCGCCGGACCGCGCCCGCCTCGGCGGCCGAGCAGACGAGGCCGTCGATGCCGATCTCGGCCGCCTGCGCGGCGCGCTTGGCGACGAGCTCCGCCACCGGCAGGCCGTAGCCGGCCTCCGCGGCGTCGGCGTCGTCGTAGGAGGTGAGCACCGTCACGGCGAGGATCCTGAGTCCCGCGCCCCGGCCGCGGACCGCCGCCCGCATGGTCTGCGGGTAGGCGTGGACGGTGAGGAAGGTGGCGCCGGAGCCCGAGGCCGAGCGCACGCCCTCCTCGACGGTGTTGCCGATGTCGTGGAGCTTCAGGTCGAGGAAGACCTTGAGCCCGCGGGCCGCCAGCCGCTCGGCCAGGGCGAGGCCGCCCGCGTAGCCGAGCTGGTAGCCGATCTTGTAGAAGGTCGCGGCGTCGCCGATCCGGTCGATCAGCGCCTCGGCGGCCTGCACGCTCGGCAGGTCGAGGGCCACGATCAGGCGGTCGCGGGGGTCGGCAATCTCGGTCATCGGCGCGTCCTTCGGGGGTCGCGGCACGGATCACGCGCCGGCGATGCCTGTCAATGCGGGCGGGTCCGGGCGACGCCGTCCCCGACCCGCCGTGCGCGCCCCGACCCGCGCCGTCCTTGCGAGCGCAGCGAAGCAATCCAGGGCGGCGCGCCGGTCTCGGATTTGATGTGTCGCTGGATTGCTTCGCTGCGCTCGCAAAGACGGGCGCGCCCCTTCAGTCCCGCGGGATATGGGATGCGCATGTCGTCGCTGCCTGGACGAGGCCCCTCACCCCGCCATCACCCGCGCCACCTCGGCGCGGAGCACCGGCAGCAGCTCCGCCTCGAACCAGGGCTCGCGCTTCAGCCAGCCGTTGTTGCGCCAGGACGGGTGGGGCAGGGGCAGGACCCGGGGGCGGCGCGGCTCGGCCAGGATCTCCCGCCAGCGCCGCACCGTTCCGGTGAGGCCGCCCTCCATCCGTCCGAGGTGCCAGCCCTGCGCGTACTGGCCGATCACCAGGATCAGCTCCAGGTCCGGCAGGCCGGAGAAGAGTTCCGCCCGCCAGCGCTCGGCGCATTCCCGGCGGGGCGGCCGATCGCCGCCCTTGGCGTCGAGGCCGGGGAAGCACGACCCCATCGGCACGATGGCCACCCGGGCGGGATCGTAGAACCGCGCCGCGTCGAGGCCGAGCCAGGCGCGCAGCCGCACGCCCGACGGGTCGGTAAAGGGCTGCCCGGTGCGGTGGGCGCGGGTGCCGGGGGCCTGGCTGGCGATGCAGAGGCGGGCCGTGGCCGAGCCCTGGACGATCGGCCGGGGCTCCTGGGGCAGGGGCGGCCCGTAGCGCGGCGTGTCGCGGCAGAGGCGGCAGGCGCGCAGGCGCGCGGCGGTGTCGTCGAAGGCGGGCATGGCCCGGAGATGGCGTCGCGGCGCGCGAAAAAGAAACGGCGCGGTGTCGCGCCGCGCCGTCGTCAGTCGGGTCTCTTGCCTTGGGGGGAAGGCCCACCCTTCCTACGCCGATCCGGGCCGGCGGAACGTGCGTTTCCTCACGCGCCCTTCACGCCGGAGAGGTCGAGCGGCAGCGAGCGCAGGCGCCGGCCGGTCGCGGCGAAGACCGCGTTGGCGATCGACGGCCCGAGCACGGGCACGCCCGGCTCACCGATCCCGGTGGGCGCCGCCTGGCTCGGCACGATGTGCACCTCCACCTTCGGCATCTCGCTCATCCGGGTCGGCTCGTAGGCGTCGAAATTGTGCTCCTGCACCTGCCCGTCCTTGAGGGTGATGCGGTTGCGCAGCACCGCCGACAGGGCGAAGCCGACCGCGCCCTCGACCTGCGCGCGGATCACGTCCGGGTTGACCGGAACGCCGACATCCACCGCCGCCACGATCCGGTTGACGCGGATCGCGGCGTCGTGCGCCGTGACGTCGGCCACCATGGCGACGTAGGAGCCGAAGGATTCGTGGACCGCCACCCCGAGGCCGCGGCCCTGGTCCTGCGGCTTGGCGCTCCAGCCGGCCTTCTCGGCGGCGAGCTTGAGCACGCCGGACAGCCGCGGCGCCTGGGTCAGGAGGGACAGCCGGTACGCCACCGGATCGACGTTGGCGGCGTGGGCCAGCTCGTCGATCATCACCTCCATCACGTGGGCCGTGTGGGTGTGGCCGACGGAGCGCCACCACAGGACCGGCACGCCCTCGCGGCCGTTATGGACGCCGAACCGGTAGGCCGGCAGCGCGTAGGCGGTGTCGGAGGCGCCCTCCACGGTGGTGGCGTCGATGCCGTTCTTGACGATCATCGCCTCGAAGGGCGAGCCGATCATGATCGACTTGCCGATCATCACGTGGTCCCAGCCGACCACCGCGCCCTTGCCGTCGATACCGGCCCGGACCCTGTGCAGCACGGTCGGGCGGTAATAGCCGCCGGCCATGTCGTCCTCGCGGGTCCAGACGAGGTGGAGCGGGGCCTTCTCGCCGGACGCCTTGAAGACGGTGGCGGCTTCCGCGAGGTAGTCGGCGGTGGGCGTCGCCCGGCGCCCGAACGAGCCGCCGGCCCAGTTGCTGTGCAGCCGGACCCGGTCGGCCGTCACGCCGAGGATCGCCGCCATCGTGGCCTGCTCGACGGTCTGGAACTGGAAGCCCGCGTAGACGTCGTAGCCGCCGTCGGCCCCCTTCTCGATCGTGGCGTTCAGGGGCTCCATCGCCGCGTGGGCGAGGTAGGGGAAGGTGAACTCGGCCTCGACGACCTTGGCGGCGCCCTTGAGCGCCGCCTGCGGGTCGCCGCGCTCGGAGGCCGTCAGGCCGGGACCCTTGGCGCGCTCGCGGTACTCGGCCAGGATCGCGTCGGACGAGCGGGTCTCGGCGGTGCTGTCGTCCCAGGCGACCGTGAGCGCCTCGCGGCCCTTCATGGCCGACCACGTGTCGCGGGCGATCACCGCCACGCCGGTCGGTACCTGCACCACGTCGAGGACGCCCGCGACCTTCCGGGCGGCCGCGGCGTCGAAGCTCTTCACGGTGGCGCCGAAGCGCGGGGCCCGGGCGACGAGGGCCGTGACCTGGTTCGGGCGGCGGATGTCGAGGGAGTAGACCGCCGTGCCGTTCGTCTTGGCGACGGAATCGAGGCGCGGCACCTTCTGGCCGATCAGCGTCCACTCGCTCGGGTCCTTGAGCCGCGGCTCGGACGGCACCGGCAGCGAGGCGGCCGAGGCCGCGAGCTCCCCGAACCGGGCCTGCCGGCCGGACGGGGCGTGGCGCACGAGACTGTCGGCGACCGTGATCTCGGAGACCGGCACCTTCCAGCGGAAGGCGGCCTCGGCCATCAGCATCTCGCGGGCGGCCGCGCCGGCCTTGCGCAGCTGGAACCAGGAATTGGCCACCGCGGTCGAGCCGCCGGTGCCCTGGATCGGGCCCATCAGGGTGTTGTTGTAGAGCGCCGCGTCGGCGGGCGCAAACTCGGTGCGGACGTGTCGCCAGTCGGCGCCGAGCTCGTCGGCCAGGATCGTGGCGAGCCCGGTCGTGTTCCCCTGGCCCATGTCGAGGTGCTTGATCACCACCGTGACGGTGTCGTCCGCGCCGATCCGCACGAAGGCGTTGGGCTGCGCCTTCACGTCGGCGAGGTTCGGGCCGGGCGCGGCGCGGGCGGGTTTCGGGTCGAGCCGGAACGCGACCACGAGGGCGCCGGCGCCCGCGAGCAGGCCGCGGCGGCTCGGACGGACGGGGAGGGGGTTCGGTCGACGGGCGTTCAGCATGGCGGCGAGGCTCCGGTCGGGACCGCGGGGGAGGGCGGGAAGGTGGGCGCCGGGACGGATCAGGCGAGGCTGCGCGCGGCTTCGTGAATCGCCGCGCGGATGCGCTGATAGGTGCCGCAGCGGCAGATGTTGCCGTCCATGGCACCGTCGATGTCGGCGTCGGTGGGCTTGGCGTTGCCCGAGAGCAGGCCGATCGCCGACATGATCTGGCCGGACTGGCAGTAGCCGCACTGGACCACGTCGAGCTTGCGCCAAGCCGCCTGGACGGCCTCGGCCACCCGGCCCGACACGCCCTCGATGGTCGTCACCTGCGCCGCGCCGACATCGCCCAGCCGCGTCTGGCAGGCCCGGACCGGCTGGCCGTCGAGGTGGACCGTGCAGGCGCCGCACTGCGCGATGCCGCAGCCGTACTTGGTGCCGGTGGCGTCGAGCCGGTCGCGCAGCACCCAGAGCAGGGGCATGTCGGGATCGGCGTCGATCGCGTGCGCGACGCCGTTGACGGTGAGATTCGGCATGGTCGGCGACCCTCTCTCGACGCGCGTGTCCGGGCGCCCCGGATCGCGGCGTGCGACCGCGCTCGGGCCGGCGGGCCTCCACCCGAGACTAGCGGGCGCGGACCCCGACACGATGTGCGGCACCGCACGTCGATCCGGCGGCACGACAGTCTCGATACAGCCCGCGATGCTTAAGATTGCAGGGATGTCGGCAGCCGCTTCTTAACATATCCGCCCCATCCTCACGGAGTGCTTCCCCGCCACCGCCGCCCGTCCGCGCATTCGAGCCGAGTTTGAAGACGCGCATGTCCGATCTCACCGTCGAGATGGTCCAGCGCGGTCGCGGCCCCTCGACGGAGGAGGCGGCGCGCCGCCGCGGGGTCGCCCGGGAAATCCGCTCGGCCCGGGAGAAGCTGACCTCGCGGACCGGCCTCGAACGGGCCTTCGACTACGAGCTGCTGCGCCACTACGCCCAGTACCGGGTCGGCGCGGGCATCCCGCTGGTGGGGTTCGCGGCGGTGCTGGCCGCGGCGTCGACCTTCTGGATCGCGCCGCCGGTGGCGGCGATCTGGGCGCTCGGCGTGGTCCTGATGATCTCGCTCAACACGACGTTGAGCCGGCGCTTCCTCCGCGCTGACCCGGCGACGATCCCGCTCGCCCGCTGGCGCCGCCGCTTCCTGGTCGGCGAGGTGCTGCAGAGCCTGTCGTGGGCCGCGATGATCGGGCTCGGAACCACCGGCGGCTGGACCTTCGCGCTGTTCGGCCTCGTCATCGCCTCCGCGGTCACCACCATGCTGGCCGCGACGGTGCCGCTCGCCGCCGTCGCCGCCCTGGTGCCGCTGGCCCTCGCCACCGCCTCGCTCGCGGCCTTCTCCCGCGGGATGGACCTGCTGATGCTGGTGGTCATGGCCGGCGGGGCGCAGGTCTTCTTCCTCGGCCTGTCCCGCCGCCTCTACACCTCGACGGTGGGCGCCCTGCGCTCCCGCGCCGAGAAGGACGCGGTGTTCGGCGAGCTGGAGCAGGCCAAGGCCAATTCGGACGAGGCCCGCCGCCGGGCCGAGGAGGCCAACCTCGCCAAGTCGCGCTTCCTCGCCACGATGAGCCACGAGCTGCGCACGCCGCTCAACGCCATCCTGGGCTTCTCGGAGGTGATGAAGAACGAGGTGTTCGGCACCCATACGGCGCCGTCCTACCGCGAGTACTCGCACGACATCCACGACAGCGGGATGCACCTCCTGAACCTGATCAACGAGATCCTCGACCTGTCGCGGATCGAGGCGGGGCGCTACGAGCTGAACGAGGAGCCTGTGCAGCTCGCCCACGTGGTCGAGGAGTGCCGCCACATGATGGGCCTGCGGGCCAAGGCGAAGAACCAGACCTTCCACGACCTCGTCGACGGCTCGCTGCCGCGGCTCTGGGCCGACGAGCGGGCTCTGCGCCAGATCGTCTTGAACCTCCTGTCGAACGCCGTGAAGTTCACGCCCCCGGGCGGCGAGATCTGGCTGAAGGTCGGCTGGACCGCCTCGGGCGGGCAGTACGTCTCGGTGAAGGACAGCGGCCCGGGCATCCCCGAGGACGAGCTCGGCACGGTCCTGTCCTCGTTCGGGCGCGGCTCGCTCGCGATCAAGACCGCCGAGCAGGGCTCCGGCCTCGGCCTTCCGATCGTGAAGGGCCTCGTGGAGCTGCACGGCGGGCAGTTCCAGCTGTCCTCCAAGCCCCGCGAGGGCACCGAGGTGGTGGTGACCCTGCCGGCCGCCCGGGTCATGGACACGCTGCCGCCGGTCGAGGTCGAGCCGGACTTCGTGGGCCCCGTGCGCGGCCCCCTCAACCGCGCCGCCTGAGCGGCCCGTCGGGCCGCGGGCCCCGGCTCAGCCGAGACCGCCGAGGGCGCAGACCCGCGCCCACTCGGCCTCGGTCACCGGCTGCACCGACAACCGGGAATTGTTGACCAGCACCATGTCGGCGAGCGCCGCGTCGGCCTTGATCGCCTCGAGCGTGACCGGGCTCGGCAGCGCCCGCACGGCCCTGACGTCGACCATGCCGAAGCGGCCGGTCTCGTCGGTGTGGTCGGGATAGTAGGCGCGGATCACCGCCACGATGCCCACCACCGCCTTGCCCTCGTTCGAGTGGTAGAAGAAGCCCTCCTCGCCGACCTGCATGGCCATCAGCTGCTTCTTGGCGAGGTGGTTGCGCACGCCGTTCCAGTGCGTGCCGGCCTCCCCGGCCGCGACCTGCTGATCCCACGACCAGGTCGCGGGCTCGGATTTGAACAGCCAGTACGCCATCGCTGAAGTCCCAGTAGACCGCCCGGCCGGGCGGCGCGCCCCGCCATAGCCCAGCTTCGCCTCCCGGGAACAGGCCGGTCCGGCCCCGGCCGCGCGCGGGACCGGCGGTCAAGCAGAACCCGCGTAGAACGCCGCAGCTCTTCTAGCGCAAGCCTTGGGCAAATATTAAATTCTGCATGCAAATAGCCGTATAGCGCGTCACGCACCAATCGCCGGTTGCATACATGATCTCAGTCATCGGTTGCTTTATCGGTGAACACAACCTGTGGCTGGTAGGCCTCGCGGCCCTGGTCTGCGCGCTGGCGAGCGGCACCGCGATCGAGCTCCTCACCCATGCCGGCCGGACCGGCGGCCGCGGCCGCTACGTCTGGGTCGCGGTGGCCGCCGCCGCCGGGGGATCGGGGATCTGGGCGACGCATTTCCTGGCGATGCTCGCCTTCGAGCCCGGGCTGCCGTCGGGCTACGGCGTCGGGCTGACGCTCCTCTCCTACGTGGACGCCGTCGCGATCACCGGGCTCGGCTTCGCCCTGGCCGTCTCCGGCCGGGCGGTCCAGGCAGGCCTCGGCGGCGCCGTGGTCGGCGGCGGCATCGCGACGATGCACTACACCGGCATGGCCGCCTATCAGGTGGCGGGGCACCTCGCCTGGACTCCCGCGCTGGTCGTGGTCTCGGTCGGCCTCGGGGCGGGGCTCGGCGCCGCCGCCCTGGTGGTCGGCCTGTCGGCCACCACGTTCCGGGGCCGGTACGGCGGCGCCGCGCTGCTGATCCTGGCGATCTGCGGCCACCACTTCGCCGGCATGGGCGCGGTGACCCTGCATCCCGACCCCACCGTGGCGATCCCCTCGGGCGCGATCCGGAGCGGGTGGCTCGCCGCGGCCGTGGCGGTGGCGAGCTGCCTGATCCTGCTGCTCGCCGGCGCCGCCCTCGTGGTCGACCTGCGCGAGCGCCGCCGCGCCGACCTCGAGCGCGAGCGCCTGCGCAGCCTCGCCAACGCGGCCGTGGAGGGCCTCGTCGTCTGCCGCGGCGGCGAGATCGTCAGCGCCAACGAGGCCTTCGCCCGGCTCGCGGGCCTGGAGGCGGCCCTCCTGACGGGCCGGAGCCTCAGCGCCTACCTGCCGGACCTCGTGCCCGGCTCAGGGACGGCCGACCAGCCCCTGGAGACCGAACTCGTCCCGGCGGCGGGCGCTCCCATTCCCGTCGAGGTGATCATGCGCCCGGTCGCCGAGTACGGGCGCCTGCCGCACCACGCCGTGGCGGTGCGCGACCTGCGCGCGCGGCGCCGGGCCGAGAGCGAGATCCACTACCTCGCCCACCACGACGCGCTCACCGGTCTCGCCAACCGCACGAGCTTCCACGCCCGACTCGAGCGCGCGATGCGCGCCGCGGACGCCCAGGGCGGCCGGCTCGCGGTGCTGTGCCTGGACCTCGACCGCTTCAAGGAGGTCAACGACCTGTTCGGGCACGCCGCCGGCGACGCGATGCTGCGCGACCTCGCGCTGCGGGTCGGCGGTCTCCTCGATGCCGAGCAGCTGATGGCGCGGCTCGGCGGCGACCAGTTCGCCATCCTGACGCCGCAGGGGGAGGGACAGGCGGAGGGACAGGGGGAGGGACGGGCCGAGCGGCTGGCCGAGCGGATCCTCGCCACCCTGGCGGCGGTGCCGGCCGCCTCCGGCCCGGTGATCGCCACCAGCATCGGCATCGCGGTCTATCCCGACGACGCCGCGGACCTGCGCGCGCTCCTGAGCCACGCCGACGCCGCCCTCTACCGGGCCAAGAGCGAGGGGCGCGGCACCTGCCGGCGCTACGACGCCAGCATGGGCGCCGAGATCCGCGACAGGCGCCAGCTCGAGCACGACCTCCGCCACGCGGTGGCGCGGGGCGAGCTGGAGCTCGTCTACCAGCCGCAGAGCCAGATCGAGTCCGGCACGGTCACGGGCTTCGAGGCGCTGCTGCGCTGGCACCATCCGGCGAGGGGCGGCATCTCACCGGCCGTGTTCGTCCCGATCGCCGAGGAGACCGGGGCGATCCTCGAGATCGGCGCCTGGGTGCTGCGAGAGGCCTGCCGGGCGGCGGCCGGCTGGCCGAACCCGCTGGCGATCGCCGTCAACGTCTCGGCGGTGCAGCTCCACAACCCGCACTTCGTCCCGTTCGTCCACGGGACCCTGTACGAATCCGGATTGCGGGCGGAGCGCCTGGAGATCGAGATCACCGAGACCGCGCTGATCCGGGATCCGGCCCGGGCGCTCCTCACCCTGCGCCAGCTCAAGGCCCTCGGCGTGCGGATCGCCATGGACGATTTCGGCACCGGCTACTCGTCGCTGTCGAACCTGCGCGCCTTCCCGTTCGACCGGATCAAGATCGACGGCTCGTTCATCAGGGCGGTCCACAGCAACCCGCAGGGGGCCGCGATCGTGCGCTCCGTCCTGGGGCTGGGGCGCGGCCTCGGGCTCGCCGTGGTGGCGGAGGGCGTGGAGACCGCCGAGGAGCTGTCCTTCCTGGCCGGCGAGCAGTGCCACCTCGCCCAGGGCTACCTGCTGGGTCGGCCGGCGCCGATCGCGCGCTTCGCGGCCCACACCCACGGCCAAGGACAAGGACAAGGCCACGCTGTGCCGGCGACCTCGGTGGCGTGACGCGGGTTGCGGGGCGGGGCCGGCGCTCAGTCGGTCTCCCCGCGCAGCGGACGGGCCAGCAGGCCGGCGATCACGTCGTCGACGCTGGCGGTGCCCGCCACGATGGCGGCGACGGCCGCCGCCACCGGCATCTCGATGCCCCTGGCGGCGGCCAGCCCGGCCAGCGCCGCGGCCGTGAACGCCCCCTCGGCGAGCTTGCCGCCCGCGGCCTCGGCCGGGCTCGCCCCGGCGCCGAGGCGCTGGCCGAAGGCGAAGTTGCGCGATTGCGGCGAGGAGGCGGTGAGCACGAGGTCGCCGAGGCCGGAGAGCCCCATCAGCGTCTCGGGCCGGCCCCCGAAGGTGCGGGCGAAGCGCATCAGTTCGGCGAAGGCCCGGGCGATCAGCGCCGCCCGGGCGCTCTCGCCGAGCCCGCGCCCGGCCACGATCCCGCAGGCGATGGCGAGCACGTTCTTGCCGGCGCCGCCGATCTCGACGCCGCGCACGTCGTCGGTGTGGTAGAGGCGGAAGCTCGGTCCCGACAGCAGCGCGCTCAGGGCGGCGGCGCGGCCGGCATCGGCCGCCGCCAGGGTCACGGCCGTGGGCAGGCCGCGGGCGACGTCGATCGCGAAGCTCGGGCCGGACAGGACCGCCACGGGCGTTCCCGGCGGCAGGACCTGCTCGGCCACCGCGCTGAGGAAGCTGTCGCTGCCGCGCTCGATCCCCTTGGCGCAGAGGATGACCGGCCCGGCCGTCGCCAGGGGTCCGCGCAGGGATTCCAGCACGCCGCGCACGGTCTGGGCGGGCACGACCAGGAGCGTCGCCCGGGCACGGGCGAGGTCGGCGGCCTCGCCCGTCGCCCGGATCGCCGGGTGGAGCGGCACGCCCGGCAGGTAGCGCGGGTTCTCCCGCTGGGCCTGCAGGGCGGCGGCGGCCCCCGCGTCGCGCAGCCAGAGGGTGACGGGATGGCCGGCCCCGGCGGCGGCGTTGGCCAGCGCCGTGCCCCAGGCCCCGCCGCCGACGACGTTGATCGGGGTCTCGGCGCTCATGCCGCTTCCTCCCTGTCGGCGCAGTCCAGCCGGTAGAGCACGTGGTCGCGCAGCGGCCCCTCCGGCACCGCCGGGTGCGGGAATGTCCCGGCCGCGCGCATGCCGAGGCGCTCCATCACGGCGCGGGAGCGGCCGTTGCCGGCCGCCGTGAAGGCCACGACGCTGCGGATCCCGCAGCGCTCCGCGAGGTCGGCGCGAGCGAGCCGCGCGGCGCGCGTGGCGAGGCCGCGGCCCCAGGAGTCGCGCGCGAGGCGCCAGGCCAGCTCGACCGTCGAACCGGGCCGGTCGCCGCCCGGGAAGGGCAGGGGCCGCAGGATCCGCATCGCGCCGGCGAAGCCGACGAACCGGCCCGCGTGTTCCAGGGCCCAGGGGCCGAACCCGTCCGCCACGAAGCGGCGGTCGAGGAGGCCGGCCTCGGCTTCGCTCTCCGTCGCGGTCCGGGTCCGGGGACAGTGGGCCATCACCGCCGGATCGGCGTTGAGCGCCGCGAACGGCGCCGCGTCCTCCGGGCGCCAGCGGCGCAGGGTCAGGTCGCCGTCGCGGAGAGCCGCGGGCACCGGCGCCAGGGCGATCTTGCCGCGCCACGCGAGCGAGCGGCGGTTGAGGAGGGCGAGATCCGCGCGCCCCGCGAGCACCGCCTCGCCGAGCGCGATCGCCAGCTCCAGCTGCGCGAGGGGCATGGTGGCGTGGGCGGGCGGGCGGACATGGTCGCGCCAGGCACCGCCGCAGGCGTGGTCCAGGAGGATTCGGGCGAAGCAATGGTCGAGCCGCACCGGCCAGCCCGGCCGGGCGGCCCCGGGCAGGCGGCGCTCCACCAGGTCCCGCCAGTGGGCGCGCCGGTCCGCCGCGCTCATCCGGCCGGGACCGCCGCGCGGGCCGGGGCGGCCGCCAGCGGCCAGCGGGGCCGCGCCGGGGCGGTGAGGTCGTCCACCAGCCCGAGGCGCAGGCGCTCCAGCCCGGCCCAAGCGATCATCGCGCCGTTGTCGCCGCAGAGGGGCAGGGGCGGGGCCACGAAGCTCAGGCCCGCCTCGCCCGCGAGGGACGCGAGCGCCCGCCGGACGGCGCCGTTGGCCGCCACGCCCCCCGCCGCCACCAGGGCGGTCGGGCGTCCGGCGACGTCCGAGAAGGCGCGCAGGGCGACCCGGGCGCGGTCCACCACCACGTCGACCACGGCGGCCTGGAAGCTCGCGCAGAGATCGGCGACGTCGCGCTCGGCGAGCGGGGCGATCCGCTCGGCCTCGATCCGCACGGCGGTCTTGAGGCCCGAGAGGGAGAAGTCGGCCTCGCGGCGGCCGAGCATCGGCCGGGGCAGGGCGAAGCGCTCGGGATCGCCGGCCTCGGCCACGCGCTCGACCTCGGGGCCGCCGGGATAGCCGAGGCCCAGGAGCTTGGCGACCTTGTCGAAGGCCTCGCCGATGGCGTCGTCGACGGTGGAGCCGAGGCGCACGTAGTCGCCGACGCCGCGCACGGCGACGAGCTGGGTGTGGCCCCCCGAGACCAGGAGCAGCAGGTAGGGGAAGGCGATGCCGTCGGTGAGCCGCGCCGTGAGGGCGTGGGCCTCCAGGTGGTTGACGGCGAGCAGGGGCTTGCGGGTCACGAGCGCCAGAGTCTTGGCGGTGACGAGGCCGACCAGCACGCCGCCGATCAGCCCGGGCCCGGCCGCCACCGCGATGCCGTCGAGGTCCCGGAAGCCGGTCCCGGCCCGGTCGAGGGCGCGGGCGATCAGCCGGTCGAGCACCTCGACATGGGCGCGGGCGGCGATCTCCGGCACGACGCCGCCGTAGGCCGCGTGCTCGGCGATCTGACTGAGCACCTCGTTGGCGCGGATCTGAGCGCCACCCTCCTCGTCGACCGACACCACCGCGGCGGCGGTCTCATCGCAGGTGGTCTCGATGCCGAGCACGGTCTTCTGCACGCGCGGAACTCCTTGGTCCGGGCTCATCCTATCCGGCGGCGGCGGCGGCGCGAAGGCGGCCGGTCCCCGCCCGGGCCCGGAGCGTGGTGAATGGGCGCCGCCCTCCGTCCAGGAGGGCGGCGCGCGAGCCGTCGTCAGTCGACGGCGACCATGACGTCGGAGGCCTTGATCACCGCGTAGGCGGGACCGCCGGCGACGAGCTTGAGGGCCTCGACGGCCTCGTTGGTGATCGAGGCGGTGACCACCTGGCCGGGGCTGATCTCGATCCTCACGTGGGAGGTGGTCGCCCCCTTCTCCACCGAGACGACCGTACCCTTGAGAACGTTGCGCGCGCTGATCTTCATGGTCTTCTGCCAATCTCCACGAGCGGCACCGGAACGGGCCGCGGGGCGGCCCCGGGCCGGTCTCCTACAGCATGGCGGAGCCTGGCGCGACCGCCTCAGCGCGGATCGGCCCCGGGCGCGCCGGGCTCGTCCTCGGGGACCGGCGCGGCGCCCCAGGCGGCGAGCGCGGCGTTGAGGTCTTCGAGGACGAAGTGCCGGGCGCTGTCCCGGTCGTAGCCTTCCGCGAGGAGTTCGTCGTAATCCGTGAAGACGTGGCGCGCGTAGGCCACGAGGGCGAGGCGGGCCGCCGTCTCGGGGGCGGCCCGGCGGAGGCCGGGGCTCGCGAGCGCCCGGTCGAGGGCGGCCTCCGCCTCGAAATCCGGCAGGCGCGGGGCGAGGCGGGCCAGGGCCGCGGCGACGGCCTCCCGGCGGTTCAGGGGCGGACCGGCGCTCACCGGGGATCTGCCGTCGGCATGATTTTAAAGGTGTGATCGGGTAGGATCGCCGCCAGATGAGGCGGGGCCGGCACAGGATCCTCCGCCGGGGAGATCACGTCCATGGCAATTCTTCGTCCCGCGCTGCTTCTCGGCCTCCTGCTCGGGGCGACGCCGGCGCTGGCCCAGAGCCCGGCTCCAGGCGCAGGCCCCGCCGCCCCGGCCGGCCCCATCGTGGGCGGCCGCCGGGTCACCCCCATGAGCCAGACCAAGCCGACGGGCAACGCCGCGGCCACCGGGTTGCCGCAGCCCGTGAGCCAGGCCGAGATGATCAAGGCTCAGAAGGCCGCCGAGGCCCGCTCGAAGGCCTGGGACAGCAAGATGCGGCACACGATGGGCTCGATCTGCCACGGCTGCTGAGGCCCGCGCCCCGTCCCGGGTGCCGGAGGCCGGCCTTCGGGACGAGGGTATCGAAACGCGAAGGGGCCGCCCGAACGGGCAGCCCCTCCATCGGTCGCCGGGGCGACAGGATCAGCGGGAGTAGAACTCGATGACGAGGTTCGGCTCCATCTGCACCGGGTAGGGCACCTCGGACAGGCTGGGGATGCGGGTGACGCGGGCGGTCATCTTGGCGTGGTCGGCCTCGATGTAGTCCGGCACGTCGCGCTCGGAGAGCTGCGTCGCCACGATGACGATCTCGAGCTGGCGGGACGACTCCTTGACCTCGATGAGGTCGCCGGCCTTCACCTGGTAGCTCGGGATGTTGACGCGGACGCCGTTCACCTTGACGTGGCCGTGGTTGACGAACTGGCGCGCGGCGAACGGGGTCGCGACGAACTTCGCCCGGTAGACCACGGCGTCGAGGCGGCGCTCGAGCAGGCCGACGAGGTTCTCGCCGGAATCGCCGCGCAGGCGGATCGCCTCGGCGTAGTAGCGGCGGAACTGCTTCTCGGTGATGTTGCCGTAGTAGCCCTTGAGCTTCTGCTTGGCGCGCAGCTGCGTGCCGAAGTCGCTCATCTTGCCCTTGCGGCGCTGGCCGTGCTGGCCGGGGCCGTACTCGCGGCGGTTGACGGGGCTCTTCGGGCGGCCCCAGATGTTCTGGCCCATGCGGCGGTCGAGCTTGTGCTTCGCCTGAATCCGCTTCGACATATCTTCCGCGTCCTCTCGTGACGAGAATGAGGAACGCGCCCTCCTTTTCCCGGCCCTTCGCGGTTCGGGACGACAGGGCGGGAGGATCCCGCCCACGGGTGCGCGTGAAAACGCGACGGGGCCCCGTGCGGAGCCCCATCGACGGGCGGGTCTTTAGGGGACGGACGCGCCGCGGTCAACCGTGAGAGGTCAGATGAACGAGTCAGTCGCGCTCCGGCGCGGTGCGCCCGCGGACGCGGACGCGATCCGGGCGCTGGTGGAGGCGGCCTACACGAAGTGGATTCCGGTGATCGGCCGCCTGCCGATCCCCATGCGGGCGGACTACGCGCAGGCTCTGCGGGACCACCGCTTCGACCTGCTGGTGGCCGGCCCGGATCTCGCCGGCCTGATCGAGACGCGGACCGAGGCCGATCACCTTCTGGTCGTCAACGTCGCGGTGCATCCGGCCTTCCAAGGCCGGGGCTTCGGCAGCCGGCTGATGGGACGCGCCGACGCGGTCGCGGGCGAGGCCGGGCTGACGCGACTGCGCCTCTACACCAACAAGAAGTACACGGCGAACCTGCGCCTCTACGGGGCACTCGGCTACCGGGTGGAGCGGGAGGAGCTCTATGACGGACCGGGCCGGACCCGCGACGACGACGTCACCGTGCACATGGTGAAGGACTTGGTTTAAGGAATCGGCGCCGGCCCTGCCGCCATCGCGCGCGCAGCGAAGCGACCCGGAGTCGCGCCGCCGTCGAGCGTGGCGCCTCTGGGTCGCTTCGCTCCCCGCGCAGAGGCGGGACGTCTTCCGGCTCCCCTCAGGTCACCACGCTCGGCTCAGGCCTTCCGGTGCGCGGCGCGATCTCGGCGATCGCGCGGGCTGCGGCGGCCACCGGGGCCAGCACCTCGGCCACGGCCAAGTCGAGCCGGTCCGGCGCGTTCTCGTAGCGCTCCAGGTAGACCCGCAGCGTCGCCCCGGCGGTGCCGGTGCCCGAGAGCCGGAACACCGCCCGCGCGTCCTCGGCGAAGCCGATCCGGACGCCCTGGCGCTCGGTGAGCGAGCCGTCGACCGGGTCGCGGTAGGCGAACTCGTCGGCCGTCGACACCGTGAGGTCGCCGATCCGCGTGCCCGGCAGCCCGGCGAGTTTCTCGCGGAGCGCCTCCATCAGGCCGTTGGCGGCGTCGGAATCGACCTCCTCGTAATCGTGGCGGGCGTAGTAGTCGCGCCCGTAGGCGCGCCAATGCGCCCGCACCAGCGCGTCGGCGCGCTCGCCGGTGGCGGCCAGGATGTTGAGCCAGAGCAGCACCGCCCAGAGCCCGTCCTTCTCGCGCACGTGGTTCGAGCCGGTGCCGGCGCTCTCCTCGCCGCACAGGGTGATGAGGCCCGCATCCAGCAGGTTTCCGAAGAACTTCCAGCCGGTGGGTGTCTCGTAGGCCTCGATGCCGAGGGCGGCGGCGACCCGGTCGGCGGCGCGGCTCGTGGGCATGGACCGCGCGACACCGGCGAGCCCGCCGGCGTAGCCCGGCGCCCGGTGGGCGTGGGCGGCGAGCAGCGCGAGGCTGTCGCTCGGCGTCACGAACAGGCCCGGCGCCACGATCATGTTGCGGTCGCCGTCGCCGTCCGAGGCCGCGCCGAAATCCGGCGCGTCCGGGCCCTGCATCAGGTCGAACAGGTCGTGGCAGTGGACCGGGTTCGGGTCCGGGTGGTGGCCGCCGAAATCCTCCTTCGGCACTGCGTTGACCACCGTGCCGGCGGGGGCGCCGAGCATCCCTTCGAGGATCGCCGTCGCGTACGGCCCCGTCACCGCGCTCATGGCGTCGAAGCGCATGCGGAAGCCAGAGGCGAACAGCCGCGACACCGCGTCGAAGTCGATGAGCGTGCGCATCAGCTCGGCGTAGTCGGCCACCGGGTCGATCACCGTGACCGTCATGGCACCGAGGCGGGTGTCGCCGAGCGTGTCGAGGTCGAGGTCCGGGGCCTCGACGACGCGGTACTCGGTCAGCGCCTTGGCCCGCGCGAAGATCGCGTCGGTGACGGATTCCGGCGCCGGGCCGCCGTTGGCGGCGTTGAACTTGATGCCGAAATCCCCCTCCGGGCCGCCCGGGTTGTGACTCGCCGAGAGGACGATGCCGCCGAGCGCCTTGGCCTTCCGGATCACGCAGGAGGCGGCCGGCGTCGAGAGCAGGCCGCCCTGCCCGACCAGAACCCGGCCGAAGCCGTTTCCGGCGGCCAGCCGCAGCGTCTTCTGCACCACCTCGCGGTTGAGGAACCGGCCGTCGCCGCCCAGCACCAGGGTGGCGCCCGCCCTGTCGGGCAGGGTGTCGAAGATCGCCTGGACGAAGTTCTCGACGTAGTTCGGCTGCCGGAACACCGGCACCTTCTTGCGCAGGCCGGAGGTGCCCGGCTTCTGGTCGGGGAAGGGCTTGGTCGCGACGGTCGTCGGGGTCGTCATAAGCGGGCGTCTCCCGGGCTCTCCCGCCTCAATGCCCGCGCGGAGGCGCGGCGTCACCAGCCCCGGCGACAGGGGCGGGCTTTTATCACGCGGTTTCGCCGGATCGGGCGACGGAACCCGCCGCCTGTCCGCCGCCGGCCGCCCCGGAGCGTTGCGCCCGCCGGCACCCGCCGGTTCAATCGCCCGAGCCGCCAGACAAGGCGGACCGGAGGAAACCATGGCGGACAGACCGATGCGGACAGATCCGAACGGGGCACGACCGGGCCGGGGTCTGGCCCGGCGCGAGCTGGTCGGGGCGCTCGCCGCCGGGGCGGCGGTCGCGGCCGCGGCGGCCCCTGCCGTCGCGGCTCCCGCGGCCCGGCTGGCCACGGAAGAGTTCCGCCTGCCCTGGAGCGAGCCGGGCGTCGACATCTACGTGCGCAACAAGCGCCCGGCCGGCACCGACACGTTCCCGGGCGACCGGATCCTGCTCTACGTGCACGGCTCGACCTACCCGTCCTCCACGGCCTTCGACCTGCCGCTCGGCGGGATGTCGGCCATGGACTACCTCGCGGGCCTCGGCTTCGACGTCTACTGCGTGGACCTGCCGGGCTACGGCCTGTCGGGGCGCCCGGCCGCCATGGACGCGCCGCCGGACGACAACCCGCCGCTGATGCGCACGCCCGACGCCGCCAAGGTGGTGGAGCAGGTCGTCGACTTCATCAAGAAGCGGCGCGGCGTCGAGAAGATCGACCTGATGGGCTGGTCCTGGGGGACCTCCACCATGGGGCTCTACACCAGCACCCACAACGACAGCGTCAACCGCCTCGTCCTCTACGCGCCGCAATGGCTCGCGCGCACGCCGGGCCTGATCGGCGGCGGTGGCAAGGTCGGGGCCTACCGCACCGTCAGCCGGGACAGCGCCCGGGCCCGCTGGCTGACCGGGGTGCCCGAGGACAAGAAGGCCGACCTGATCCCGGCGGGCTGGTTCGACCAGTGGGCCGACGCGACCTTCGCGACCGACGCGGCCGGCGCGAAGCGGTCGCCGCCGGTCCTGCGCGCGCCGAACGGCACGGTCGCCGACAAGGACGCCTACTGGGCGGCCGGCAAGCCGCTCTACGACCCGGGCGAGATCCGCGTGCCGGTGCTGATCATCCACGCCGAGTGGGACGCGGACCTGCCGAGCTACCAGGCGCAGGAATACTTCACCAAGCTCACCCACGCCCCGTACAAGCGCTTCGTCGAGCTGGGGGAGGGCACCCACACGGTGATGATGGAGAAGAACCGCATGCAGTTCCTCCACGCCGTCGGGGCGTTCCTCACGGAGGCGGACCCGCAGGCGCTGAACTGAGGCGCCTCGGCAATGAGGTCCGCGGCGGCCAGCTTGGCCGCCGCGGGAGGCGCGTCCTACTCCGCCGCCTGCCGGGCCGCGTAGCCCAGCCGCTCGTTCAGCGCGCGGATCAGCTTGGCTGCCGCCTCGGCGATCACCGTGCCGGGCGGGAAGATCGCCGCCGCGCCGGCCGCCGTCAGCGCCTCGTAGTCGCCCGGCGGGATGACGCCGCCGATCGCGATCATCACGTCGTCGCGGCCCTGCTCGGTGAGCGCCGCCTTCAGCTCCGGCACCAGCGTCAGGTGGCCGGCCGCCAGCGACGAGACGCCGACGATGTGGACGTCGTTCTCCACCGCCTGCCGGGCGGCCTCCGCCGGCGTGGCGAAGAGCGGCCCGATATCCACGTCGAAGCCGAGATCCGCGAAGGCCGAGGCGATCACCTTCTGGCCGCGGTCGTGACCGTCCTGGCCCATCTTGGCGACCAGGATGCGCGGCCGGCGGCCGTCGTTCTCCTCGAACGCCTCGACCAGCGCCCGGACTTCCTCGACCACTGGCGACATGCCCCCCACCTCGCGCTTGTAGACGCCGGAGATCGAGCGGATCTCGGCGCGGTGCCGGCCCCAGGCCTTCTCCAGGGCCTCGGAAATCTCGCCCACCGTCGCCTTGGCGCGGGCCGCGTCGACGGCGAGTTCGAGCAGGTTGCCGGTGCCGTCGGCGGCCTTCGTGAGCGCGTCGAGCCGGTCCGCGACCGCCGCCTCGTCGCGCTCGGCGCGCAGGCGCTTGAGCTTGTCGATCTGGAGCCGGCGGACGTTGCCGTTGTCCACCCGCAGCAGCTCGATCGCCATCTCGTCGTCGGCCCGGAACTTGTTCACGCCCACGATGGTCTGGCGGCCGGAATCGATCCGCGCCTGCGCCCGCGCGGCGGCCTCCTCGATGCGCAACTTCGGGATGCCGGCCTCGATCGCCTTGGCCATGCCACCGAGCCCGTCGACCTCGCGGATGTGCTCCCAGGCCCGGGCGACCATGTCGGCAGTGAGCTTCTCCACGTAGTAGGAGCCGCCCCAGGGATCGACGATCCGGGTGGTGCCGCTCTCCTGCTGGAGGAACAGCTGGGTGTTGCGGGCGATCCGGGCCGAGAAATCGGTCGGCAGCGCCAGCGCCTCGTCCAGCGCGTTGGTGTGGAGCGACTGCGTGCCGCCCTGCGTCGCCGCCATCGCCTCGATGTTGGTGCGGGTGACGTTGTTGAACACGTCCTGGGCGGTGAGCGACCAGCCCGACGTCTGCGAGTGGGTGCGCAGGGCGAGCGACTTCTCCGACTTCGGATCGAATCCCTTCACGAGCTTCGCCCAGATCAGGCGCGCGGCCCGCATCTTGGCGACCTCCATGAAGAAGTTGGTCGAGATCGCCCAGAAGAACGACAGGCGCGGGGCGAACTGGTCGATGGTCAGCCCGGCCGCCAGCCCGGCCTTGATGTACTCGACGCCGTCGGCGAGCGTGTAGGCGAGCTCCAGGTCGTTCGTCGCCCCGGCCTCCTGCATGTGGTAGCCGGAGATCGAGATCGAGTTGAACTTTGGCATGTTCTTCGACGTGTAGGCGAAGATATCGGAGATGATCCGCATCGATCCCTTCGGGGGATAGATGTAGGTGTTGCGGACCATGAACTCCTTGAGGATGTCGTTCTGGATCGTGCCCGCGAGCTTCTGCGGCGGCACGCCCTGCTCCTCGGCGGCGACGATGTAGAGGGCGAGGATCGGCAGCACGGCGCCGTTCATCGTCATCGACACGGTCATCTCGTCCAGCGGGATGCCGGAGAACAGCGTGCGCATGTCGTAGATCGAGTCGATCGCCACGCCCGCCATGCCGACATCGCCCGAGACGCGGGGATGGTCGGAATCGTAGCCGCGGTGGGTGGCGAGATCGAAGGCGACCGACAGGCCCTTCTGCCCGGCCGCGAGGTTGCGGCGGTAGAAGGCGTTCGAATCCTCGGCCGTGGAGAAGCCGGCATATTGCCGGATCGTCCAGGGCTGGGTGACGTACATGGTCGGGTAGGGGCCGCGCAGGAACGGCGCGATCCCCGGATAGGTGTCGAGGAACTCGATGCCCTCCCGGTCCTCCGGCCCGTAGCGTCCCTTCACCGGGATGCCCTCCGGCGTCAACCAGGGCTCGCCGAGCGCCGGGGCCGCCACCGCGAGCGATTCGCCTGAGAACGGGACTTCGGCGAAGTTCGGGATGCGGGAGGTCATGGCGTTGACTCGTTGTGGCGTTTGTCACGCCATTATAGGGACCCGCTCGGAGCGGGCTACTCCCCTATCGGTCAAGCCTCGCGCGGAGGCCGCGCGGCGCCGGCGCCCCAGCAGGCTTCAGCGGGCCTCGGCGTCCCGGTCCCCCGGGCCGCGCCGCAGCAGGTAGATCACGGCGCCGGCGAGCATCAGCGCCATCCCGTACCACGTGATCGCGTAGACGAGGTGGTTGTTGGGGAAGGCGATCACCGTCAGGCCGCCCACCGGCAGGCCGCCCGGATTGGGTGTCGCGTCCGCGTCCACGAAGTAGGGGGCGACGTCGGTCAGGTCCCGGGCGGCGGCGATCGCCGCCACGTCGCGGGAATACCAGCGGCCGTCCTTCGGATCGTTGGCGCGCAGGAACGCCCCTCCGGGCTCGGTCAGCCGCAGGAGGCCGGTCACCGCGGTCTCGCCCGCGACCTGCCCGGCCGCCCGGGTCGCCGGGTCCCGACGGTCGCCGGGCACGAAGCCGCGATTGACCAGCACGACGGTCCCGTCCGGCCGCCGCAGGGGCGTCAGCACCCAGAAGCCGCCGCCCAGCTCGGTGACGGCCTGAACCAGGGTCTCGCGATCGTGCAGGAAAGTGCCGGAGAGCCGGACGTGCCGGTAGGCGTCGTCGGGGCCGACGCGCGGCCACGCGGCGGCGCCGGGTGCCGGCACGGGCGGCGCGTGGACCCGGGCATCGACCCGGGCGATCAGGTCGAGCTTCCAGGCCCGCCGCTCCACCTGCCAGGTCCCGAGCCCCAGCAGCACCAGGAAGACGAGGCCCGCGCCGGCGCCGAACACGGCGCGCCGCAGCAACGAGAGCGGGGCCGGGGAGGGGCCCGGATCGGACCCCCCTCCCGACCCCGCGGGTCTCGAAACCGAACGCGCGCTCAGCGGGCGTTCTTCATGACGTCGTGGGCATCCATCGGCATCATGTTGTGGTTGAGGTGGTACATGACCCACACCGAGCCGGCGAGCATGATCACCACCAGCGTGATGGTGAAGATCAGTGCCATGAAGGTCCAGCCGCCCTCCGACTTCGTGCTCATGTGCAGGAAGTAGATGACGTGCACGACCATCTGGACGCCGCCGAGCGCCAGGATCACCAGGGTGGTGACGAGGCTGTTGTCGAGCACGTTGCCCATCACCAGCCAGAACGGGATCACCGTCAGGATCACCGACAGGACGAAGCCCGTCATGTAGCTCTGGAAGGTGCCGTGCCCGCCCTCGCTGTGGGCGTCGTGGTGGCCGTGCCCGGCGGCGGCGTTGTGAACGTCGGCGCTCATTCGAGCACTCCCATCAGGTAGACGACGGTGAAGACGCCGATCCAGATCAGGTCGAGGAAGTGCCAGAACATCGACAGGCACATCAGCCGGCGCTTGTTCTCGACGATCAGGCCGCGCTTGCTGACCTGCACCATCAGCACGACGAGCCACAGGATGCCCATCGAGACGTGCAGGCCGTGCGTCCCGACCAGGGTGTAGAACGAGGACAGGAACGCGCTGCGCCAGGGCGGCGCGCCCTCGTGGAACAGGTGGACGAACTCGCGGATCTCCAGGGCCACGAAGGCGACGCCGAACAGGCCGGTGATGGCGAGCCAGATCTGGGTCTGCTTCACCCGGTCCCGGTCCATCTCCAGCATGGCGAAGCCGTAGGTGATGGACGAGAACAGCAGCATGGCGGTGTTCACCGCGATGCCCGGCAGGTCGAACAGCTCCTTCGGGGTGGGGCCGGCCGCGTAGCTGCGCCCGAGCACCCCGTAGGTCGCGAACAGGGTCGCGAAGATGAGGCAGTCGCTCATCAGGTAGAGCCAGAACCCGAGCATGGTCGAGCCCTCGGAATGATGGCCCTCCTCGTCGGTCTGGTAGAAGACCGGCGCCGCGGCGCCGGGGGGTGCAGTCTCCGCGTGCATCATCGGATCACGCCATCTCCAGTTCGCGCGTCCGCTGACCTTCCGTCCGACTGACGACGTCGGCGGGAATGTAGTAGTCGCGATTGTAATTAAAGGTGTGGGCGATCGCCACGACGAAGATCGCCACGAAGCTGAGGATCGCCAGCCACCAGACGTACCAGACCATGGCGATGCCGAAGGTGAAGTTCAGCGCCGCCAGGATCGCGCCGGCCGCGGTGTTCTTGGGCATGTGGATCGGCCGGTAGCCCTTGAGCGGGCGGTCGAAGCCGCGGTTCTTCATGTCCCACCACGCGTCGGAATCGTGGACCACCGGCGTGAAGGCGAAGTTGTATTCCGGCGGCGGCGAGGAGGTGGACCATTCCAGCGTCCGGCCGCCCCACGGGTCGCCGCTGAGGTCGCGCAGCTTGTCGCGGTTCCGGATCGAGACCACGAACATGATGATCTGCGAGGCGATGCCGCAGGCGATGAGCGCCGCGCCGATGGCCGCGATCACGAACCAGATCTGCAGCGACGGGTCGTCGAAGTGCTGCATGCGCCGGGTCACGCCCATCAGGCCGAGCACGTAGAGCGGCATGAAGGCGACGTAGAACCCAGTCACCCAGAACACGAGGGCCATCTTCCCCCAGAACTCGTCGAGCTTGAAGCCGAAGGCCTTGGGGAACCAGAAGGTCACGCCGGCGAACATGCCGAACAGCACGCCGCCGATGATCACGTTGTGGAAGTGCGCGATCAGGAACAGCGAGTTGTGCAGGACGAAGTCCGCCGGGGGCACAGCGAGCAGGACGCCGGTCATGCCGCCGATCACGAAGGTGACGATGAACGCCACCACCCACAGCATCGGCACCTCGAACCGGATCCGGCCACGGTACATCGTGAACATCCAGTTGAAGATCTTCGCGCCCGTCGGGATCGAGATGATCATGGTCGTGATCCCGAAGAACGAGTTCACGTCCGCGCCCGAGCCCATCGTGAAGAAGTGGTGCAGCCACACGAGGTAGGCGAGGATGGTGATCACCACCAGCGCGTAGACCATCGAGGTGTAGCCGAACAGGCGCTTGCCGCAGAAGGTCGAGGTGATCTCCGAGAACACGCCGAACGCCGGCAGGATCAGGATGTAGACCTCCGGGTGACCCCAGATCCAGATCAGGTTGAAGTACAGCATGGCGTTGCCGCCGAGGTCGTTCGTGAAGAAGTGCGTGCCGACGTAGCGGTCGAGCGACAGCATCGCGAGAACGGCCGTGAGGATCGGGAAGGCGGCCACGATCAGGATGTTGGTGCACAGCGACGACCAGACGAAGATCGGCAGCTTCATCATGGTCATGCCGGGCGCCCGCATCTTCACGATGGTGGCGATCAGGTTGATCCCTGAGAGCAGCGTCCCGATGCCGGCGATCTGCAGGGCCCAGATGTAGTAGTCGACGCCGACGCCGGGACTCATCGCCGCCCCCGAGAGGGGCGGGTAGGCCAGCCAGGTGGCGCGGGAGAACTCGCCGACGAAGAGCGAGACCATCACCAGCATGCCGCCGGCGACCGTCATCCAGAAACTGAAATTGTTCAGGAACGGGAAGGCGACGTCGCGGGCGCCGATCTGCAGCGGCACGGCGAAGTTCATGAGCCCCGTGACGAACGGCATCGCCACGAAGAAGATCATGATCATGCCGTGGGCGGTGAAGATCTGGTCGTAGTGGTGCGGCGGCAGGAAGCCCTGCTGGTCGCCGAACGCGACCGCCTGCTGCGAGCGCATCAGGATCGCGTCGGCGAAGCCGCGCAGCAGCATGATGCCCGCGAAGATGCAGTACATGATGCCGATCTTCTTGTGGTCGATCGACGTGATCCAGTCACGCCACATCGGCCCCCAGAAGCGGTAGTAGGTGATGACGCCGAGCACGGTGAGGCCGACGACGGCCACGCCGGCGAACGTCCCCTGCAGGATCGGCTCGTGATAGGGGATCTGCTCGATCGTGAATCGCCCGACGAGCAGCTGCTGTAGGTCCAGGTTTGCGAACATGGGATCGGCCCGTTCAGTGGGTTCGACGGCGACCGCCGGTTGTGTGTGTGGAGTCCGCTGTCAGCACGCGCGGCCTCACTGGTTCAGCTGCTTCGGGGCGATCTGGATGCCCCCGCTCCGACCCCCGCCGGAGCCCTGGCCCGTGGCGTCGGGCGGCGTCGTCTGGCCCCGGACGTCCGGGTTGCCCATGTCGGGTCGCGGCTGCATGCCCTGTGGCTGCGTCTGGCCGTGCGGCGCCGTTCCGGAGGCCGGCGCCGTCGCGCCCGGCCCCTCGACGCCGCGCTCGGCGAGCCGGTTATCGTACCGGAGACGCGCGTAATTCTCCGCGGCCTCCGCGCCGGTGGCGCCGCCCTGCGCGTCGATCTTCGCCATCTCGCCGACGCACATCTGGTCGGGCCGGGGGCACATGCCGATGATCCGGTCGTACAGGCCCTTCATGTAGGACTTGTAGAACCGCGCCGGCTCGGCCTCGCTCGGCTCCTCCAGCTTCAGGTAGGCCTCCTGGGTCAGCTCGCCGCCCTCGGCCTTGGCCTTGGCGATCCACTGGTCGAACTTGTCGGTGGTCAGGCCATGGAACTTGAAGAACATGTTGGAGAAGCCGGCGCCGCTGTAATGCGCCGAGCGGCCCTCGTAGGCGCCCTCGCGGTTGATCACCGCGTGGAGCTGGGTCTGCATGCCCGGCATCGCGTAGACCATGCCGGCCAGCGTGGGCACGTAGAACGTGTTCATCACGTCGGTGGCGGTGATCTTGAACCGGATCGGCCGGTCCACCGGCGCGGCCAGCTCGTTGACCGTGGCGATCCCGTATTGCGGGTAGAGGAACAGCCACTTCCAATCCATGGCCACGGCCTCGACCTCGAGCGGCACCGTCCCGGCCGGGACGTCGCGCTTCGGGTCGATCTTGCTGAGCGGCCGGAACGGATCGAGGGTGTGGGTCCCGATCCACGTGAGGGCGCCCAGGGCGATGATGATCATCAGCGGCGCCGTCCAGATCAGCACCTCGAGCTGCGTCGAGTGGTGCCATTCGGGATCGTAGACCGCGTCCTGGTTGCTGGCGCGGTAGCGCCACGCGAAGATCAGCGTGAAGGCGATCACCGGGACGATGATCAAGAGCATCAGCCCGGTCGCCGCCAGCACGAGGTTGCGCTGCTGCTCGGCGACGTAGCCGGCCGGGTGCAGGACCACGAAGTTGCAGCCGCCGAGCAGGGTCAGGAGCGGCAGGGCGAGGAGCGGCAGGAGGCGCCGAGCGCGACCGCCTCGGCGGGTCGCGGTGTCGGTCCTGTCCGGTCGATGGATCGTGGATGTCACAGCACGCGTCTCGTCATCCCAGGCCGCTGCCGCGGCACTTCTGCCATGCCGCTGCCGCGGCGCTTCTGCCGTACCGCGCGAGGCGGCGTTCCAGTCAGCTCACGGGCGGGCCGGGCGGCCTGCGCCGCCGGCCGCCGACTCACATCTGGCGCAGTTCCGACCGGTCGGTGAACAGGGCCACGAGGCTGCAGACCGCGCCGGAGAGGAGGTAGACGCCGATCATCGCCAGGCCGTAGCGCTGCGACAGGAACAGGGCCACCAGGGGCGCGAAACCGGCCCCGATCAGCCACGCGAAGTCGGAGGTCAGCGCCGCGCCGGTGTAGCGGTAGCGGTTGCCAAGGCGGGCGCTCACCGCTCCCGCGGTCTGGCCGTAGGCGAGGCCGAGCAGCATGAAGCCGATCGTGACGTAGATGGTCTGGCCGATGGCGCTCTCGCCGAACAGGAGCGGCGCGATGATGCTGCCGACGGCGAAGAAGCCGATCAGCGAGCTGCTCATGATCAGGCAGTTGCGGCGGCCGATCTGGTCGGCGATCAGCCCCGAGGCCGCCACCGCGCCGGCGCACACGATCGCGCCGGAGAACTGCACGATCAGGAACTCGCCCGGCGAGCGGGTCGTGCTGTTCAGCGCGAGCCACGCGATCGGGAAGATCGTCACGAGGTGGAACAGCGCGAAGGCGGCGAGCGGCACGAAGGCGCCGCGGACCACGTCGCCGGCGTGGTGGCGGAACAGCTCCAGGGCCGGGACCGGGCGCAGCCGGTCGAGGTCCATCATCCGGGCGAACTCGTCGGTGGCGACGAGGCGCAGCCGGGCGAACAGCGCGACCACGTTGATGGTGAAGGCGCAGTAGAACGGGAAGCGCCAGCCCCAGTCGATGAAATCGGCCTCGTCGAGATTGACGATGAAGAACGCGAACAGGGCGCTCGCCACCATGAAGCCCAAAGGCGCGCCGAGCTGCGGGATCATCGCGTACCAGCCGCGGCGCTCCCGCGGGGCGTTCATGGCGAGCAGCGAGGCGAGGCCGTCCCAGGCGCCGCCGAGGGCGAGGCCCTGCAGGATCCGCAGGCCGGCCAGGATGTAGACCGCCGAGATGCCGATGCTGTCATAGCGCGGCAGGAAGCTCACCGCCGCCGTCGACCCGCCGAGCAGGAACAGGGCCGTGGTCAGCTTGACGCTGCGGCCGTGGCGCCGGTCGATCGCCATGAACAGCACGGTGCCGAGCGGCCGGGCGATGAAGGCGAGGGCGAAGATCGAGAAGGCGTAGAGGGTGCCCTTCAGCGGGTCGACGAAGGGGAAATACACCTTCGGGAAGACCAGCACGCAGGCGATGCCGAACACGAAGAAGTCGAAGTATTCGGACGCGCGTCCGATCACCACGCCGATGGCGATCTCGTTGGGATGGACCTTGTGGTCTCCCATCGCCTGCTGGGCGTCGCGCTCCAGGCCCGCGACCGTAGGGGTGTTCGCACTCATCTCTGATTGTCGCCCTCGCCGCGCGCCCGTGGGGACGCCTTGGCCGGAACTGCCTCTTGCGGCATGTCCAGAGGTACCGCAACCGGCTCCGGACGCAAGTTTACCCACTGACGCATGCATAGCACCGCGCGGTCGCGACCACCGGTGTCGCCACGGGGCGAGGACCGCTCACACGCGGTAATGGGCGGAATTCCGTGACAGGTTGATGTTGTAATAGGGGTCGGCACGCAGCTCCGGGCCCCAGCGGTCGAGCATGGTCAGCACCTCGCCCTCGAAGCGCTTCTGCTTCTCCGGCGTGTCCTCGGCCCCGCGGCTCTTCGACTCGTGATGAATCAATTTCGCGAAGGGCGTCCAGACGATCCGGTAGCCGGCCCGGCCGATCTTCAGGCAGAGGTCGACGTCGTTGAAGGCGACCTTCAGGGCCTGCGCGTCGAAGCCGCCGACCTCCGCGAACACGTCCGCCCGCATGGCCAGGCACGCGCCGGTGACCGCCGAGACCTCGTGGGCGATGACCATGCGGCAGAAATAGCCCGGATCCGCGTCCGCGACGCCGAGATGGCTGTGGCCGGCCACGCCCCCGATCCCGAGGACGATGCCGCCGTGCTGGATCGTGTGGTCCGGGTAGAGGAGCTTGGCCCCGACGGCCCCGATCTCCGGCCGCACGGCGTGGCGGACCAGCTCGGCCAGCCAGCCGGGCTCGAGCACCTCGATGTCGTTGTTGAGGAACAGGAGCACCGCGCCGGTGGCCGCGGCGGCGCCGCGATTCGACAGATCCGAGAAATTGAACGCCCCCGGCACCGGCACGACGCGCACCCGCGGATCGTCCCGGTAGCGGGCGAACAGGGCGGCGGTCTCGGGCTCGCGGCTGTCGTTGTCGACGATGATCACCTCGATGTCGGGGTAGTCGGTCGCGCCGAGCAGCCCGTCGAGGGTCACCGACAGGATCTCGGCCCGGTCGCGGGTCGGGATGATCGCGGAGACCCGCGGCGGCGACGCCGGCAGCGGCCGGACCAGGCGGTTGAAGCCGCCGGGACCGCGCTCCGCGCGGCCGCCCCAGGGCGCCACCACCTCCTCCAGGGCGCGCAGGCGCGCGGCCTCCGCCCGGGCGAGCGCCCGGTCCGAGAAGGTGCCGGACCCTTGGGCGGCGCGCCAGTGATAGAGCACCCGCGGGATGTGGCGGATGCGGGCGGGGTCGAGCCCGTCGGTCAGCCGCAGCAGCAGGTCGTGGTCCTGACTGCCCTCGAAGCCGGGGCGCAGGCCGCCGACGGCGCGCAGCGCCTCGGTGCGCACGACCGTGAGGTGGTTGATGTAGTTCTGGGCGTAGAGCAGCTCGCGGTCGAAGCAGGACTTGAAGTGCGGGTCGAATCGCCGGCCGCGCCCGTCGATCTTGTCCTCGTCGCTGTAGATCAGCACGAGGCCCGGGTCGCGGCGCAGCGCCCGGGCGACCT
Organism: Methylobacterium sp. D53M; assembly: GCF_053345625.1. Taxonomy (NCBI): domain Bacteria; kingdom Pseudomonadati; phylum Pseudomonadota; class Alphaproteobacteria; order Hyphomicrobiales; family Methylobacteriaceae; genus Methylobacterium; species Methylobacterium sp. D53M. The sequence goes on from NZ_JBKFAL010000007.1 coordinate 84,398, forward strand.
CGTAGAGGGCGTCCTCGGTGAGCGCGTCGTCGTGGTCCATGAAGGCGCAGACCGCGCCCCGGGCCATGCCCAGCGCGTCGTTGGTCGCCCGGGCGATGTGGCCGTTCTCCGTCCGGGCGAGGACGCGGATGCGCGGGTCGGCCTCGGCCGCCCGGCTCAGGATCCGCGGGATCTCGGGGCGCGTGGAGGCGTCGTCGACGGCGCACAGCTCCCAGTGGGGGTAGAGCTGCGCCCGCAGCGAGGCCAGGGCGGCGCGCAGCACCTTCGGGTCCGGATCGTGGACCGGCATCAGCACGGAGATCAGGGGCGGATCGGTCCAGGCGGCGATCTCGGCGGCGATCCCGTCCCGCTCCGCGCGGCGCAGGGTGTGGGTCCCGAGCCAGGCCTCGTAGCCGCTCACGCGCCGGTGGCGCAGCGCCCGGCCGAGGAAGCCCCGCGCGCGCACCTTCTTGCCGAGGATCCGCCAGGTGAAGGCCTGCACGGTCAGGCCGGGATCGCGCAGGAGCCCGCGGGCGGCCAGGACCGGCCGGGCGAGGCGGCGCACGGCGATCCGGCGCAGCCGGACCGGGACGCGCCCGGCCGGGTCGGCGACGCGCAGCTCGACGACGTCCTCGGGCAGGCAGCCGATCCACGCGAAGGCGCCGCCGCCCCGGGCCTCCTGCGGCAGCAGCGTGCCCGCCCGTCCGTCGGGACCGACGAAGCTGATGTCGGGGAGGGTGTCGCGGGCCTCGGCCGGGTCGTTGGACAGGATGATCTCGACCCAGCGGCCCGCGAGATCCGGCAGCGCGACGCGCAACCCGTCGGAGCCCGCCCGCGCCGGGAGGGCGCGCCGCTTGCCCCAGAGTCCCGTGACCTGCGCCGTCGGGAGGCGGAATTCGGGCACCGCCGGCCCGGTCGAACGCACCATCAACTCCAGCTCTTGTCGACCGAGGCCTTCACGGCATCCGACATGGCCACGTCGAACACGATCATGTCCTCGACCGCCTTGACGCTCTTCAGGCGCTCGGCCAGCGCCAGCGTCTCGGCCGGCACCGGCGGCAGCGCCGGGATCGGCGCGCCGATCCCGAGGCGGTCGAACAGCGTCGACGCGAAGGCGGGGAACCGGGTCTTGTGGCCGACGATCCCGACCCGGGCGAGAATCTCGATCGCCGCGATCGAGTTGCCCGGATGCAGCCGGTCGTCCGGCATGCGGGTCCCGAGCTGGCGGGTCAGGGGGTTGTAGAGCAGCCGGTAGGCGGGCTCGGGCAGCATCCGGAAGAAGCGCTTGAGGCTCTTCACGTCGGAGAAGTCGTACCCGTCCGCGAAGGCGGCGGCCTCGGCCAGCGGCCCCAGGCGCCAGCTGCGCGCCGGATCGGCCGCATCCGCGGCCCGGGCCTTCAGCCAGCGCATCCGGGCCGCCATCTCGATCTGCGGTTCCTGGAGCAGGATGGCCGTGACCATCAGGTCCGGCGTCATGAAGTTCTCGTAGCGCGGGATGGTCACGGCGCCCGACAGGAAGGCCGACGGGGCGGCCGGGCCGGCCAGGACGCAGCTCAGGATCTCGTCCGGCAGCTTGTGGATGCCGAAGTAGCAGTGCTGGAAATACGGGAAGAGCGCCGTCTGGAGGACGGTCTCGGGCTCGATGCCGGTGTTGATCAGCATGGTCCGCAGCCGGATCTGACCCTCGACCGGCATGCGGCGGTAGACCAGCACGTTGGTGTCGGCATCGTAGAGTTCGAGCCGCGGGATCTCGGACAGGCCCGGCACCTCGGCCTCGCTGACCACGAAGGTGCATTGCCCGGTGGCGTGCCAGCCGTTGCGCTTGAACGCCTCGTCGATGACGCTGGCCGGGACCTCGGCCACGCGTCGGCCGTCGATCGCGACCACGACCCGGCTGATGGCGAGGGGATTGTCCGGCACGATCCAGCCGCGGATCGAGTCGCCCTGATCGTGGTCGATGAAGTAGCGCATGTCCTGAAGCGTGAGGCGGCGGCATGCCGGCGCCGAGTGTCCGCCATGTGTCGCGGCGCGGCCGGATGCCGAGCGGCAGGGCCATAGCGCATTTTCCCGTCGGCGTGCACCATGGCGCGTTCGGCCCGGAGACGGATCCCGGCGGGTTGCCCCCGCCGGCTCGTTCTCCCCGTCTCTAAGCCATTGACGCAGAATGCGCTATCCGCGCGCGGCGCGGGGCGATCGGGTCGGCGCGCGCCGCGGCCGGACCATTGAGGGACACGATCGATCGGCCTGGTCACGCAGGTTCCGCTTGCGCCCTCGCCGGGCAGCCGCTATAGGCCCCGCCCACCGGAGCCCGAACGGCGCCGGCCCGGACGCGCAGCTCGGCGGGAGAGCACTACCTTGACACGGTAGTCGGCACTCTCATAAGTTACTGAGCAGTCTGGACTATTTCGATGGCTTGCAGGTTCGTCGAACCTGATCGCGGTCGATACGGAGACGTAGCACAGCGGTAGTGCATTCCCTTGACATGGGAAAGGTCACAGGTTCGATCCCTGTCGTCTCCACCATTCGACGCCGTGACTCCCGGCCCGTCTCCAGATTGAACGCCCCAGACTGACGTCACGGCAGGATCGCCCACCGAGAGGGGTTCTCCGAACCCGTCGCGGCCTCCGGCATCGCGCCTGCCCGCTCCTCCCTCACGGCGTCGCTCGTGCCTCCTCTCGCGTGGCGAGACGGCGAGGCTCGAGCAGAACCGATGCCCGACCCGGCGGCGGGACCGGGATCCTACGGGATCGCGGCGCGGGCGAGGGCCGCGCGGCGCAGCCGACAGGCGGCCTCCGTGACACGGCGCGAGCGGCCCCGTCCCGCGTCCGGCCGCGCGCGGTCGCAGGTCTTCGCGACCGCGTCCAGCACGGCCGAGGCCGCCGCCATGAGGGCCAGCGTCGTCGCCGAACCGACCGAGACCAGGAAGAAGATCGTTGCGATGACTTGCGGAGCGGTCATGACGCACCTCCTCGGGTGCTTCGCGGTGATGCGGGAGACTTATGGCCGGTGCGGCGGGAACAGCGTGCGGCCGAGCACGGGCCGCGTCGCGTCGGGCGCACCGCCCGCGGGCTCCGGACGGGGGGAGAACCTCAGCTCGATCGTCCGGCCCTCGCGCGCGACGACCTCGCAGGCCTGGTTCAGCAGCAGGGCGATCGAGACGAGCCGGACGGCCTGCGGTGGCACCGCCTCCGGCTGGACCTCGATCCGCGCCCCGGATGTCCTGAGCTCCCAGATCAGGCAGTCACAGCATTCCTGCGGGTGCCCGAAGAAGATCTGTCCGGTCTTGAAGGCCGGCCTCCAGGCCTCTTCCATGCGGTTCCCGGCCATCGCGATCTCCTGCAGAACAACCATTTCAGCCCGTACCGATGAGCTGAATACGCGGTCATTCCGGGCGCGAATTCCGTATCAAACAGCACATCCGGCGAGCGCGCCGGCAATCCTGCCGCCGGCTTCGATCCGGCGATCCGGGGCCCGGCGCGAGGCCCGCCCTGCCGTGGCCGCCGCGCGCGGATCGGCCGCCGTCATTAATTGTCCAATACCTGATCGCCCGTCGTTTAATCCTTCGTTAACCATTCTAAACAGCTTAGTCGGATCAGAATCGCGTACACAGGGAGCAGGGGATCCGTGAGCGAGCTGCAGAGGCTTCTGAGCGATCCTCGGTTCCGGCCCGCGGACAAGGCCAAGCGCGGCGCCGCGTCCGAACCCGACCTCGGCAATGTCCTGCGCGCCGTCGCGTCGCTGCACGCGCGGGCCGAGTCCCCGACACCGCCGGCCGCGCCGCGGGACTGGGACGCGCTGATCCACCGGGTGCAGACCGCCGCCCGCCAAGCGCGCGTGATCGAGGCCCAGGCGCGCGAGCGGGAGGCGCGGATCGAGCAGGTGCTGGATCAGGTCCGCGAGGAGGTCCACGCCTCCAACGAGCGCGCCCGGATGGCCGAGATGCAGGCGCGCGAGGCCCAGCTGCGCGCCGAGGCGCAGGTCGTCGCCGCCGAGGAGCGCGCCAAGGCGGCGGAGGCCCGCGCCCGCGCCGCCGAGGATCGGGCCCGGCAGGCCGAGGACTGGCTGGACCGTGTCCAACAGGCGATCCTGTCCGAGTTCTCGGACCTCACCGAGCAGGCCGCGGCATGAGTGCCGCCCGCGCGTGGGCCGAGCCGACGGCGCCCCATCCCCTGTCCGACCCGGCCCTGCCGCGCGACGGCCACGCCGACCCGATCGACCGGGTCGTGGCGCTGTTCTCCGGCGCCGCGGCCGCATCCCCCGCGCCCGCCTCCCCGGCGGCCGAGGACGACTGGTCGACCTCCCTGACCGCCGTGCGCGGCGCCGCGGCGCGGGTCCGCGCCCTGCAGGCGAGCGCCCGCGACTCCGTCCGGGAGGCTCAGAGTTCCGTGCGGGCGGCCGAGACGGCGCTCCGCGCGGCCGAGGAGCGGGCCCGCCACGCCGAGGCGCTCCTGCAGGCGGCGCTCGCCCGGGCCGAGCGGGCCGAGGCGCAGGCCCGTGCGTCGGACGAGCGGGCCGAACGGGCGGAGGCCCAGCGGGCCGAGGCGCGGGCGTGGCTGCGCCGGATGCACGAGTGCATGGTCAACGAGTTCGGCGCCCTGTCCGGAGCGGCGGATCAGCCCTGAGCCGGCGCGCACCGGCCCCGGTCACCCGGACATCCGGCCGGGATCGCGCGGACCCGCGATGCGTCGGCCTCGGCCGAGCGTCCGACGCCACCATGACGCGCGATGGCCGCCGCGACGCGGGCCGGCCGCGCAGATCTCCTCCGGGGTCCCGCAATTACGAGCACTCGCCTTAAGTCGTCGAAAACAATTCTCAGGATATGGAATTCTGATCTCGTCGCCTCGACACCGTCCGCCTGGCAGGATCGCCGTGACCCTCAGCCTCGTCCTCAGCACGTCCCTTCCGCTCCTCACCGGGGCGGTGGCCCTGCTGTGGGCGGGCTTCGTCGCTCCGGAGCGGGAGGAGCGTCCGGACGTGCCCGGCGCCCGCGACCTGCGCACGTGGTGAGCGCCGGATCCCGGTTCCGGCCGTGAGGCGCCCGCCGCCGAACCGGCCCTCCGGAGGCGGAGAGACCCCGAGAGGCCCCGCGCCCCGTCCCGGGCCGCTTCCGGGGACGGCACCCGGCGCGCTATGACGCGCCGGACGCCCTCGCGGCGAGGGCCGGCTCACGGAGGCTTCCCATGGATCTCGGCTTGAGCGGACGCCGGGCGCTCGTCTGCGCGGCGAGCAAGGGACTGGGCAAGGGCTGCGCCCTGGCGCTCGCCCGGGAGGGCGTCGCGGTGACGATCACGGCCCGCACCGCGGAGACGCTGGAGCGGACCGCGGACGAGATCCGCGCCGCGACGGGCGTCACCGTCACCGCCGTCGCGGGCGACATCGCCACCGAGGCCGGCCGGGCCGCCGCGCTCGCCGCCTGCCCCGAGCCCGACATCCTGGTCAACAATGCCGGCGGCCCGCCCCCCGGCGATTTCCGCGAGTGGGACCGCGACGCCTGGATCCGGGCGCTCGACGCCAACATGCTGGCGCCGATCGCGCTCATCAAGGCGACGGTCGACGGGATGATCGACCGCGGGTTCGGCCGGATCGTCAACATCACCTCCGGCGCCGTGAAGGCGCCGATCGAGCATCTCGGCCTGTCGAACGGCGCCCGCTCGGGGCTGACGGGCTTCGTGGCCGGCCTGGCGCGCAAGACCGTGCGGCACGGCGTGACGATCAACAACCTGCTGCCCGGCCCCTTCGACACCGACCGGATCCGCGGCAACGCCGCCGCGGGGGCCGCCAAGGCCGGCACCTCCGTGGAGGCGTTCCTGGAGGCGCGGGCCCGCGACAACCCCGCCGGCCGCTTCGGCCACCCCGACGAGTTCGGCGCCGCCTGCGCGTTCCTGTGCAGCCAGCAGGCGGGCTTCATCACCGGGCAGAACCTGCTGATGGATGGCGGCGCCTATCCCGGCACGTTCTGACGCGGACCGGCCCGACCGGCCCTCCGCTTGCAGGGCCGGATCAGATCATGCGGTGAGGACCATGAGCGTACGCGAGACCCTCGAGGCCCGGCTGGCCCGGATCGCCGCGGGGGACCCGGCGGTCTTCACCCGCCTCTACCCGGAGCAGGCCCGCGCGGCGGCGGACGCCGCCGATGCGCGCCGCCGGGACGGGATCTCCCTCGGCCCCCTCGACGGCGCGATGGTCTCGATCAAGGACCTGTTCGACGTGGCGGGCGAGACGACGCGCGCCGGCTCGGTCCTCTTGGCCGACGCGGCGCCGGCGCGGTCCGACGCCCCGGTGGTCGCCCGCCTGCGCCGCGCCGGCGCGGTGATCCTGGGCAAGACCAACATGTCCGAGTTCGCCTTCTCGGGGCTCGGCCTCAACCCGCATTACGGCACCCCCGGCAACGCCGCCGATCCGGCGCGCATCCCGGGGGGCTCGTCCTCCGGCGCCGGGGTCTCGGTGGGGCAGGGGACGAGCGACATCGCGATCGGGTCCGACACGGGCGGCTCCGTTCGGATCCCGGCCTCGCTGAACGGCGTCGTCGGCTTCAAGCCGACCGCAAGCCGCGTGCCGCTGGAGGGGGCGTTCCCGCTGTCCTACGCCCTCGATTCCCTGGGGCCGCTCGCCCGGACGGTCGCGGATTGCGCGGCCGCCGACGCCGTGATGGCGGGCGAGGAGCCCGCACCGCTGGAGGCGCTCGCCGTCGCCGGCCTGCGCATCGGCGTGCCGCGGGGCCTGCTGTTCACCGAGACGGAGGCGCCGGTCGCCGAGGCCTTCGAGCGGGTGCTGTCCCGCCTGTCCCGGGCCGGCGCCCGGATCGCCGATCACCCGATCGACGACCACCTCGCCGCCATGGACGCGGCGCTCCCGGACGGCTCCCTCGCGGCGATCGAGGCCGCGGCGATCCACGCCGACTGGCTGGACAGCGCGGCCGGCCGCTACGACCCGCGGGTGCATCGCCGCATCGTGGCCGGCCGGAATGCGACGGCCGCGGGCTACATCCGGACGATGCGCCGGCGGGCCGCGCTGATCGCCGCCTTCGACCGGCACCTCGCCCCGCTCGACGTGCTGGCGCTCCCGGCGACCGCCGCGACGGCGCCGCTCACCGCCCCGCTGGCGGCGGACGACGCGGCCTTCCTGGCGGCCAATCGCCTGATGCTGCGCAACACCGCCTTCGGCAACTTCTTCGATCTCACCGGCCTGTCCCTGCCGATGCCGGGCCTGCCCCGGCCGGCGGGCCTGATGCTGCTGGCCCGGCACGGACAGGACCGCCGGCTCCTGGCGATCGGGGCCGGGATCGAGGCCGCGCTGGCGGGGTGAGCGCCCCGCGTGGCCCGGGCCCGCTCAGCGGATCTGGCGGGACAGTGCCACGCCGAGGCGCTCCGCGCCGATCTTCGGCTGGCCGCCGGCCACGAAGACGACGAGATCCTTGCCCGGATTGACGACGACCACGCTGTTGAAGCCGTCGGTCCCCCCGACCTTCAGGAAGACCGGCCGCTGGCCCGCGTCCGGGTCGCCGATCTCCTCGATCCAGGCCATGCCCTGCCGGAAGGTCTGTCCCTCCGGCTGGTAGAGCGGCGTCATCGCCTCGCGCAGCGCCCGGGTGAGCGCTGGCGGCACGGGCGCGCCGTTCACCGCCTCGTGCCCGAGCGCCGCCTCGCCGAAGGCGAGCATGTCGGTGGCGGTCGAGCGGAGCGCTCCCGCGGCGTACCACGCGAAGACCGGCCAGGGCATGACCGGCTGGCCCTCCATCCCGTAGCCCTGCGCGAGACGCGCGCGGTCGGCCGGCTTCACGGTGACCGCCGTGCTGGTCATCCCGAGCGGCCCGGTGATCCGCTCGTGCAAGAGGCTCTCCCACGGCGCGCCGAGACGTTCGGAGAGAACGTAGCCGAGCAGGCCGATGCCGGCATTCGAGTACCGGTAGGGGGCGGGCAGGGCGCAGCCGCCCGCCTCGGATCCCTCCGGGCTCCAGCGCGACACCCAGGCCAGGAACGCTTCCGGCGGGTAGGTCCGGACGCTGCGCTCCGCCAGGGCACGCGGCAGGTCGCCCGGCAGCGTCGGCATCCCCGAGGTGAAGTCGGCGAGCTGCAGCGGCGTGATCTGGGCCGTGCAGGGCCGGAGCCGCAGGTTCGGCAACAGCTCCTGCAGCGGCGTGTCGGGACGCAGGCGGCCCGCATCGACGGCCTCGGCGAACAGTGCGGTCGTGAACACCTTGGTGATCGAGCCGATCTCCACGATCGTGTCGGACCGGTAGGGCGCGCCGCCGGCCCCGTTGAACCCGAAGTAGCTGCGCCGCCCCCGGTGGCTCACGCCCACGATCAGGCCCGGGATCGCCCCGCGCGCGACCCAGGCGCCGGCCAAGCGCTCGACGACCGGCCGCAGCGCGTCCACCTCCGCGCCGGCCGCGAGGTCGGCCGGGCGCCCGGCCCCCTCACCGAAGCCGTCCTGCGCGCCGCCGGGACCGGCGGCGAGCGCGAGGACGAGGGCGGCGAGGCCGGCCGTCACGATGGGTCGAGACCGTCCGCCGGCCCGACGATCCGTGCTGTTCATGGTCCTCCTCCCGATCCGTCACCGGCGCGCCGGGTGCGTCAGATTGGAACGGATGCATTGACGAACACTGAATACAGAACGGAAATCGCGCGGCTCATAAATGATGATGCGTAGTTGATACAGGTATTGACTGAGTGCGGGCCATTGACATTAATCTTGGCTCGCAAGCAGCATGATGCACGATCCGGACGCGGACAGCGTGCCGGTCGCGGGAGGATCACGCCGTGCATTTCATGCGGATGATGGGGCTCGTGGCCCTTGTGTTGAGCGGCCTGGGCCTGGCGGGCCCGGCGTCGGCGGCCCCGCTCTCACCGGCGCCGCTGGCCGGCGACGCGAGCGGGCTGACCCGGGTCGGCTACTGGTGCGGGCCCGGATTCCACCTCAACCCGTGGGGCCGGTGCGTCCCGAACGCCCGCCGGTTCTACGGCCCAGGCCCGGCCTTCTACGGAGCCCGCTACTACGGAGGCCGGCGCTTCTACCGGACCTACAACTATCGCTGGCACCGCAATTACCGCTGGCATCGCAACTATCGCTGGCACCGCAACTATCATTGGCATCGCAGCTACCACTGGCGTCGCCGCTGACGAACGCGCCGGCGGCGCTCCTGACGGTCTCGCCCGGAGCGCCGCCGGCCCCACATACCGCTTCCCAGATCCGCGGCCGGCCGGACAGCGGCCACCGCGGCGCCGTATTCGGAGACCTGTGACGATGCGCCTCCCGCTGATTGCCTTCGCGACCGCGATTGCCCTGACCACGGGGGCGGCGGCGCAATCCGTGCCGGAGCCACCCATCCAGAGCCCGCAGGACGCCGCCTGCCGCGAGCAGGCGCGGGCCCAGATCTTCAGCTACCCCAACCCGAACAACCTCAGCCTCTACGACCTCGGTTCGCAGATCTGGCACCTGTGCATGGCGTCCTATCACGGCCGCGGCCCCAACCCCGGCCGCACGGAGCAGCGCTTCTAGGCAGCGCTTCCAGGCAGCGCTTCCAGGACGGCCCCGGGCCGCGGTCGCGGCCGCCGGGACGGCCCCTCGAGACAGCTCAGCGGAACCGATCATGACGAGCAAGCTCCGCGGCACCGGGCAGCACGGCCACGCACCGCCCGTCGCGCCCGATGCGGGCCGGCGCGCGTTCCTCGGGGCCGCGGCGCTCGGCGTGGCGCTGTCGACGGGCGCGCGCCCCGCGTCGGCGACCACCGCCGCGCCGGCCACGGCCGCGGACGAGACCTTCATGCGGGCGGCCATCGCCGAGGCGCGCCGCGCCGACTTCCCGTTCGGCGCCGTCATCGTCGCGGAGGGCGAGATCCGCGCCCGGGGCCTGAATCTCGGGAAGCAGCAGCGCGATCCCACGGCGCACGGCGAGATGGTGGCGATCCGCCGCTTCCTCGCGGAGCACGGGCCGGAGGCGCTGCGGGGGACGACCCTCTACACGTCCGGCGAACCCTGCGCGATGTGCATGGGCGCGATCGTCTGGTGCGGGATCTCGCGCGTCGTCTTCGCCGCCTCGCTGCAGCAGCTCGCCACGAAGATCGACCAGATCATGATCACCTGCACGGAGGTCGCGGACCGGTCGCCGTTCCGCCCGATCGCGATCACGGGCGGCGTCCTGGCGGAGGAGGCGCTCGCGCTCTTTCCGCCCGGCGACCGCCCGTCCAAGTAAGGGACTGGAAGACGGCTCGGGCAACCGCCCGCGCGGCCCGGCAATCCGGTGGGACGCGGCCGTCGCTCCCCCGGAGGTCCCGCCGCATCCCACCGGATTGCCGGGCCGCCCGCCCTGGTGCACCCTGCCGGCGATTCCCGGACCTCGCCCCGAGCCCCCGCCTCGGGCGCCCGGGGATCGCGGGACCGCCTGCGCCGGGCGGCGATCCCGGAGGGCCGACAGGGCCGACCGGCAGGGAGCCGTCGCATGAGCGCAGCCACACCGTCGACCGTCGCGGACCGGGATACGGACCCCGCCGATCGCGCCGCGATCCGCGCGATGCGCGTCGACCTCGCGGCCGCCTACCGGCTGATCCATCGGCTGGGCCTCGACGACAGCATCTACACCCACATCTCGGCGCGGCTGCCGGGCGCCGGGCACCGGTTCCTGATCAACCCCTACGGGATGCGCTTCGAGGAGGTGTCGCCGGAGAACCTCGTCACCGTCGACATCGACGGGAAGGTGCTCGAGGATCCGATGGGGCTCGGCATCAACCCGGCCGGGTTCACGATCCACAGCGCCATCCACGCCGCGCGCCATGACGCGATCTGCGTGCTGCACACCCACACGGTCGCGGGCGTGGCGGTCTCCTGCCAGGAGGAGGGGCTCCTGCCCCTGAACCAGTGGTCGATGCAGTTCACGGGGCGCGTCGCCTACCACGCCTACGAGGGCATCGCCCTCGACCTCGACGAGCGGGAGCGGCTGGTGGCCGATCTCGGCGACAAGCCCGTGATGGTGCTGCGCAATCACGGCCTGCTGACCTGCGGCCGCACAGTCGGCGAGGCGTTCCGGCTGATGCACAACCTGGAGCGCTCGTGCCGGGCGCAGCTGGCGATCCAGGCGGCGGGCGCGCCGGTGATCCGGCCCTCCTCCGCCATCGCCACCAAGACCGCCGGGCAGTACGCCGCCGGCTACGACCGCGTCGTGGTCCAGGGGGCGCCCGACAACGAGTGGGCGGCGTTCAAGCGGATGCTGGCGCGGACGGATCCGGATTTCTTCGCGAACGGCTGAGGGCGGCACGGCCGCCGGCTGAGCCGTTCGGTCGATGCGCCGCTCTCCGTGATCGCGAGCGCGGCGAAGCGACCCAGGGCAGCGCGACGTCCGACCTCGTCACGCCGACCGGACTGCTTCGCTCCACCCGCAACGACGGCGGTGCCGCGATCGGCGACGGCGTGAGACGTCGAGCGAGCGTCTCCCGCTCAGCAGGAGCGAGACGCCGCAGCACGCACCTCACCCGTCTGCCCAGGCCCCGCTCGACCGGTAGGTCTGCTTGAGGAACGCGATGAAGGCCCGGGTCTTGGCGGGCACGAAGGCCCGGCTCGGGTAGACCGCGAAGATGCCGGCCGAGGCCGCCGCCGCGTAGGCCGGCAGCACCACCTCCAGCAGGCCGTCGCGCAGCTCCGCGTGCACGTCCCAGGTGGAGCGCAGCGCGATCCCGAGGCCGCCGATCACGGCCTCGCGCACCACCTCGTTGGAATGGGTGCGCAGCGGCCCCGAGGCGCCGACCGTGCAGGGGCCCTCCGGCCCGACCAGCCGCCAGGGATTCTGGTTCTCGGTGGCGAGGCAGACATGGCCGCGCAGGTCGTCGAGGCTCCGCGGCCGCCCGGCCGCGTCGAGGTAGCTCGGCCGCGCGCAGAGGACCCGCTGCACCGGCGCGAGGCGCACCGCCGTCAGCCCGGAACTCTCCAGCGCGCCGACCCGGATCGCGAGGTCGTAGCCGCGCTCGACGATCGACTCGAAATCGTCGCTCAGCTCCAAGTTGAGCACGATGCCGGGATGGAGGGCGAAGAAGGCCCGCAGGTGCGGGACGATGTGCAGGCGCCCGAAGGAGCTCGGCGCCGTGACCCGGAGCGTCCCCCGCGCCCGCGTCGCCGTCTGCGACACGAGGCTCTCGGCCTCCGCGATGGCGTCGACGATCGGGGCGATCCGCTCGAAGAAGGCCGCCCCGACATCCGTGGGCGCCACCCGCCGCGTGGTGCGATGCAGCAGGCGCACGGCGAGCCGTTCCTCCAGCCGCTTCAGCCGCTTCGACACCACCGCGACCGACAGGCCGAGCTCCGACCCGGCCTGGGTGAGGCTGCCGGTGCGGACCACCCGGGCGAAGATCTCCAGGTCGCTCTGGTCGTGCATTGTCAACGCTGCGGAAAAAATCAAATCCCTTTTGCCGCCTTTCTCGCGGATGCCAAGCGATCTATCGAGAGGACATCAAAAATTTTTCACGGCGCGTTCGATTTTTTCTGACGCGCGTCGCCACGCATCCCCGAGGATCGCCATGTCGAAGCTCGTCGTCGCCGAGGATCTCCGCACCTTCGTCTCCGAGGAAGCGCTGCCCGGGACCGGCCTCTCGGCCGACCAGTTCTGGTCAGGCTTCGCCGCGATCGTCCGCGATCTCGCACCGCACAACCGGACGCTGCTCGACCGGCGCGACGGCCTCCAGGCCGACATCGATTCCTGGCACCGCGACCATCGCGGAGCGCCGCACGACCCGGCGGCCTACGCGGCCTACCTGACGCGGATCGGCTACCTGCAGCCGGAGCCCGAGACCGTGCGGGTGACCACCGAGAACGTGGACGCGGAGATCGCCGCCATCGCCGGGCCGCAGCTCGTGGTGCCGATCTCCAACGCCCGCTACGCCCTGAACGCCGCCAATGCCCGCTGGGGCAGCCTCTACGACGCTCTCTACGGCACTGACGCGATCCCGCAGGACGGCGAGCTCGCGCCCGGCGCCGGGTTCAACCCGGCCCGCGGCGCCGCGGTGGTGGCCAGGACCAAGGCGTTCCTCGACGCGACCGCGCCGCTGAGCGTCGGCTCCTGGGCGGATGCCGTGAGCTTCTCGGTGACGGACGGCCGCCTGGCCGCCGATCTCGGCGCCGGCCGCAGCGCCGGCCTGACCGGATCGTCCGCCTTCGCGGGCTACACCGGCGACGCCGCGGCGCCGACCGCGCTCCTGCTGCGCCACAACGGCCTGCACATCGAGGTCGTCATCGACCGCGCGAGCCCGATCGGCCGCACCGACCCGGCCGGCATCGCCGACGTGGTGCTGGAGGCCGCCCTCTCGACCATCATGGACATGGAGGATTCGGTGGCGGCCGTGGACTCGGCCGACAAGGTCGCGGTCTACCGGAGCTGGCTCGGCCTGATGCGCGGTGATCTGACCGCCACCCTGTCCAAGGGCGGCCGCACGGTCGAGCGGCGGCTCGCCGAGGACCGGACCTTCACGGCCCCCGACGGCGGGCGCCTGACCCTGCCGGGACGGTCGCTGATGCTGGTCCGGCATGTCGGCCACCACATGTACACCGACGCCGTGACCCTCGACGGCGCCGAGATCCCGGAGACGATCCTCGACGCGGCCGTCACCGCGCTGATCGCCCTGCACGACCTGAAGGGCACCGGTCCGCTCCGCAACAGCCGGACCGGCTCGGTCTACATGGTCAAGCCCAAGCTGCACGGTCCCGACGAGGTCGCCTTCGCGGTGGCGCTGTTCGGGCGGGTCGAGGCGCTGGTCGGCCTCGCGCCGCGGACGCTCAAGATCGGCGTCATGGACGAGGAGCGGCGCACGACGCTCAACCTCAAGGCGGCGATCGCCGCGGCGTCGGACCGGCTGTTCTTCATCAACACCGGCTTCCTCGACCGGACCGGCGACGAGATCCACACCTCGCTGGAAGCGGGTCCGGTGGTCCGCAAGGATGCCATGAAGGCGACCGCCTGGATCCAGGCCTACGAGGACGGCAACGTCGATGCCGGCCTCGCCTGCGGCCTGCCCGGCCACGCGCAGATCGGCAAGGGCATGTGGGCCGCCCCCGACCGGATGGCGGCGATGCTCGACGCCAAGGGCGCCCACCCGGAGGCGGGCGCCAACACCGCCTGGGTGCCGTCGCCGACCGCCGCGACGCTCCACGCGCTCCACTACCATCAGGTGGATGTCCGCGCCCGCCAGGCGGCGCTCGCCGGCCGGGCGCCCGCGACCCGCGCCGCCATGCTGACCCTGCCCCTCGCCGAGGGCGCGTTCGCGCCGGAGGCGGTGCGGGAGGAGCTCGACAACAATTGCCAGGGGATCCTGGGCTACGTGGTCCGCTGGGTCGACCAGGGCGTCGGCTGCTCCAAGGTGCCGGACATCCACGAGGTCGGGCTGATGGAGGACCGCGCCACCCTGCGGATCTCCAGCCAGCACATCGCCAACTGGCTGCGCCACGGGATCGTGGACCGCGACGAGGTCGCCGCGGCCCTGCGGCGCATGGCCGAGGTCGTCGATCGCCAGAACGCCGGCGACCGGGCCTACCGGCCGATGGCCCCGGGCTTCGACGGGCCGGCCTTCCGCGCCGCCGAGGCCCTGGTCTTCGAGGGCGCCGGCCAGCCGAACGGCTACACCGAGTTCGTGCTGCACCGGTTCCGCCGGGAGGCGAAGCGGCTGGACGCCCGCGTTCGGGCGGCCTGAGGCCGCTCCCGGATCCCGGACGCGCAGCGCCCCGAGACCGCCCCAAGACTGCCCCAAGACCGCGCCCCGGGCCCGCCGACGGCCTGTGCGGCCTGAAACGCCGCGCCGCGGATCTGCCAGGGTCCGCGGCCTCTGCCGGTCGGGACGGGCCGACCGGTCAACGCCGCTGCCACGCCTCGGCCCGCCGCGCCGGTCAGCGGCGCTTGCGCGTCATCACGTAGACCAGCAGGTTCGCCACCGCCCGGTAGAATTCCGCCGGGATCGCCTGGTTGACCTCGACATGGTCGTACATCGCCCGGGTGAGCGCCTTGTCGACGACGACCTCGATCCGGTGCTTCTCGGCGATCTCGCGGATGCGGAGGGCGATCAGGTCCGCGCCCTTGGCCAGAACCGTCGGGGCGTCGTTCTCGCTCTGGTCGTAGCGCAGCGCGATCGCGTAGTGCGTCGGGTTCGCCAGGATCATGGTGGCGCGGGGCACCGCCGCCATCATCTGCTTGCGCAGCCGGTCCTGCGCCAGCGAGCGCATCTTCGCCTTCACGAGCGGGTCGCCCTCGAGCTGCTTGAACTCGTCCTTCACCTCCTGCCGCGACATCCGCAGGTCGCGCTGCCAGCGCACGCGGGTCCAGACCAGGTCGCCGGCGACCAGCGCGATCGTCGCGACGCTCACGGCCGAGACGAGGCGCACCGACAGGGTCAGCAGGAATTCGGGCAACCCGACTGGATCCACGAACATGACATTGACGATCTCGTGGCGATCCGCGTGCAGGACCATGTAGGACATGCCGCCGATCGCGAAGAACTTGAACAGATTTTTCCCGAACTCGACGAACCCCTGCAGACTGAAGAGCCGATTCCAGCCGGAGACGGGGGAGATGCGGGACCATTTCGGCTGGATCCGATCGAACACCACGCGCGGCGCGTTCTGGAAGATCGAGGCGGCGATGCCGGCCACGAGCAGGATGACCAGGACCGGCAGCAGGAAGCGGCCCGTCTCCAGGGCGAGGGCGTGGACGAGGCGCATCGCGTCGTGGCTCGTCTCCACGCTGAAGTTGCGCGGCTGCTCCAAGATCAGCGCGAGCCTCTGCACCAGCGGCAGCCCCTGATCCCGCGCCACGAAGACCAGGAAGATCAGCAGTCCCAGGATGGAGGCGAAGACGGGCGCTTCCCGCGAGAACGGCGTGTTTCCTTCCGCGATCGCGTCGCTGATCTTCTTCTCGCTCGCCGCCTCGGTCTTGCTCTCCCTGTCCTCAGACATCGCGGCGCCCCGAACTCGCGCCGACGGCACCGCGCCGGTCGGCCCGGCGGGACGCGTCCGCCGGAGCGGCGCCCCGGAGCCGTCCCCGACCGGGGACGGTGCTA
This sequence comes from Methylobacterium sp. D53M, assembly GCF_053345625.1. Taxonomy (NCBI): domain Bacteria; kingdom Pseudomonadati; phylum Pseudomonadota; class Alphaproteobacteria; order Hyphomicrobiales; family Methylobacteriaceae; genus Methylobacterium; species Methylobacterium sp. D53M. The sequence continues at coordinate 100,402 of NZ_JBKFAL010000007.1, forward strand.
GCGGAAGTAGGTCTCATCCGAGTCGGCCGGAGTGAGTTCGATCTCGCCGCGCGACGCCATCTCGAGCGCCTGGTCGGTGATCGCGCGGCGCGCGTCGAGCACGTCCCGCTGGGCGGCGGGCTCGCCTCCCTCCAGCTCGTGCTCGACGAGGCGCCGGGCGCGGGCGGTCAGCGCGCTGAGCACGACGTTCCGCAACGGCCCGTTCGTGCCCTTCAGGGCGAGGATGACCTTCTCGTGCGGGACCTGATCGAAGAGCGTCGTCCGCGCCCGCGGCGTCATGTGGATGATGTCGTCGAAGGTGAAGAGCAGGCTCTTCAGGATCTCGGCCGATTTCGGGCGAGTCTGCGTGAGGTTGTCCAGGACCTCCTCCATGCTCTGGCGCTCCATCTTGTTGACGATGTCGGCCATGCGCGAGTGGGTATCCGCCGCGGCATTGCGCGCCAGGTTGATCATGAAATCCTCGTGGATGGTCTGCTCGATCATCTTCATGGTCGCGTCGACGATCGGCTTGAACGTCAGCATCCGCCGCATGACGCCGTTGCGCAGCGGCGCCGGCAACTGCGCCATCACTTTGGCGGCGCAGGCCGGCTTGACCTTGGACAGCACGAGCGCCGCGGTCTGAGGATGCTCCTTGATCAGGTAGCCCGCCAGGGCGGTCTCGGACCCGTTGGAGATGCGGTCCCAGATCGAGCGGCGTACATGCTCACCCGGGCCGGGATCGACGAAGCGCGGATCTGGCGCGTCGAGGGCGCCGCGGACCGGACGCCGCGCAACGCCGCGGATCCGAAGGCTCCGGAGAACCGGCGGATCGAGATTCTCCTGCAGGGATCTCCAGGATGAAGGTGTCCCGGACCGGGCGGATCGTGGCGGCCGCCCTCGGCCTGCTCATCGCGGGGAGGGCCGCCCCCGTCGCCGCGGAACCGGCGGGCGGCCCTCCCGCCGCCCCGGCCGCCGAGCCGCAGGCGCCGACGGGCGATCCGGTGCAGTGGGTGCGCACGCTCCAGTTGCTGCAGGATCGGGTCGCCGCCGGCTCCCTGGCCGCCCACGAGAGCCAGCCGCTGCTGATCGCCCGGATCAACGCGGATCTCCTGGCCGCCCCGCCCGAGATCTGGGGCCGCCGGAGCAATCTCCGGGCCGCGATCACCTTCGCCCTCAGCGGCGGCGGTCCTTCCGTCCTGCGCCGGCTGACGGCGCAGGACGGCCTCGGCGAGCCCGAAGCGACGCTCGCGCGCGGCGCGCTCGCCTATGTCGAGGGGCGGGAGGCCGAGGCGCGGCGCCTGCTCCAGGACGTCGACACGACGGATCTGCCGCCGACGCTCGCGGGCGCCATCGGCCTGACGCAGGCGTCGCTCGCCGTGCCAGACCAGCCGATCCGGGCGATCGCCCTGCTCGACCGCGTCCGGGTGCTGCTGCCGGGCACGCTGACCGAGGAGGGCGCCCTGCGCCGCGAGATCTTCACCCTCGGTCAGATCGGCGACCTGAAGACGTTCGAGGCGCTGGCGATCCAGTACCTGCGCCGCTTCCCGCACTCGATCTACGCGGGCAACTTCCGGCAGCGACTGGCCTATCAGCTGACGCAGTTCGATATCGGCCACGACGCGGAGCGCTTCGCGACCCTCAACAGGATCCTGGACGAGCTCGGTCCCGAGAGCCGGCGCGACCTGTATCTCGTGGTCGCCCAGACGGCGATCCAGGCGGGTCAGACGGCCGCGGCGCTCCGCGCCAGCGAGAAGGCCCTCGCGCTATGCGCGCCCGGAAGCGCGGAGGCGACCCGGGGCCAGCTCTACCGGGCTGCCGCCGAGATCGTGAGCCTGGCGACGTTCCAGTCCGGGTCGCGGACGCTGAGATCGCTCGACAGGGCCAAGCTCACAGCCCGCGACATGCCCCTCCTCGAGACGGCCCTCTCGACCGCCGAGGCGATCGGACGCGGGCTCGCCGGCCGGCCCGGCCTGCCGGAGGCCGACGCCGCCGCGAAGCCGGCGCGGGCGGCGCCGGATCCCGCCGACGGGCCCGCGAGCCTGATCCCGAAGGCGCAGGCCACGATCGACCGGATCGATCTGATGCTCAGCAAGGCGACCCCGTGAACACGATCTCCACCGCGGTCCAGAAACCCGTCCCCAAACCCGATCGGGATGTCGCACCGTCCCCGCATCCGGCGGCCGACCTTCAGGCGCTGCCGGATCCGGCGGTGCGGGGCGCCTTCGACCTGGTCCTGCGCGCGGTCTCAGGGGGAACGCCCGCGGCCCGACCCGAGACCGACGGGGGTGAGATGGACGAACCGGAGGGCGCGACCGGGGAGGATCGGCGGCCCGAAGCCGGCGCATCGCCCGCGCCGCCGCCGTCACCGGGCGATCCCGGCAGCGCCGCCGCGGCGCTCGCCGAGATCCTGAGCGCCGCCGTCCTGTCGGCCCGTCCGGAAATGCCCGCGGGCCACGGGACCGGCGCTCCGGGACCGGCCCCATCCGCCGCATCCCCGGCGGGCCCCGACGCGGCCCCGGAGACCAGCCTCGTGGGAAATCTCGAGGCGGCCCGCGCGGACGCGTCGCCGCGCGCCGGGCCGAGCCCGGGCACCCTGCTGCAGGGCGGCCCCCCGCAGGTCGAGGTCCTCGACCGGGCGGTTCACTTCAAGCCCGTCCTGCCCGAGGCGGCCCGGCACGCCCTCCCGGCCGCCGCAGCGGCAACGTCCCCGTTGCCGGCCGTCCCGAACGCGGCGGACGCTCAGCCTCGACCCGTCCGCCCCGGACCGGTGGCTCCGGCCGTCACCGGGCCCGATCCTGCTCCGATCGCGCCGGCCGGCCAGATCGCCGCTCAGATTGCCGCGCAAGTCGCCACCCAGATCGCCGGGACGGTCGCCGGGAAGGTGAACGCAATGCCGAAGGCGACGGTCGCCCTCGCGACCGATCCCGAGCCTCGAGCTGGCGATGTGTCGGCCCGCGCCGATGCGTCGGCCCGCACCGCGACGGGGATCGATGGGCCGGGGGGGCTCACGGCACGCGAGGACAACCGTCCCCGCTCCGGCATCGCCGGACTCCTCCTCGCCCCCACCGGCCGGCAGGGGCCGCCCGGCGTCCCCATCCCGGGTCCCGGCAACGGATCCGGGACCGAGCCGGTCCGACTCGCCGCCATCCTGCCGACGATCGCGGCGGCCATCACGGAGGAGATCGAGCGCGCGACCGCGGCCGGACCGGAGCGTCGCGTCGGCGCCGATCCGGCGATCCCCGCGGCTCAGGACGGGCCGCTCCGGGTGCTCAAGATCCAGCTCCGGCCGGAGAGCCTCGGGATCGTCACGGTGGAATTGCGGCTCGTCGACGGTCAGCTCGAGACCCATCTGCGCGCCGCGCGTCCCGAGACGGCGGCGATGCTGCAGCGGGATTCGGCGATCCTCACCGAACTGCTCAAGCACGCGCATTACCGGCCCGAGATCATTGTCGAGCCGGTTCGCCCCGGCGACGCCGGGTTCTCCGCGGGCGGATCACCGTCCCAGGGCCAATCCGGGCTCACCGACGGCGGCGCCCGGCCGGGTCACGGCGGGGACGGGCAGCGGCAGGCAGACCAGCGCGCGGCGCAGCGGCCGACGCTCGGCAGGCGCGACGGGGAGCGGACAGATGAGACGGTACGTCCTCGCGACGGCGGCGTTTATCTGTAGCGCCGCCCCGGTCGCCGGGACCGTGTGCGAGGCCGAGATGAGCCGTGCCGCGGCCCGTTACGGCGTGCCCCTCGGCGTGCTCTACGCGGTCGGCCTCACGGAGACGGGTAAGCGCGGCTCGCTCCAGCCCTACGCCATGAACATCGAAGGGGCGGCCTATTTCGCGACCGGGCCCCAGGACGTGCTGGCCCACTTCGCCGCGGCGCGCCGCCGGGGCGCGCGCCTGATCGATCTCGGCTGCATGCAGATCAACCACCACTATCACGGCGAAAAGTTCGCCTCGGTCGAGGCCATGATCGACCCGCGCGCGAACGTGGACTACGCGACGCAATTTCTCCGGGATCTGAAGCGGCGGGAGGGCAGCTGGACGATGGCCGTGGCGCGCTATCATGCCGGCCCGCACAACAACGCGGCGCAGAAGATCTACATCTGCCGGGTCGTGGCCAACATGGTCGCCACGGGCTTCGGCCAGTGGACGCCGGCCGCGGCCCATTTCTGCCGGTGATTGTCCCGGCCGGGGCGGAAGAATGCGGACCGGGCTCGGTCAGGGAACCAACCGAAGGACCGGGCCCTTTCGGCAGAGGCCCCGTCACCGGCCCGGAGGAGCCGCATGACCGACGCCCCAGACCCGCCGGAAGGACCGCCCGGGAAAACGGCGCTGCTGGTTGTCCTCACCCTCACGGCCGTTGCCGCCGCCGCGTACGTCCTGATCCACATGGACTAGGTTGCCCGGCGACGCCCCTACAGGGTCCGACAATTCCCGTAGCTGACCTTGACGTCGTTGCGCTCCTCGGGATTGAGCTGCGCCTCGACGAAGTTCATCTTGTTGAGGTCGATCAGAAGGAAGTAGACGCCGTTCTGACACTTGATCGCGTTGCGCGGCGTGCGCTCGTTCAGCCGCGGCGAGGCCGTCTGGCACTCGTAATAGTCGGAGCGCCCGGCCGAGATCACGGTCAGCAGGCCGCCGCTGGAGACCAGCGAGAATGTCCGGGCCTTCTGGGGTTGCGGTTTGGCGCCTTCGGGTGCAGCGACATCGAGACTGGTCGACGCCTCCACCGTACACGTCATCGGACGGCGCAGCTGGGGGACCGCGGGCGTGATGCTCAGCAGGAGGAGCGCACCAGCGAGCGCTACCCGTTCGGCGATCATCGGCGAGGGATCCGTGATTCGTGGGTAGTTTCTACCCAGAAGCTAGACCGTTATCCATCCTTGTAAATGCTGCCTGCTCGGATCGATGGGCCGATCAACAGATTTGCCGCCCGCTCCATTGCATCGCGCCAAGGATTACGGGCCAGGCCGGTTCTTCCGCCGGGACCCGATCCGACCGGAATGCCGGCGAAGCGCGCTCTAATCCTCCAGGGCGTCCGGATTGTCGTTGGCGGCCGGATCGGGATCGCGCCGCGCCGCGATCTCCGTACCGATCTCCATGAGCAGCAATCGGGACAGGAGCTGCATCGTCGCCGTGCCGTGCGCGGCCACGAGTTGATGGGCCAGGATCGTCGCCTCCACCATGCGGTCAAAACCGTCGTCGTCGGACATGGCGGTGCAGTAACCTGGTTGAATGCCGAGCATACAACTTAAAGGTAAGGATCCGGTTCGACCGCCCGCGCAGAAACAGGATTTCCCATGATCCCGACCGTCCAGGCCGACGCGCTCCTGGGGAGACTGGCCGAGGCCCTGGGGAGCCCGGTCGAGATCTTCTTCGCCGAATGCGCGCCGGCGACCGGGCGCACATCCGGGGACGCGTCGCCGGATTGCGACGCGCTGCCGACGCTGGAACTGCTCCGTCTGTGGGAATCGCTGCGGGAGCCGGTGCGCCGGGAGCGGGTGCTGGCCGCCGCCCGGCAGGAGGCCCGAACCCTGCGGGCGAGCCGCGCGGAGGACGCGGCGGCCGGCTGACCGGAGCTCACCGCGCGAAGATCCGGGACGCGGCTGTCGGATCGGGCCGTCTCGATCAGGGGCCCGCGGCGGGCGGCGCGGGTACGGCCGCGAAGGTCAGGGCCGTCGCGGGCAGGGCGGGCGTGGCCGGCCTGTCCTGCTGAGCCGGCTTCTCCGGCTTCTCCAGCTTGGCCGTGCGCCTGTCGCGCTTCTCGTAGAAGGCGTTGCCGCCGGCGACGGCCACGTAGTGCATGTTCGTGTAGGGGAAGCGGTGGCCCGCGGTGTGGAAGAACATCGCCTTCCCGACCTTCGGGTGCCGCTCGCCGGCCAGGACGGCGTCGGCGGCGTCGGCGACCTTCTGCAGGTCCTTCTCCTGCATCGGCTTGGTGAGGACGCCCGGCGCGAACTGGCCCGGCTGCCCGACCACCGCGCAGATGCCGCCCGGGAAGATCGCGTTCTCGAGCCGGTTCATCACGACCGTGCCGACGGCGACCAGCCCGTCGCTGTCGCTCCTGTTCGACTCGAAGTACATGGCGCGGCCCAGACAATCGCGCTCGGCGTCGCTGACGACCATCGGCGGCTTGCGGTCGGGGATCGATCCCGTCGTGAGCACCGGCGACGCGGTGTTGCAGGCCCCCAGGCCGCCGGCCGCCGCCAGAACGATCAGTGCAGGACCGACCTTCGTCCTCTCGCTACCCCGCATGCATCCGCGCTCCGTGCTCCTCCAGCCTGACCAGCCGGGCGGTGTTCCGCTCCGACCGGACGAAGGCCAAGCTTGACGGCACGTTCGCGGCGAGGATGTGGCGAGGCTGTCCCGTTTCGGGACTGGACCGGGAGCCTCAGTGCTGGCCCTGACCCGCGGCCAGGACGGTCACGCCCAGGGCGATCACCCCGATGCCCACCAGCATCGTCGGGTTGAGCGCCTCGCCGTACAGCCACGCGCCGCCGAGCGCCGCGCCGATCATGCCGATCCCCGACCAGATCGCGTAGACCACGCCGATCGGCAGCATGTCCATGCTGGTCGACATCAGCCACAGGGCGGTGCCGTAACCGAGCGCCACGATCACCGTCGGCCCCGGGCGGGTGAGGCCGTCGGCGGCCTTCAGCGCCAGGGTGGCGGTCACCTCCGCGCCGATGGCGAGCCCGAGGATCAGGTACGGATTCATGGCACGGCGGACTTTCGGGCTGCGCGGGCTGGGTGAGTCGGGCGGTCGAGGCGTGTAGAACCAGGTTCGAATCGGACGCCCGCGCGGACGGGGCGGCGCTGGGCCGGCCCGGATCCGCGTCGAAACGGCCGCGGGACGTCGGCGGCCGCCGGACACAAGGCCACAGATCCGTGAACATTTCCGAACCGGCGGCTCGCCGCTTCGCGGGCGACGGACCGGCCCGGCGCCGGGGCCGATTGGGGCTTTCGTTAAGGCCTGCTGATCATGGTGACCGCGCGCCGTCCCGCCCCGGGGCCGGCCGCGCGACAGCGACGATCCAGAGCGACACAGATCCAGCATGACCGCGTCCTTGGCGATCCCGGATTCTCCGGCCCGCGCGCGCCGGGGCCGCCGCTGGGGCGCGATCGCCGCGGCGGGCGGCGCCGCGATCGCGGGCTGCGCCTGGACCGCGGCCGCGCTGATCAACGTCCCCGATCCCGTCACCCTGACGGCGCTCGCGGTCATCGAGCCGTCGTCGGTGGGCACGTGGTTCCCGAGCCGGATCGTCCAGGCCCCTGCCCGGGCGAGCGACCTGCCGGCGCGGCCGCGCCCGATCCTCGACCGCGTCCCCTGGAATGGGAAGACGGTCCCGCTGATGACGGTGCTGGAGGCGACCCACACCAACGCGTTCCTGGTGCTGCAGGACGGCGTCCTGATCCACGAGTGGCAGCGCGCGGGCACCGGACCGGAGACGCTGTTCCCCTCGTGGTCGGTGGCGAAGTCCATCGTCTCGCTGCTGGTCGGCGCCGCGGTGGCGCGGGGTCAGCTCGCCGAGACCGACCGGGTCTCCACCCTCCTGCCCGAGCTGCGGAACGGCGCGGTCTTCGGCCAGATCACCGTGCGCAACCTCCTCGACATGGCGAGCGGCATCGCCGTGCCGGAGAACTACGACCCCCGGCATCCCCTGACCGGCACCGCCGGCATGTACCTGACGCGCGATCTCACGGCCTTCGTGCGCGACAACGCCCACCTGGCGTTCAAGCCCGGCACCAAGGGCCGCTACCGCAGCATCGACACCGAGCTGCTCGGCCTGATCCTCGCCCGGGTCGAGGGCAAGCCGCTGGCCGACATCCTCTCGGAGCGGATCTGGAAGCCGATGGGCGCCCAGGCCGACGCCACCTGGAACCTCGACCGGCCCGGCGGCATCGAGAAGGCGTTCTGCTGCATCAACGCGACGGCCCGCGACTTCGCCCGCCTCGGCCTTCTGGTGGCCGACCAGGGCCGGTCGGGCGATCACCGCATCATCCCGGGCCGCTGGATCGAGCGGATCATGACGCCGGCCCGGCGCGACGTCGACGGCTGGCAGTACTCGGCCCAGTGGTGGCACGCCCCGGGCGGCGAGGACGACGACATCTCGGCGATCGGCGTCTACGGCCAGTACATCTACGTGAACCGCGCGACCGGCACGGTGATCGTGAAGCTCAGCGACCACGGCGCCGAGCAGGACGAGGTCGACACGCTGGCGGTGATGCAGGCCATCGCGGGCGACCTCGCCGCCGGCCGCCCCGCCGCCCGCAAGGACCCCTGAGCGGGCGACCGCGGTCCCGAGTCCCGATCGGGCCGGGATCAGGCTTCTGTCGGGCCGGCTCCCGGCACGGAGGGCTGCCGGGCGATCGGGCTCAGGGACGCGAGGTCCCGCGCCCGCCAGTTGCGCAGGAGCCGCCAGCCGACCCGCTTCCAGGCGATCGACGGCACCGGCGAGGCCGGATCCACGAGGGCGCTCAGCGCCCGCGTGTAATCGAGCACGAGGCCCGGGGTCCAGGTCATGGACCGCGCCCCGTTGCGCAGGAAGGCCGCCGCCCAGAATTCCGGCGTGGTCAGCGCCGCCGCGAGCCGCCGCCAGGGATGCCCGCCGCGGCTGAACGCGCCCTCCACGGCGATGTCCAGCGCCCGCGCCACCGTGGTGGAGCAGTTGCGGCTGATGAAGTTGTAGGTGGTGTCGCGGCTGTACTGCGCCCAGAACGCCCGCAGCCGGGCGGCGTCGATGCCGTTCAGCGTCACCGCCACCGTCGCGGGGCACCAGTCCGCCACCTCCGCGGCGTGCGAGGGCAGGAAGCGCCCGGGCACGTCGTTCTCCGGGCCCGCGCGCAGGCTCGAGCGCAGGTTGGCGGGGGAGCGGTCGATCTCCACCGCGGGGTAGTGGCTGACGTAGAGGTCGTCGCCCTGCTGCAGGGCCGCGTGGCCGGTGGAGAAGCGCCCGGCCTTGTCGACGGAGGCGACGTAGCGCCGGATCAGCCGCTGGCCGGCGGGCGTGGTCGCCTGCCCGGTGGGCGTCCAGACATAGACCGTCAGGCTGCCGGGCTCGTCGCCGCCGACCGACACCGCCGGCTCGGCGGTGCCCAGGCGCCGGGTGCGCAGCCCGACCAGCGCGAGGTTGGCGCCGTTCAGGATCAGGAACATGCCGATGCAGTAGCCGACCGTGCCGGCGTACCAGGTCGGCCAGGGCTGGAGATGGAACAGGCCGAAGGCGATGCTGAGGCCGCCGAGGGCGACCGACATCCGCCAGCCAGCGAATTTCAGCAGGCCGGCGATCGTGATCCGGACGAGGCCGTCGACCACGAAGGCGACGCCGAAGATCATGGCGAGCAGGAAGGTGCTGTGCTTCGTCGCCATCATGATCAGCACGGCCATGACCGACAGCAGCGCGCCCTTGGCGAGGCGCAGGCGGCGCGCGGCGCCGATCGCGGACGCGCCGACGAGGAGGGAACTCACGCCCTCGGCCAGGAGGATCAGGCCGAACCACCGGTCCGGGACGTGGAGCGCACCGTCGAGGGAATCGATCACCACCAGGAGGCCGAGCGACGACCACAGCAGGCCGGTGGCGGCGATGAGGTGCCAGTGACGGCGGACCGCGGCCCGGCCGACGAGCAGCATCCAGAGGGGCGGCATCCGGCCGCCGACCGCGTCCGCGGCGCCCGGTCCGGGCGCTTCGAGCGCGGAGAGCGCGCGCGGGATAGTGGTCGCACAGGGTCCGGACATAGGGGTCGCCCTCGATAGCGCGCGTCGACGGGCCTCTCGCACGGATGCCGCCGTGCCGTCACGGCCGGAACGAGGCTCCCGACGCGCGAGCGTTTCGCGACGCGCCCGGCGCGCACGATCCACGCCTTGCCTGAGAACTTTGTTAATCGCGGCCCGGTCGCGGCGCCAGCGCCCGCGGAGCGGCCGTGGAGAAGCGCCACGGCCCCGGGATCCCGTCGCGCGCCGCCCGACCGATGGTCAGCAGGGACGCGGGCCGCGGTCCGATTGACCCGTAACCGGGCGGCATCCGCGATCCGTCCCTGTCTCCGCCGCTGATTCGCGCCCCTGCAGCCCGTCATCGCGCGGCCGTTCGCAGTCATCGCGGACAGCCTCACGGACCGGAGGCCGAAACTGCGCACTGTTTGCGAGACGCCGCCGGCCTGGCAACCTCATGTTGCCTCGCAAGAACAGAAAATGTTCAAAGAACATCCTAAGATAAAGTATAGACAAAATAGACAGTTTTTGTATAGTTACGCGCCAATCTTGGCACACTCGAAGCAATTCGGCGCATGCTTGGGCGGTAAAATCTGATCCTAGCCTCATCTTTATCGATGCGTCGGTTTTCATGCTTCGAATTTCGGTACTGGGGGATTCATGAACACCATCGATCTGAACGAAAAGACCTCGGACCTGAACACAGACCTGATCAAGTGCACGGCATCACTGGTCGCGGCCTACGTGTCTCGGAATGCGGTGGGCGTGGGCGACCTGCCGGTTCTGATCGACCAGGTGCACACGGCCATATCGGTGCTGCAGGGCGGCGGCTCGGGATCCGGTCCCGGCTGGACCGGCCCGACGGCGGCGCAGATCGAGGCTTCGATCCAGCAGGACGGCCTGATCAGCTTTATCGACGGCCGGTCCTACAAGACCCTGAAGCGTCACCTCACGGCGCACGGCCTCACGCCGGAGCGTTACCGGGCGAAGTACGGCCTGCCGGCCGACTACCCGATGGTGGCCCCGGGCTACGCCGCCAAGCGCTCGGAGATCGCCAAGGCGATCCAGCTCGGACACAAGGCGGCCTGAGGCGGCCAAGCCCGCACCGCCCTGGATCGGCGGCCCCGTCCGGGCCGCCGCGGGGCACGGGCGCGGGAATGCCTGACGGCGGATCGCCCGATCCGCCCGTCCCGGTCTCCGCGCTGGGGTCGGGGGGCCCCCGGGGGGCCAGCGCGGAGACCGACCCCGATGACCCGGTGGGGCGGGACAGGGCGGATCCCGCGAGCGCCCGTCGGCCGCGCGGGCCGCTCAGACCCGGGCGACCGCCAGGGTCCCGTCATCGATGGGGACGAACCGGACGCCCGCCCGGCGCAGCGCCTCGACCGCGTGCAGGCGGGACCGGCTTCCTCGATGCTCGCTGTCCTCTTCCAGACGCCGCACGGTGGAATGCGACAGGCCGCTCGCCTGAGCGAGCTCCATCATCGACCAGTCGAGGAGCGCCCGCGCGGCCCGCAGGTGGTGGCCGCTCACGGAATGCTCCAGCCCCTCGTGCAGGCCGCCGGGGGGCGGGGCGTGGTTGCGGACGGGGTATTTGAGCCCGCAGCGCCCCAGATAGGTCCCGTCCGGATCCCAGACGGGCATCGTGAGGATCCGGAAGTGCCAGAGCTCGCCGTTGGCGAGGCGCTCGTGGGCGCCCCCCTGGAAGAACGCCCGCCGCTCGATCTGCTCCAGGGCCGCTGCCCGGAAGCCCGCGCGCTCCTCGGGAACGATCAGGATATACGGCTCGGCGCAGATCTCCTCCAGCGGGAGCCCATGGACCTGGGCGACGGCGAACGGGATGTCCCGGACGCGGTCGAGCCCCATCGAGAAGGTCGTGATGTGCTCCGTGAGGTAGAGCGCGCTCTGCCGGCGGCGCTCTTCCTGCCGCAGGCGCGCCAACTGCTCGCGGTCGCTCACGTCGAGCGCCGTGCCGCTGAGGGCGACGGGCCGCCCCTCCGCCGAGACGCGCACCTCCATCGTCAGCGAGAGCGTGCGCACCGTGCCGTTCGTCCGGATCACCCGGACGATGACCTCGCGAGGCACGTGCCCCTGCCGGATGTCCGCCAGCGCCGGCATGAGAGGCCGGTCCTCGGGATGGATCAGGCTCAGCAACAGGTCGTAGCGCGCCTTCGCGGCGTTCGGAACGAGCCCGAGCAGCCGGTAGAACCCGGGCGACCAGACCTGCTCCTCGCCCGCGAAGATCCAGCTCCAGGCCCCACTCACGCCCCGACTTTCCGTGAGAGTCAGGAACTCTCCCGACGAGAAAGTCAGAGCGCTTAAAGCAGTATGGAACATCTCAGCACCGTTCGAACCGTATCACCGTTCCCGCCGTTCGGCCACGAGAATTTTTCCGGCATAACACTTCACCATTCATCCGGAATTTCTTCAGATCCGGCACGTATATCCATCGAGATGGCGCCCGCGATCGACAAACATCTTGCATCGACATTCCAGCCCGAGGCGGTTTGTTCCCGATCGAACGGATTCGTTACTGCCGCGCTGTGAACGGAGGTTTCCGGGATCCCCGACCGCATCCCGCCCCTCGGCGTGTTCGGCACACACCGTCACGACCGCAACGCGACCGGATCTCGCTCGACAATGACCCCTGTCGAGAAGGATCTTCTCTGACCTTCGTTGTTTAAGAATGGTGATTTTCCGCTCCGGCATTGAATCGAACTTCATAAAAGCGCGACGTCGAGGTTCTATGACGAGTAATGCACCAATATTACAGATTTTATTGTTAATTATGTTGATTATATATGATACATAATCGGTCATGGTGCGAATATTACAATACGCTTGGCAAATGATAGATATATAAATCCCACGAAATCGAGTGACTGGCGCGCCGATCCTTGGATCGCCGAGGCTCCGCAGACGGGCGCGCGACGGGGCCATGCGAGCGCGGCCGACGCGTCGGGACCGGGACCGGTGGCGATTGACGGGCCGGGCCGTACAATGCGGGGACACGGGGTCGCGCACCGGGAGGAACCGCATGAGGGTCGCCTGCATCGGCGAGTGCATGGTCGAACTGTTCGAACGCCCGGACGGGAATCTGGTCCGGGGCTTCGGCGGCGACACGCTGAACACCGCGCTCTACCTCGCGCGCCTCGGCGTCGCGGTGGACTACGTGACCGCGCTGGGCGACGACATCTGGAGCGACGAGATGGCGGCGGCCTGGGGCCGCGAGGGCATCGGCCTCGACCGGGTCCGGCGCCTGCAGGGCCGGATGCCGGGCCTCTACATCATCCGCACGGATGTCGACGGCGAGCGCAGCTTCCACTACTGGCGCGACCGGGCCGCCGCCCGGGACCTCTTCACCGAGCCGGGCGCCGCCGAGACGGAGGCGGAGCTGGAGCGCTACGACCTCGTCTACCTGTCCGGCATCAGCCTCTCGCTCTACGGCGAGACCGGGCGCGCCGCCCTGTTCGAGACGCTGTCGCGCCTGCGGGAGCGGGGCGGGCAGGTCGCCTTCGACACCAATTACCGTCCCCGCGGCTGGCCCGACCGGGACGAGGCCTGGGCGGCCTTCCGCGCGGCCCTGGACCTGGCCGACGTGATCTTCGCCTCGGCCGAGGATCTGGACTGGCTGTTCGGCGCGGCGGGCGAGGACGAGGTGCTGCGCCACCGCGGCCGGGCCGAGATCGTGCTCAAGACCTCGGACGGATCCGGCCCCGTCGCCCGGGTGCTGCACGGCCGGGCCGACACCGCCGTGCCGGCCGGGCGCGCCGCGCGGGTCGTCGACACGACGGCGGCGGGCGACAGTTTCGCGGCGGGCTACCTCGCGGCGCGCATCGCCGGGCTGGCGCCGGAAGCCGCCGCCGCCGAGGCGCACCGCCTGGCCGGGGCGGTGATCGGGCATCGCGGCGCCGTGATTCCCCGGGACGCGATGCCGGTCCCCGCCGCCCGACCGCCGGGTGCGGACGCCTGAGGGAGGCGGGGCCGCCCTTGAGGCGGACAAGCGCAACCGCTACCTCTCTGCCAGCGGGGGACGGCCCCGCAGCGTCATCGCCGCGCGTGGTGCGGCCGAGAGGGCACCCGTGGCGCCGATTCCCCCGCCGATCCAGGTTCCCGAGCCCGACGCCGCGGCGGGCGGCGGCACCCCGAAGACGCGGGTCAGCGCGCGCGGCCGGCTGCGCACCTATTTCCTCACCGGCATCATCGTCGCCGGCCCGCTCGCCATCACGGCCTACATCACGTGGTGGTTCATCGCGCTGATCGATTCGTTCGTGAAGCCGCTGGTCCCGGCGAGCTACCTGCCGGACCACTACCTGCCGTTCTCGATCCCGGGCCTCGGCCTCGTGATCGCGTTCCTGGCGGTGACCCTGCTGGGCTTCCTCACGGCGAACCTCGTCGGACGCTCGGTGATCGAGTTCGGCGAGGTCCTGCTGGCGCGGACCCCCGTGATCTCCGGCCTCTACAAGGGCCTGCGGCAGATCTTCGAGACGCTGTTCTCGGCCAACGGCACCTCGTTCCGCACGGTGGGGCTCGTGGAGTTCCCCGTGAAGGGCACGTGGTCGGTGGTGTTCCTGTCCGCCCCGGCGGCCCACGAGGTCGAGGGGGCGCTGCGGGCCCGGGGGGCGCCGGCGGACGACCTCGTCGGCGTCTTCCTGCCCTGCGCGCCCAACCCGACCACGGGCTTCTTCTTCTACCTGCCGCGCGCGGAGGTGGTGGAGCTCGCCATCAGCGTCGACGACGCCGCCAAGCTGGTGATGTCGGCCGGGGTGATCCAGCCGGAGGACCCGCAGGGCCGCCTCAACGCCATGGCGGCCACCCTGCGGACGGCCCAGCAGGCCGGCGGACCGCTACCCCGCCGGGAGCCGCAGGACGCGTGATGCGGCGCCCGGTCGCCGGCTTCGTCGCCGTCTCGGCGGCCTGAGCCACCCCGTCTCGCGCCACGGTGCAGGACGTCCCGCTGCCCTGGGTCGCTGCGCTGCGCTCGCGATGACGGCAGCGTCGAAGCGGGGACGACCTCCGGTCCGCTCAAGGGGCCTTCCCGAGGCGCCGGCGCGCGATCCAGGCCTCCTGCGCGCCGAGCTCACCGCTCCTCGGCTTGAGGGAGACCGTGGGATTGGCGGCCATCGCCCACGAGAAAGGCCGCCCCGCGCGCGGGACGGCCTCTGATAATCAGGCTGCTGTTCGGCTCAGCGCTGCAGCGAGGCGGTCTGCGGCGCGATGGTCGGCGGCGTCGCCTGCGCGACCGTCACGGCGCTGCGGGGCGCCGTCGGGCCCCAGCCGGAGGCGCATTGCAGGGTGAGGGCGAGGCCCAGCGCGATGCAGAGCCCGTTGGCGGCCAGCCAGAAGGGCCGGGACGCCCGGCGCACGGCGGCCTGCAGCTCGTCCGCGGTCTTGCCCGCCGCCTCGGCGGCGCGATCCGAGATCGGCAGGAGCCAGGGCTCGGTCGGCAGGGCGTGGGCACCGGCCATCTCGTGGGAGCCCGGCAGGCCTTGGAACAGTCCGTTCGACATGTCCGTCCTCCAGATTCGTCCGTGATGTCCCGGCTTACCGGGCCATTCGTTCATCTCCAGTTAAGGGAAGAATATGGCTGATGCAAGGTCACGAGGCCTGTCCGGAGCCTCCCGGACCGCCCGTACGGCGCCGCCAAGCTTCCGCGCGATCCCGTTAAACCTCTGAAACGAAACACTTTTTCAGAGAGCCTGTGACATCGGCGCATCGGAGTACCGATCCGGTCGCGCGGCGGCGATTCCGGATCCGGCCGTTCAGGAAGGCCGGACTTTCCTGAACGAATCCGTTCAGGAAACCGTTCATCCGGCCCCGATCAGCCGGATCGCGGCCTCCCGCTCGAACAGGTAGAGCAGCACCCGCAGCGCCTGTCCCCGCGGGCTCTTGAGGCCGGGATCGCGCTCCACGATCATCCGCGCGTCGTCGCGAGCGGCCTCCAGCAGGGCGGCGTCGCTCTCCAGCCGCGCCAGCCGGAACGCCGCCATGCCGGATTGGCGGGTGCCGAGCACCTCGCCCTCGCCGCGCAGCTTCAGGTCGGCCTCGGCGATGCGGAAGCCGTCCTCGCTCGCGCGCATCATCTCCAGCCGGGCCCGGGACACCTGCCCGAGGGGCCCCCGGTAGAGCAGCAGGCACGAGGAGGCCTTCGAGCCGCGCCCGACCCGGCCGCGGAGCTGGTGCAGCTGCGCCAGCCCGAAGCGCTCCGCGTGCTCGATCACCATGATGGTGGCCTCGGGCACGTCGACTCCGACCTCCACCACCGTGGTCGAGACCAGGAGCTTGGTCTCCCCGGCGGCGAACCGCGCCATGGCGGCGTCCTTCTCGGGGCCGGGCATCTTGCCGTGGATCAGCCCGACCGCGTCGCCGAAGTGCTTCCGCAGATCGTCGAAGCGCTCGGCCGCGGCGGCGAGGTCGACGAACTCCGATTCCTCCACAAGGGGGCAGATCCAGTAGACCCGCTCGCCCCCGGCGATCGCCCGGGCGAGGCCGGCCACGACCTCGTCGATCCGCTCGGTCGGCAGCGTGATCGTCCGGATCGGCTGGCGGCCGGCGGGCTTCTCGTCGAGGATCGAGACGTCCATGTCGCCGAAGAAGGTCAGCGCCAGGGTGCGGGGGATCGGCGTCGCGGTCATGACCAGGAAGTCCACCGCCTCGCCCTTGGCGCCGAGCGCGAGGCGCTGGTGGACGCCGAACCGGTGCTGCTCGTCCACCACCGCGAGGCCGAGGTCGCGGAACGTCACCGCCTCCTGGAACAGGGCGTGGGTGCCGACGAGGATATCGATCTCGCCCGCGGCGAGGTCGGCGAGCGTGCTTTTCCGCTCCGCGGCCCGGTCGCGGCCGGTCATCAGGCGCAGGCGTAAGGAGCCGGCCAGCGGCCTCAGCCGCTCGAAATGCTGCCGCGCCAGGATCTCGGTGGGCGCCATCAGGGCGGCCTGACGCCCGGCCTCGACCGCCGAGGCCATGGCGAGCAGGGCCACCGCGGTCTTGCCCGAGCCGACATCGCCCTGGAGCAGGCGCAGCATCCGCCGGGGCGCCGCGAGGTCGGCGCGGATCTCCGCCACCGCCCGGCCTTGCGCGCCGGTCAGCGCGAAGGGGAGGGCGGCCTCGAGGCGCCCGCTCAGGGCGCCGTCGCCGGCATTGACCCGGCCGGCCTTGCGCCGCTGGCGGGCGCGCAGGAGCGCCAGCGCCAGCTGCGAGGCGAGGAGCTCGTCGTAGGCGAGCCGCTTCCGGGACGGCGTCGCGGGCGGCGGCTGGAGCGGGTCCTCGGCCTTCGGGGGCGCCTCCTCGGGGCGATGCTCGAGGCGGAGCGCGTCCGCGAAGGCGGGCAGGCGGTTCCGCTCCAGCCAGGCCGGGTCCTGCCATTCCGGCAGGACCGGCAGCCGGTCGAGGGCCGCGACCGCGAGCTTGTTGATCGCCCGGGAGGTCAGCCCCTCGGTGGCGCCGTAGACCGGCTCGACGGCGGGGAGTTCAGCGAGGCCCGCCTCGTCCACGATCCGCGACGGGTGGACCATCTGGCGGGTGCCGTCCCAGAGGTCGATCCGGCCGGTGATGTAGCGGTGCGACCCGAGCGGCAGCATCTTCTCCACCCGGGCGCGGGGCATGCCGAAGAAGACCAGGGAGATGTCGCCGGAGGCATCCTCCACCAGCACCCGGTGCGGGCGCCGGCCGGGCCCGGCCTGGGCCGGGCGGTGCGCCACCACGGTGACGCCGATCGTCACCGGCTCGCCGGTGGGGGCCTCGCTGATCGAGCCCATGAGCTTCCGCGCCACGCCGCCCTGGGGCAGGTGGAACAGCAGGTCCACGACCCGGGCCTCGCGCTCGGGGGTGCCGAGCAGCTTCTCGATGAGCGGCGCCATCTTCGGCCCGATCCCCGGCAGGGCGCGGGCCGGCGCGAAGAGCGGGTCGAGGATGCTCGGCCGCAGGGGCGGGGCGACGGCAGGCGCGGGGGCGGCCTCCGCCGCCGGCGCCTCGGCCGCGTCGGAATCCTTCAAGGCCGGGTCCTGAGTCGCGCGTGCATCTGTCATGGCGGTTCGGCGGACATGGTGCCGGAGGCGCCTTATCATCCGGTGCATCCCGGCGCGCCAGTGCGGCCGAGTGAAGACCGACCCCGGAGACCGAATCCATGGCCCGCGACTTCCTGCCGGGTTTCGACCGGCACCGGATCGAGACCGCGCCCGGCGTGACGATCAACGCCCGCTCGGCCGGGTCCGGGCCGCCGGTGCTGCTGCTGCACGGCCACCCGCAGACCCTGTCGACCTGGCTCCACGTCGCCCCGCGCCTCGCCGAGCGGCACGCCGTGGTGGCGATGGACCTGCGCGGCTACGGCGATTCGGCCAAGCCCCCGGGAGGCGAGCGCCACGCCAGCTACGCCAAGCGCGCCATGGCGGCCGACGCGGTGGCGGTGATGCGGGCGCTCGGCCACGAAAGGTTCGCGGTGGTCGGCCACGACCGGGGCGGCCGGGTCGCCCACCGCCTCGCCCTCGACCACAGCCGGGCGGTGGAGCGGATCGCCGTGTTCGACATCGCGCCGACCGCGACCATGTACGCGCGCACCGACAAGGATTTCGCCACCCGCTATTTCTGGTGGTTCTTCTTCATCCAGCCTCATCCCCTGCCGGAGACGCTGATCGGGGCCGATCCGGAATACTTCCTGCGCCACCACGTCGAGGGCCAGTCGAAGACCCCCGGCTCGACCCCGCCGGAGCTCTTCGCCGAGTACCTGCGCTGCTATTCCGACCCGGCCTGCCGCCATGCGATCTGCGAGGATTACCGGGCGGCCGCCGGGATCGACCTGGAGCACGACGCGGCCGATGCCGAGGCCCGGATCACCGCGCCGCTGCTGGCGCTCTGGGGCGCGAAGGGCGTGGTCGGTCGGACCTACGACGTGCTGGAGACGTGGCGCGAGAAGGCGACCGACGTGTCGGGCCGGGCGCTGGATTGCGGCCACACCCTCCAGGAGGAGCGGCCGAACGCGGTTGTCTCGGAGCTGGCGGCGTTCCTGGGTTGACGGACTGCGGCGCCGTGGACGCGCGTCGCCGGTCTTGGCAGATCCGTTGAAAAGCGCAGATACGAGACGTGCCGGGCTCGCGAACAGCGTCCCCGGTTGATGGATTCGACACCTCCGTCCTCGCATCAACCGGAACCATGGGAAGCCCGACGCCACACTGTCCCGAGTGGGACGCGTCGATCGTGCAGGACACCATGCCGGAGGACACCAACACCGTCTTCGAGGTCGCCGTGGTCGGGGCCGGGGCCGCGGGGCTCGCCGCCGCGCTGGCGGTCGCCCGCGAAGGGATCCCCACGGCGCTGGTCGGGCGCCACGCCCCGGTGGCGGACGGACGGACCGTCGCGCTCCTCGACGGGTCGGTGCGCTTCCTGGACGCCCTCGGCGCCTGGGAGGCGGCGGCGCCGCACGCGAGCCCGCTCTGCACGCTGCAGATCGTCGACGACACCGGCAGCCTGTTCCGGCCGCCGCCGGCGCAGTTCCGCGCCGCCGAGATCGGCCTCGACGCCTTCGGGTGGAACGTCGAGAGCGCCCGCTTGGTCGAGAGCCTGCGCGCCCGCGCCCGGGCGCAGGACAACCTCACCCTGGTCGAGGCGGACGCCGCCGGCGCCGTGCCCGGCGAGGCGGCGGCCCGCGTCGCGCTGGCGGACGGGCGTGCCGTCGAGGCCCGGCTCGTGGTGGGGGCCGACGGGGCCCGCTCGCCGCTGCGGGCCGCCAGCGGCGTCCGCGTGCGCGACTGGACCTACCCGCAGAGCGCCATCACCACGATCCTGGCCCACGCGCGCCCGCACCGCGACGTCTCCACCGAGTTCCACACCCGGTCGGGGCCCTTCACCCTGGTGCCGCTGCCCGGCGGCCACCGGTCCAGCCTCGTCTGGGTGACCGGGGAGGGGGCGGCCCGGCGGCTCGCCGCCCTCGACGACGCGGCGCTGGGGCAGGCGGTGGAGCGGCAGGCCCGGGCGATGCTCGGCGTCATGCGGGTCGACGGCCCCCGCGGCCTCGTGCCGATGCGCGGCCTCGCGGTGGCGACCCCCGTGGCCCCGCGGCTGGCGCTGATCGGGGAGGCGGCCCACGTCTTCCCGCCGATCGGCGCGCAGGGGCTCAATCTCGGCCTGCGCGACGCCGCGACCCTGCGCGACGCGGTGCTGGCCGCCGTCCGCGACCGCCGCGATCCCGGCTCCCGCGCCGTGCTCGACGGCTACGCGCGGGCGCGCCGCGTCGACACGGCCGCGCGCACCGCCGCGGTCGATCTCCTCAACCGCAGCCTGCTCACCGACCTGCTGCCGGTCGACGCGCTGCGCGGTCTCGGCCTGCTGGCGATGACGCAGCTCGGACCGCTGCGGCGCCTGGTGATGCGGGAGGGCGTGCTGCCCCGGATCGGCGCGCCGGAGCTGATGCGCGCGGCGCGCTAGGACCGTTCCCGATCGTCTCGCGCCAGCGGCGCCCCCTTTCCCGCGCGGGAGAGGGGACCCGCGCCTCGTGCGGCACCGGCAGTGACAGGGAGCGGTCGGACGGCGCTTCCCGGAGGCGGCCTCAGTCCCGGCGCGAGCGCCCGGACGCCGCGACCTCGGCGCGCGCCGGAGGGGGCCTCAGAGATCCGGCTGGGCGGCGACGTAGGCGCCGAGCCGGGTCGCGAGATCGACCGGGCCGCCGCCTCGGGCCTCGCCCGAATCACCGATGAGGATCACCGGGATGCCGCGCTCGCGCAGCTGGCCGCGGAGGCGGGCCGCGCGGCGGGCGTAGGCGGGATTCCGGCGGGTGGGCGCCTGGAGCAGCACGGCCGCCGGACGGGCGATCACGGTCAGGACGTCGTCGGCCGCCTCCATCGAGGCGGTCACGCTCGCGTATCCGAGGCTGGCCAGCTCGCCCGAGAGGGACCGGTCCACGGCGCGGACGCCGTCGTCGACCACGAGCACTTGTTGCAGCGCACCCATAAGCTTGAGCGGTACTCCATCCCGGACGGCTTGGAAAGATAGCCGTCACGACAATCCGATGCAGAACCCGCGAAGAGGCGGATCGGATCCGTCGGTTCGTGTGCAGATGCGAGATTATCCGCGCCGCCTGAGTGCCGGATGAACCGGCGATCGTCCACCGTTCAGGCGGAGGGGACGGTCGCGACGGCGGCGGCGATCGCCGCGACCGCCCCGTTCGCGCGCCCGTTCGCGCGCCCGTCCGCGCGGAGCGGGCGGAAGCCCGTGCTTCGCCACGCCAGGGGGTCGGTCGCCGGGATCGCGCCGCGGGTGAGCGGGGAGGCCGCGCAGGCCGCCCCCCGGCAGGCGAGGTCGCCGTCGGCGCCGGCGGCGAGGTCCAGGAGATCGCGGGGCAGGAAGGCCTGCCCGGGCTCGGCCAGGGTCGCGGCGAGGTCGTCCGGGCCGGGGCGGGTCAGCACGAGCGCTTCACCCAGGACCAGCGAATCGAGGCGCTGCGGGCCCGCGGGCCCGGCGCCCCGCGGGGTCAGCCGGGCGGGCGCGCGGTGGACCACGTCGAGGACCCGGACGGTCCAGGGCAGCGGCAGGGCGGCGAGGGCCGATTCGACCCGCGCCGGGACCACCAGCCGGGTCGGAACCGGCCGCAGCAGGGCGGCGCGGAACCCGGTCTCGTCGAAGGGCAGAACGGTCTCAAGGCCGGCGCCGGCCGCCAGGGCGGTGCCCAGGCCGGTCACGAGGCCGCGCAGGTCGTGGCCGGGCAGGAGCGTCAGGACCCGCTCGTCCGCGGTCAGGGGCAGCGCGTCGAGATGGGCGGCGACCGCCGCCGCCAGCGCCGCGGCGGTGCGGTAGACCGGCCGGCCGGGATCGCCGCCCGCGAAGGTGACGAGGCCGCGGCCCGGTGCCGGCTCGACCACGCCCCGCTCCAGGGCCATCGCGTCGAGGCTGATCACGCCGTCCGGCACGCTCGGGCCGAAGGCCGCGAGGTAGCGCAGGGCGAAATGGCGCATGGCCGCGCGGGTGAGGTCCTCGGCGGGCCGGCGCGCCCCGCGGCGGCCCTCCGTCAGCACGGCCACGAGGCCCGCGGCCTCGATCCCGGCGGAGAGCTCCGCCTCGTCCCAGAGGGCGGGCATCGCGCAGGGCAGGTGGCCCGCCGCCTCGACGGCGAGGTGGGCGAGGGCCGATTCGGCACCGCCCGAATACCACAGCCCGATCCGGCTGCCGGCCGGGAGCCGCCACGCGGCGATCCCGCGGGCGAGCCGCCCGACGATCTCGGCGGCGGCCGCGTAGGTCCAGGTGATGGACGGGCGCCCGCACCACGCGACCCGGTCCCCCGAATCACGCAGGAGGGTGCGCTGCGGGCCCGCCAGGGCGGCGGCGAACAGGCGGGTCGCGAGACCGTCGGACAGGCGTCCGGACAGGACTCCGGACAGGCCGTCGGGCGCGTCCTCGGATCGCGCGGACGCGTCCGGTGCGGCGTCTTCCGCCCACTCCGCCACCGCCAACGCGCTCAAACCCGCCGCCCCCGCCGATCCTGCAGAACGCCTATCATCTCGGCCCGACAGGGTTAACCGACCGCTAAGAGCGGCCGCGCCGCCGATCGCTGCCGATCGCTGCCGGAGGGCGTCCGGAAGGCCTTCGGCGGCGTCCGGCGGCGCGGCCCGATCACGCGCTCGTGCCTCGCGGCCGCGCAACGTCGCGCTTGCGGCCGGGCGGATGGGAGCCTATCGGGGGCCGGGCGCGGTCGGGACGGTTCCGACAGCTTCCCCGGCCGCGGTGTCATGCCTTCGCCTCATTCGAGGGGAAAGGCAGGCCGCCCGGTCGCCGGGGAGAGGGATGCGCGCAGACGGCGCCCGTCCCGCCCGATGGCCGGACCGATTCATCCGGAGTTCCGGGCGGCGCGCCAACGCGGCGGGCAGCCGGACGCTCCGGCGGACCTGCCGCCAGGCCGGCTCCGCATCCTGCCAGCCACACCACGTCTCTTCCAAGGGGTCAGAGCCGATGTCCTTCACCCGCACCGCGACGCTCGCCCGCGCCGCCCTCCTCGGCCTCGCGGGCCTCGGCCTCGCGGCCGCGCCGGCCCTGGCGCAGCCGAAGAAGCCCGCCGCGCCCGCGCCGGCCGCCCCGGCGCCGACCGCCCCGGGCACCCCCGCGGCCAACACCCCGGCCGCCCAGACGGGCCCGCAGATCGTCGCGGTGAAGTCCGAGCCGAGCCAGGCCGACTGGACCAAGGTCTGCGGCAAGGACCAGGGTTCGGGCACCGACATCTGCTACACGACCCGCGACTTCGTGTCCGACCAGGGCCAGCCGGTGCTGGCCGTGGCGGTCTACGAGATGAAGAACGCCGCCCAGAAGCAGGAGGTGCGCGTGGTGCGCTACCTGCTGCCGCTCGGCCTGCTGCTGCAGCCGGGCATCCGCTTCAGCGTCGACGGCCAGGCGGCGACCGCCGGCCGCTTCGCGGTCTGCTTCCCGAACGGCTGCTTCGCCGAGGCCGGCGGCGTCGATGCCGGCGTGATCGCCGCGATGAAGAAGGGCACGACCCTGAACGTCTCGGTCCAGAACCAGACCCAGCGCGAGGTCACCTTCGCGGTGCCGCTGGCCGGCTTCGGCAAGGCCTTCGACGGCCCGGCCATCGACCCGAAGGTCCTCGAGGAACAGCAGAAGAAGCTCCAGGCGGAGCTGGAGAAGCGCTCCGAGGATATGCGCAAGAAGCTCGAGCAGCAGCAGGGCGCCGCCCCGGCCGCCGGCGCGGCTCCGGCGCCGGCCCCGGCCGCCAAGTAAGCGCCATCGACCCGCCGCGCGGCGGGTCCGTACCGGGGGCCGGGCCGCGAGGTCCGGCCCTTCGCGTTCGAGCCGCCCGGCGACGGGACCTAACGCGTCCCCGGGGTCGCCGAAGCCGGCTGGACGATCAGCACGCGCAGGTCCTGGTCGGGCACGTAGTCCCGGGCCTCCCAGCGGAACGTGGTCGGCCCGGTCTTCCGGATGTCCGTGCGGCAGAAGCTGACGACCGCCTCCGGGCTGCCCTTGTCGACCGTCAGGGTGAAGCGCCCGATCGGCGCGGCCCAGTTGCGCGCCGTGGTGACGATGTAGGGCACCACGGTCGCCCGCAGGGTGCCGCCGGGATCCGGCGCCTTCGCGTGCAGGCGCCGGATCGCCGCGAGCCCCGCCTCGTCCAGGCAGTAGGTCGCCCGGTAGGCCGCGCGGGACGCCGCCTTCGGGTCGAGCAGGTGGAAACCGGTCACCGGCGCGTAGCTGTGCGCGATGCGGACCTCCTGCCCGGGCGGGAAGGTCTGGAGCCAGTGGAACTTGGCCTCGCCGCGCCACAGCCCCTCGGTCATCCGGTCCGGCGTGTCGGGGACGTCGGGGAAGAGCCCGGCCTCGACCAGCGCGGCCCATTCGGGCGCGCCGATCCGATTGGCCGCCGCGCTGATCGCCTCGAAGCGCAGCGGGTTCAGCGGCAGGCCGTGCCGGCGCAGCAGGTCCGTCACCTCGCGCTCGCCCACGAAGGCGCGCTCCTCCAGCTCGGGCTCGAGGGGCTTGCCGTCCACCGTGACGGTGAAGCCGACGAAGTTCGGGCTGTCGGGCCGGGGCAGCGCCAGGGCCGAGAAGCTGAGTTCCCGCCCGTCGATCGGCGGCAGCGGGAAGGCGATCCGGACCGTGCGCGCCTCCTGAACCTGATTGCGGAACAGGTAGGACACGTCGATCCGGTCGCGGGCGATCGACAGGTCCTCGCTCACCAGCGCGATCCCGGGCTCGCGCCGCAGGACGAGGCCGCCGGCATCGAGTTCGGCCGCGCTGTCGTTGGCGCGCGCCGTGCCCGTGAGCAGGCCCGCGAGCAGGCCAGCGCGCAGGAACGCGGCGGCGAAGCGGGGTTTGGCGACTATCGGGCGGGCTCGTCCGACGGCACGGGCCGTCGCGGCAGACGAGCGCCCGCCGCTTGCCAGGACCTTCACGGACCGGGCGCCTCAGTTCGTGGCGCGGTCGCGCATCCGGTACGCGCCGGCGGCGTCGCGCTCGAACATCTCGGCGATGCCGGCGTGGCGCAGGGCCTCGCCCGACGTGTCGGGCAGGAGGTTCTGTTCCGACACGTAGGCCACGTACTCGGTCTCGGCGTTCTCGGCGAGCAGGTGGTAGAACGGCTGGTCCTTGCGCGGCCGGACCTCCTCGGGGATCGACAGCCACCACTCCTCGGTGTTGTCGAACACCGGGTCGACGTCGAACACGACGCCTCGGAACGGGTAGATCCGGTGGCGCACCACGGCGCCGATCGCGAATTTCGCGGTTCTCAGTGTTACGTCCGACATGGTTCAACCCGTCCAGATCGGACAGATAGGTCCGATGACGGATCGTGTCACCCGGTCGCCGCGGAAGTCGGCGTTTCCGCGGCGCGGGCCAAGCGGTCCCGGACGGCGATCGCCTCCGGCAGCGGCCGCCACGGGACGGTCATCTCGGCGATGCGCCCGGCCGCGTCGAGGCGCCGCTCATCCATCCCGTCGAGCCGGTGCGGGCCGGCCGCCGCGCCGAAGAAGGCGGCGGCGTGCGCGGGGCCTTCCAGGATCGCGCGGCTCTCGAAGGCGTCGACCACCGGCCGGATCGCCGCCGTCCCGCGCACGGGCTCGGCGGCGAGCGGGGTGTTGAGCACGCCCCCCTCGGCCATCTGCGCCAGCACGGCGTCCCGGTCCTTCGCCGCCAGGACGGCCGCGAAGGCGCGAACGCGGGTCAGGTCCATCGGAGGTCTCCTACGGGATCCGGATGCCGAGCTCGGTCGCGATCGCCCGGGCGGTGGCCTCGCGCCGGGCCGTGATGTCGGCCGCCGCCGCCCGCACCCGCGCCACGGTGTCCGGGGAAGCCGTGTGGGGCGTGCCGCTGTCGAAAGGGGGCTCGGGGGCGTACTGGATCCCGAGCTGGATGGTCCGGGCGGCCTCCTCGCCGCGCAGCGCGGCGGCGAGCTGCAGCGCCCCGTCGATGCCCGCGGTGACGCCGGCCGCGAACACCCAGGTGCGCCCGTCCGCGTCGCGGTCGATCACCACGCGCGCGTCCACCGGCTCGGCGCCGAAGAACGGCAGCAGGTGCACGGCGTTCCAGTAGGTCGTGGCCCGCCGCCCGACCAGCAGGCCGGCCGCGCCGAGGATCAGGGCGCCGGTGCAGACCGAGAGGACGTGGCCGGCCCCGGCCGCCTGATCGCGG
Organism: Methylobacterium sp. D53M; assembly: GCF_053345625.1. NCBI lineage: Bacteria > Pseudomonadati > Pseudomonadota > Alphaproteobacteria > Hyphomicrobiales > Methylobacteriaceae > Methylobacterium > Methylobacterium sp. D53M. Next base: position 126,199 of record NZ_JBKFAL010000007.1, read on the forward strand.
ATCCAGCCGAGCACGGCCGGGTCCCGCATCAGGGCCTCCTGGCCCGTGCCGCCCGGGACGTGCAGCACGTCGAGCCGCGGGGCTTCCGCGAGCGTGGCATCTGGCAGCATCCGGAGGCCGCGGACGTCGCGGACGGGCTCCGGGCCCGGCGCGTAGACCCGGTAGGTGCTGTTGGGCACCCGGGACAGGACCTCGAACGGGCCGGTGAGGTCGATCTGGTCCAGCCCCTCGAACAGGAGCGAGCCGATCTGCAGGTGGGTGTCGGGCGGGATCATGCCGGGCCTCCGTGGTGGACAGGGTGATCCTAGCGCGTCAGGATCTGGCCGAAATGCCAAAGAGCCCTCGTTTCTCGCCAGATCCGCCGCGCCCGGTCGAGGTGCTGGCCTTCCCGTCGGTGCAGCTCCTCGACGTGGCCGGGCCGCTCCAGGTCTTCGCCACCGCCAACGAGCACGGCGGCGCCGGGATGCCCTACGCGCCGCGGGTGATCGCGGCCGGCGACCCGGGGCTCACCGCCTCGGCGGGCCTGCGGCTGGTCGCCGACCCATTGCCGGAACCCGAAGCGCCGGTGGACACGCTGGTGATCGCGGGCGGCCCCGGCGTCGTCGCGGCCTGCGACGACGCCGCCCTGGTGGCCTGGGTGCGGGCCCGGGCGGGCCGGGCCCGCCGGGTCGCTTCGGTCTGCACCGGCGCGTTCCTGCTCGGGGCGGCGGGGCTCCTCGACGGGCGGCGGGCCGTGACCCACTGGAAGCATTGCGGGGCGCTCGCCGCCCGCTACCGGCGCGCCCGGATCGAGCCCGACCCGATCTTCGTGCGCGACGGCCCGGTCTGGTCCTCGGCGGGGGTGACGGCGGGCATCGACTTGGCCCTGGCGCTGGTCGAGGAGGATCTCGGCCGCGCGACCGCGCTGACGGTGGCGCGCCACCTCGTGATGTTCCTCAAACGCCCCGGCGGGCAGGCGCAGTTCAGCGCGGCGCTGGCGCTGCAGGCGGGCGAGGAGCGGTTCGGGCGGCTCCACGCCTACATCGCCGACAACCTGTCCGGCGACCTGTCGCTGCCGGCGCTCGCCGCGGCGGCCGGGATGAGCGCGCGCAGCCTGAGCCGGCACTATCACGCGGCGACCGGTCTGACCCCGGCCAGGGCCGTGGAGCGCCTGCGGGTGGAGGCGGCGCGGCGCGCGCTGGCCGAGACGGCGCAACCGGTCAAGCGCGTCGCCCGGACCTGCGGCTTCGGCTCCGAGGAGACGATGCGGCGCAGCTTCCTGCGGCACGTCGCGGCGACACCGCAGGAGTACCGGGCGCGGTTCGGCGGGTGAGGGGGGACTAGAGCCGTATCCGACCATGTTGCAACGGTCGGGAAGGACGGCGAGCCCGGTCTCGCCATTCGCTCCAGGCCCCCTCTCCCGCACGGGAGAGGGGACCCGCGCCTCGTCCCGTCGCCGCGGCGCCGCGCACGACGCCCGAGTCCGGGAGCCCGAACGGCAACCCGCTCACCCCAGCTTGTAGACCGCCGCCAGATCCGGGTCCTTGGCGGCCACGAGCTTCGCCAGGTCCACGATGACCTTGGCCTGCTTCCAGGTGGCGTCGTCCTGCATCTTGCCGTCGAGCATCACGGCGCCGGTGCCGTCCGGCATGGCCTCGACGATCCGGGCCGCGAAGGCGACCTCGGCCGGGTCCGGCGCGAAGACCCGCTTGGCGATCGCCACCTGGCTCGGGTGCAGCGTCCAGGCGCCGGCGCAGCCCATCAGGAAGGCGTTGCGGAACTGCGCCTCGCAGGCGTCGCCGTCGGAGAAGTCGCCGAACGGGCCGTAGAAGGCCTTGATGCCGTTGGCCATGCAGGCGTCCACCATCCTGGCGATGGTGTAGTGCCAGAGGTCCTGCTGGGCGGTGGCGCGGGGGGCATCGCCGGAGGGATCGCTGAGCACCCGGTAATCCGGGTGGCCGCCACCGACCCGGGTGGTCTTCATGCCGCGCGACGCCGCGAGGTCCGCCGGCCCGAGGCTCATGCCGTGCATCCGCGGCGAGGCCGACGCGATCGCGTCGACGTTGGCGACGCCCTCGGCGGTCTCCAGGATCGCGTGGACCAGGATCGGCTTCGTCACCCCGTGGCGCGCCTCGAGCTGGGCGAGCAGCTGGTCGATGTAGTGGATGTCCCACGGTCCCTCGACCTTGGGCACCATCACGACGTCGAGCTTGTCGCCGACCTCGGCCACGATCGTGAACAGGTCGTCCAAGATCCAGGGCGAGTTGAGGGCGTTGATCCGGGTCCAGAGGCCGGTGCCGGTGGCGGTGAAATCGGTGGCCTGGGCCATGGCGACGAAGCCCTTGCGGGCCGCCTCCTTCTGGTCGGCCGGGACCGCGTCCTCCAGGTTGCCCAGCACCACGTCGACGGTCCCGGCGAGCTCCGGCACGCGGGCCCGGACCTTGTCGTTGTGGGGCGGCACGAAGTGGATCATCCGCTCCAGCCGCACCGGCAGTTCGCGGAACGGGGCCGGCGCGCCGGTGGCGAGGGGCTGGAAGAAGCGGCGGGGCAGTTTCATCGGGTGCCTCTTGTCAGGGCTGGCGTCTGAGCCCCGTTAAGGCAGCTTGGGCGGGCGCGTAAAGCCGCGCCGCGCGGAAGTGATCTCGGACTTTCGTGACGCTCGGGCTTCCGGCCCGGCGCGCCGCAGGGCCCGCGGAGCCTCAGCCCCGGCCGCCCCGGCGCCCGGCGAGGCCGATCCGGTTGAGGATACCGCCGCCGTCGCCGCTGCCGGCCACCACCACGAGGCGCCGGATCTCGCCCCGCAGGAAGGCCTGCAGGAAGCGGTTGTAGTCGCGGAACGAGACGCAGCCGTTCGAGGCGCCGGGCTGCCGCAGCATGTAGGTGTGGGCCAGCAGGCCGTCGCGGCCGTGGATCGCGGCGCTGCCGCCCACCGGGTTGAGCCGGATCGCCCGGACCCCGTGGAACAGGCGCTCGCGCTCGGTCAGCGTGTAGGTGCCGGGCGGGGTCGAGCCGCGCATGCGCAGGTGGACGTAGCGCGGGTTGTCCATGTGCTCGCCGAGGCCGGAATGGGCCTCCAGCACCTCGCCGGAGGGCAGCGTCACCGTGCGGGCGGTGATGTCGTAGACGGCCGTTCCGGCCACCGAATCGGGCTCCGGGCTGATCCGGGTGCGCGGCGCCTCCTGCGGCAGGGCGTCCGGGCTGGCATAGGCCAGTGCCTGACGGGGCTCCTGGCGGCTGTCTTGGCGGCTGTCTTGGCGGCTGTCCTGGCGGCTGTCCTGAGACGGCGCCGCGGCGCCGACGCCGAACAGCTTCTCGAAGAAGGACGGCTCCTCGGCCATCGCGGCGCGGAACACGTCGCGGGTCCGGGGCAGGGCGCGGCTCGCCACCCGCGCGGGCGGCGCCGGTGCGCGCCGCAGCTCGGGCGGGCGGGCCACCGGCAGCGGCACGAGGGCGGGAACGGGGGCGGGTGCGACGGCGGCGGGCGTGGGCTCGGCCGCGGCCATCCGGACCGGCGCCCCCGTCCCTTTCTCGCCGGTCCTCTCGCCGGTCCTCTCGCCGGTCCTGTCCGCGACTCTCTCGGCGACTTTCTCTGCAGCTTTGGCCTGGGCCATCCGGACCTGGGCGGCCCGCGCCCGCTCCGCCTGCGCGACCTGCCGGGCGATCTCCCGGACCGCCGGGGACGGGGCGGCGGCGACCTGGAAGCCGGCGACCGGCGGGGTTTCGCCCCCGAAGGCCGTGGCGGTGCCGGCGCCCAGCGCCGGGCTCCGGTCGAGCATCCAGGCGAGGCTCGGCCGCGGCGCCGCCGCGGCCTGCGGGACCGGGACGGCGGCCGGCCCGGCCGCCGCGACGGACTCCGCCTCGGGGCGGGCCGGCCCCTGCGGGTGGCTGAACACGGCCCAGCCGGCGAGGCTCACGCCGGTGAGAGCGATGAGCGTCGTCAGCCGGGCGCGGCGACGGGCGCGCCGCATGGCGCTCGGGTAGGGCGCCCGGGTGCGGACGACCGGGTCGTAGGCGGTCTCGACGTAGCTGGGGCGCGGGGGCGCCGGTCGCCGGGATTCCGCGCTCGGATACGCGGTCTGGAACGCGGCGAGGGACAACGCAGCCTGGGCCATTCGGGAACTCGCGTACGCGCTTCCCCTGGGCAGCCGCCGCCGTTCGCCCGCGAGAGCCGTTCTCGCGCACGTGGCCCGGGTCACCCGTCTGGGGAGGACATCAACCGTCCACCCCATTAAGCCGTGCTGTGGTTAATCCCCGCTAAAGAGACAGTTTCCGCGGGCGTTCCCGTGTTGGGACACAGCCTCAGGTGGCCCGATTCGGCGCGTCCCCGGCCGCGTCGGCCGCCGGCTCCATCGGCCCATGCCGGCGCGCGACCAGCAGGCAGAGCAGGGCCACCGGCACGCCGATGAGGGACGTGCCGACGAAGAACCACGCGAACCCGGTCCACTCGATCACGAAGCCCGAGAACCCCGCGAGCAGGCTGCCGGGCAGGGCGCAGAGCGAGGTCAGCAGGGCGTACTGGCTCGCCGCGTGGGCGGTGGCCGAGAGCCGCGACATGTAGGTGATCAGCACGATCGACGCGAAGGCGTAGGCGAAGCCGTCGATCCCGACGGTCAGCGCGAAGGTCCAGAACGCCGCGCCGCCGTGGCCGCCGTGCCAGGCGAGGTAGGCCAGCGCGAGGTGGGAGGCCGAGGCCGTCACGGTGCCGATGAGCAGGCTCGCCATCATGCCGATCCGCGGGATGATGGCGCTCGCCAGGAAGGTGCCCCCGAGCGCGATCCAGAAGCCGAACAGCTTCGTCACCGTCGCGATGTCGGTGTTGGTGTAGCCGAGCGTCTTGAACAGCGGGATCGCCATGGCATTCGAGACGTAGCCGGGCATCCGGAAGCCCGCGACCAGCGCCAGCACCGGCAGGGCGAGCGGCCCGAGCCGGGCGAGGAGATCGCGGATCGGCGCCCAGACGGTCTCGACGAAGCCGCCGGTGGCGGGGGTCTCGGGGACGGGGGGTTCGGGCGCCAGCAGGGCCGCGACCGTGCCGGGCGCCATGAGCGCGGCCATGCACAGGTAGGCCACGCGCCAGCCATACGCGTCGGACAGGTAGAGCGCGCCGGCGCCGGCCGCGAGGTTGCCGATCCGGAAGCCGATCTCGGCCCAGGACGACATCAGCGCCTGCTGCTCGGGCGGCGCGGCGGTGATGCGCCAGCCGTCGATCACCACGTCCTGGGTGGCGCCCGCGACGCCGAGCGCCAGGGAGAACGCCACCGTCCAGGCGAGCCAGTGGGCCGGGTCGCCGAAGGCGACGCCCGCCAGCGCCAGGGCGACGAGGATCTGCGTGGCGACGATCCAGCCGCGGCGCCGCCCGAGCCAGCGGCCGATGAGCGGCGCGTCGTGGCGGTCGAGGAAGGGGGCCCAGAGGAACTTGAGCTTGTAGGCGATGGTGAGCTCGCTCATCAGCCCGATCGTGGCGAGCGGCACCTTCGCCTGGACGAGCCACGCCGACTGCGTCGCGTAGACGAGCAGGAACGGGATGCCCTGCGCGAAGCCGAGCCCCAGCACCGCGGCGACGCGCCGGTCGGTGAACAGGGGCGTGAGGAAGGCGCCCGGCGCGGCCTTCACCGGCTCGGGCGCGCCGGTGATCGGCGCCGGGTCTGCCATCCACGCGTCTCCTCAAGCCGCCCCGCAGGATGAGGGGTCTCGCCGGGGCGCGACGCCCCCGCCCCTCACGCCGCCTTCTTCCCCCGCTCGGCGATCTTCACGAGGCTGCGCAGCACCTCGGTGGCGGTCTTGAGCCGGGCCGGGACCGTGTTCAGCTCGCGGACGAACACCACGCTCATGTCGGGCCGCACCTTCGCGAACGAGGCCTGCTCGGCCACGTAGGCGACGAGCCCCTGCGGGTTGGCGTAGGAGCGGTCGCGGAAATGGACCACCACACCCTTCGGCCCGGCCTCGACCTTCTCGACGTTCGCCTTGAGGCACAGGATCTTGATCGTGCCGATCTTGAGGAGCTGCTCCACCTCCGGCGGCAGCGGCCCGAACCGGTCGATCAGCTCGGCGCCGAAGCTCTCCATCTCGGCATCGTCCTGGATGGTGGCGAGCCGCCGGTAGAGCGCCAGCCGGACGCCCAGATCCTCGACGTAATCCTCCGGGATCGTGACCGGCGCGCCGAGCGCGATGGTCGGCGACCACGCCTCCTCGGGCACGTCCTCGATGCCGGCCTTGAGCGCGGTGACCGCGTCCTCCAGCATCTGCTGGTAGAGCTCGTAGCCGACCTCCTTGATGTGGCCCGACTGCGCGTCGCCGAGCAGGTTGCCGGCGCCGCGGATGTCGAGGTCGTGGGAGGCGAGCTGGAAGCCCGCGCCCAGCGTGTCGAGGCTCTGGAGCACCTTGAGGCGCTGCTCGGCCTGGGCGGTGAGCTGGCGGTTCGCCGGGGTCGTGAACAGCGCGTAGGCGCGCGCCTTCGAGCGCCCGACCCGGCCGCGCAGCTGGTAGAGCTGCGCGAGGCCGAACATGTCGGCCCGGTGGACGATCAGCGTGTTGGCGGTGGGGATGTCGAGGCCGGATTCCACGATCGTGGTCGAGAGCAGGACGTCGAACTTGCCCTCGTAGAAGGCCGTCATCACGTCCTCGAGCTGGCCGGCCGCCATCTGGCCGTGGGCGACCGCGACCTTGATCTCGGGCATCTCGGCGTCGAGGAATTTCTTGACCTCGGCCAGATCCTCGATCCGCGGCACGACGTAGAAGGACTGGCCGCCGCGGTAGCGCTCGCGCAGCAGGGCCTCGCGGATGGTCAGCGGGTCGAACGGCGTCACGAAGGTGCGCACCACCAGCCGGTCGACCGGCGGGGTGGCGATGATCGAGAGCTCGCGAACCCCCGTCATGGCGAGCTGGAGCGTGCGCGGGATCGGCGTCGCCGAGAGCGTCAGCACGTGGACGTCCGCTTGGAGCGCCTTCAGCCGCTCCTTGTGGGCGACGCCGAAATGCTGCTCCTCGTCCACGATGATCAGGCCGAGATCCTTGAAGGCGATGTTCTTCGCCAAGAGGGCGTGGGTGCCGACCACGATGTCGACCGTGCCGGCGATGAGCCCGGCGCGGGTCTGCTTCATCTCCCCCGCCGAGACGAAGCGGGAGAGCTGCGCCACCTGGACCGGCAGCCCTTTGAAGCGCTCGGCGAAGGTCCGGTAGTGCTGGCGGGCCAGCAGCGTGGTCGGGACGATCACCGCCACCTGCTTGCCGGAGATCGCCGCCGCGAAGGCGGCGCGGAGCGCCACCTCGGTCTTGCCGAAGCCGACATCGCCGCAGACCAGCCGGTCCATCGGACGCCCGGCATTGAGGTCGTCCAGCACCGCGTCGATGGCGTTGGCCTGGTCCTCGGTCTCCTCGAACGGGAAGCGGGCGGCGAACTCGCCGTAGAGCCCCTCGGGCGCCTGCAGGGACGGGGCCTTCCGGACGAAGCGCTGGGCCGCGACCTTGATCAGCTCGCCCGCCATCTCGAGGATGCGGCGCTTCATCTTGGCCTTGCGGGCCTGCCACGCGCCGCCGCCGAGCCGGTCGAGGGCGACCTCGGAATCCTCCGAGCCGTAGCGGGTCAGGAGCTCGATATTCTCCACCGGCAGGAGCAGCAGGCCGCCGGTGTATTGCAGCTCCAGGCAATCGTGCGGGGCGCCGGCGGCGTGGATCGTCTTGAGGCCCACGAACCGGCCGATGCCGTGGTCGGCGTGGACCACGAGGTCGCCGGGCTGGAGCGCCTGCACCTCCAGGATCACGTCCTGGGGCCGCTTGGCCTTGCGCTTCTGGCGGACCAGCCGGTCGCCCAGGATATCGCCCTCGGAGACGACGGCGAGCTCCCCCGCGGTGAAGCCCGCCTCCAGGCCCCAGACGGCCACGGCCGCGTCGGTGCCGCGCTTGAGCGCGTAGACGTCGGTGAGCCGGGTGATCGCCACGGGCTTCCTCAGGCCGTGGTCGGTGAGCACGCCGCAGAGCCGGTCGCGGGACCCGTCGGACCAGGCTCCCAGGATCACGTGATGACCGGATCCCTGGAGATCGCGGATATGCGCCACCGCGGCGTCGAACACGCTGGCATTCTCGTCGGCCCGCTCGGGGGCGAAGCTCCGTCCGGCCTTGGCGCCGCAATCGATCACCGCGCGCTCGGACGATTCGGGCTGCGCGAACGGGGTCAGCCGCGCCACGGTGGCGGTGCCGATCCGCTCCTTCAGCTCGTTCGGCGTCAGGTAGAGGGCGCGGGGCGGCAGGGGCTTGTAGGGGGCGACGCCGGGCTGCGGCGTCTTCATCGCGCCCTCTCGGGCCTGGTAATAGTCCTGGACGAGCGCGATCCGCTCGGCGGCAGCGTCCTCCACCTGCGGGTCGAAGACCAGCGGCACGCCGCCGAGGTAGTCGAACAGCGTGTCGAGGTGGTCGTAGAACAGCGGCATCCAGTGCTCGAGGCCGGCGTAGCGCCGCCCCTCGCTCACCGTCTCGTAGAGCCGGTCGTCCCGGGTCGCCGCCCCGAAGCTCTGGATGTAGTTCTGGCGGAAGCGGCGGATGGTCTCCGTGGTGAGCTGGACCTCGCTCATCGGCATCAGGTCGAGCGAGCGGAGCTGCCCGGTGGTGCGCTGCGTCTCCGGGTCGAAGGCGCGGATCGATTCCAGCGTGTCGCCGAAGAAGTCGAGGCGGATCGGGGCCGGCAGGCCGGGGGGCGACAGGTCGAGGATGCCGCCGCGAACCGCGTACTCGCCGGTGTCGCGCACCGTCCCGGTGCGCAGGAAGCCGTTGGCCTCGACCCAGGCCACCACGTCGTCCATCGACACGACGTTGCCGATCGCCGCCGAGAACGCCTCCTTGGCGATGTGGGCGCGGGGCGGGACCCGCTGCACCAGGGCGTTGACCGTGGTGCAGAGGATGCGCGGGCGGTCCTCGGCCGAGCGGGTGCGGGCGAGGCGGGCGAGCGCCGTCATCCGGGCGGCGGCGACCGCCGTCGTCGGCGAGACCCGGTCGTAGGGCTGGCAGTCCCAGGCCGGCAGGCTCATCACGTCCATCTCGGGCGCGACGAAGCCGAGGGCCGCCTGGAAGGCCGCCGAGCGCCCGGAATCGCGCGCCACGTGGACCAGCACCGCCGGCGCGTCGACGGTGGGCGCCAGGGCGCGGGCGAGGTCGGCGAGCGCCAGCGCGTCGAAGCCCTCCGGGGCGTTCGCCAGGACCGGGCTGTCGCCGCGCTTGAGGGCGTCGATCGCCCGGGCGAGCGCGGAGGATTTCGGCAGCGCGAAGCGCGCGACCTGCGGCTTGGCGGCGGGGGGCTTCGGCTGAGGCTTGGCCATCGGGTCTTTCGCGGGAAATCCCGCCGGGCGCGTCAGGGGAGGAGGTCGGGTGGCGTTAGCCGATCGGGCCGCCGCGATAAAGCGTCCCCGCGGTCACGGCTGAACGCATCCTATATGGCGGTTCTGCCGCGGCATGGAACGGCTGTTCGGCCGCGCTTCGGGAACACGCGCGGCCCGGCCCAGAGCACCTTGCGGATCGCCTCTCCCAGGGGGAAGAGACGGCCCCATCGTCTTTGCGAGCGCAGCGAAGCGATCCAGCGGCGCCGCACCTTCGGACGTCGCGCTGCCCTGGGTCACATCGCTGCGCTCGTGATGACGGAGCGGGCCGCATCGGCCGAGCTTTTCGATCGGATGCGACGGAAGCCCGCGGCTTACGCCCCTCAGGCGTCCGGCCCGACGATCTCGGCCAGCGCCGCCTCGACCCGGCCGCGGAAGAAGTCCGCGTTGGGCATGTGCTCGGTCATTGCGGCGGCGCGCGCCGTCGCCTGCCGCAGGATCTCGGCGCGGAGCGCCGGATCGGAGCGCTCCATCATCTCCAGCATGATGCGCACCACCAGCTCGGTGGCGATCGACCGGGCCGGGTGATCGTAGTTGGGCTTCGGTTCGTCCATCGCGGGCTCTCTCGACCGGTCGCTCTCAGGAGTGGATCGGCGCGTCGTGCCGGTGGAACGCCCGCACCCGCCGCCAGACCGACGTGTCGTAGTTCGTGGGCGTCTCGACCTCGCCGGTCAGCCACTTGAACAGGTCGCGGTCCGGCACCTCGATCAGCGCCTCGAACTGGTCGAGCTCCGCCTCCGACAGGTCGCCGATCTCGGCATCGGCGAAGCGGCCCATGATCAGGTCCATCTCGCGGATGCCCCGGTGCCAGGCGCGGTAGAGGAGGCGGCGGCGGCGCGGATCGAGGTCGGCGCTCGTGCGGGTGGTGCCGGACATGGATGTCGGACCTCGGCTCAGGGACTGGCAGGGCCTAGATAGGCGTCTGGGTCCGGCGGATCCAGAACGGGACCGCGGCCGGGCGGGTTACAACCGGGGCGCGAGAGGCCAAAAACGAATTGCCTCCGGCGGGCGGTCCGTTATCTCGGGCTGCAACGCCCCGGACGGGGCGGCGAGCGGGAGTCCAACGATGCCGAAGGCGATCCGGGTCTACGAGTACGGCGGTCCCGAGGTGATGCGCTTCGAGGACGTGCCCCTGGCCGAGCCGGGCCCCGGGCAGATCCGGGTCAGGCAGGCCGCCATCGGCGTCAACTTCATCGACATCTACTTCCGCACCGGCGCCTACAAGTCCCCGCACATGCCCTACACCCCCGGCAAGGAGGGCGCCGGCACCGTCACGGCGGTGGGCGAGGGCGTGACCCAGTTCAAGGCCGGCGACCGGGTCGCCTACGGCTCGGTGGCGGACGGCTGCTACGCCGAGGAGCCGGTGATCCCGGCCTCGGCGGCCGTGCCGATCCCCGACGGGGTCGACGAGAAGACCGCCGCCGCCATGATGCTCAAGGGCCTGACCGTCGAGTACCTGCTGCACCGGACCTACGCGGTGAAGCCCGGCGACACGATCCTGTGGCAGGCCGCCGCCGGCGGCGTCGGCCTGATCGCGTGCCAGTGGGCCAAGCACCTCGGCGCCACCGTGATCGGCACCGCCGGCAGCCCCGAGAAGGCGGAGCTCGCCAAGCAGAACGGCTGCGACCACGTCATCCTCTACCGCGAGGAGGACGTGGCCAAGCGCGTGCGCGAGATCACCGGCGGCAAGGGCGTGCCGGTGGTCTACGACGGCGTCGGGCAGGCGACCCTGATGGGCTCCCTGGACAGCCTCGCGCCGCTCGGCCTGCTGGCGAGCTTCGGCTCGGCCTCCGGGGCGATCACCGGGCTCGACCTCGGCCTGCTGGCCCCGCGCGGCTCGCTCTACGTGACGCGCCCGACGCTCGCGACCTTCTCGTCGAACCGCGCCACCCTGGAGGAGGCGGCCGCCCGCCTGTTCAAGGTGGTCCGCGACGGCGCGGTGAAGATCGCGGTCAACGCCACCTACCCGCTGGCCGAGGCGCAGCAGGTGCACCGCGACCTCGCGGGCCGGGAGACCACCGGCTCGATCGTGATGCTGCCGTAGGGACCGACCGTGACGCCCGGCAACGCCGACCTGCTCCTCGTCGTCGACGTGCAGGTCGACTTCCTGCCGGGCGGGGCGCTCCCCGTCCCGGGGGGCGACGCGGTGATCGGCCCGATCAACGACCTCCAGCACCGCTTCCGGCACGTGGTGCTGATGCAGGACTGGCATCCGGCCGATCACGTTTCCTTCGCCGAGACCCATCCGGGGCGGGCCCCGTTCGAGACCGTGGCGCTGCCCTACGGGCCGCAGGTGCTGTGGCCGCGCCACTGCGTCCAGGGCAGCCCCGGGGCCGCCTTCGCGCCGGACCTCGCCACCGACCGGGCGAGCCTGGTGGTGCGCAAGGGGCTGGATCCGCGGGTCGACAGCTACTCGGCTTTCCTGGAAGCCGACCGGGCCACGCGCACCGGCCTCGCCGGGGCGCTCCGGGAGCGCGGCATCACCCGGGTCGCGGTGTGCGGCCTCGCCACCGATTTCTGCGTCGCCTGGAGCGCGCTCGACGCGCGCGACGCGGGGTTCGACGTCCTCGTGGTGGCGGACGCGGTGCGCGGGATCGACGTGGACGGGTCGCTCGCGCGGGCCTGGGCGCGGATGGAGGCGGCGGGCGTCCGCCGGATCGCGGCGGCGGAGATCGGCTGAGGGCGTGCGGGGACCGGGAGGCGAACCGCCGCACGCCGCGCGGGAGACCGGCCCCGCGCCGACGCGTTGGCCCGACATCAGCATCCGACAGGAGCCTGCATGTCATCCAAGCACCCGAAGACCGACACGCCCACGGACGCCGACCTCAAGGGCAATCCCGGGATCGGCACCTCGAAGGGGATGAGCGGCACCGACCCCGCGGATCTGCAGGCGGATTCGACCTTCGAGGGCGACGTCGACAACGAGACGAAGCTCGACGGCGGCGTCGACCCGGACCACCGGCCGCGCAAGAACGCGTGACCGAGAACACGTGACCGGATGCCCGGGCCGGTGCGGCCCGGGTCGATCTCAGCGACTGCGCGCCGGCGCCTTCGGCCGCTGCGGTGCGGGGGCCGCGGGCCTGGCGCTCGGGCCGCCTGCCGGAACGTAGACCTGGGCCGGGCTCGCGGTGTAGCCCCGGAGCTGGGCCGCGTTGGCGGCCCCGAAAGCGGATGTGCCGTCCGCGCGGGCGGCGCCCGCCGCGAGGACCGATAGAAGCGCGGCGGCCAGGGCCAAGCGGGCATGCTTCGGCATCGACAGGGTCCTCGTGTTCGCGCGGGCTCGAGAAACCCTGATCCGGACCGGATCGCTCCGCCCTGCGATCGACCCGGCCTTCCCGACGTGCGGAACCGCACAGGCGCCGTGTCGTGCATGACGGCGGCGGCTCTATCGCTTTCCGGTTGATCGCTTCCCAACCGTCGTCGTTGCGAGTGGAGCGAGGCGATCCAGAGCCAGCGCCACGCTGACCGATGTCCTGCTGCCCGGGGCCACTTCGCTGCGCCCGTGATGACGGAGCGTGGGCCTGCCCCGGAGGCCGTGTCAGAGCGCCAGCCCGAGCTGGAGCGGCGCCTCGGGCGCGTCCTGCGCGAAGCCCGACAGCGACACCCCGATCAGCCGCGCGCTGCGGCGCAGGGGGAACAGGCCGGCGAGCAGGTCGAGGCCGATCCGCTCCAGGGCGGCCCGGTCGGCCACCGGCACAGCGAGGGACTTCGCCCGGGTGACCTGCGCGAAATCCGAGAACTTGAGCTTCAGGGTCACGGTCCGGGCGCGCATGCCCTTGGCGTCGGCGCCCGCCCAGACCTTGTCGAACAGCGGCGCCAGCCGGGCGGCCAGGACCTCGAAGGCGGCGGTGTCGTCCGAGAAGGTGGTCTCGGCGCCGATCGACTTGCGCACCCGGTGGGCGCGCACCGGCCGCGCGTCGATGCCCCGGGCGACCGCGTGGTAGTAGGCGCCCGCGGAGCCGAAGGTCTCGCGCAGGCGCTCCGGCGTCCAGGCGCGCAGATCCGCCCCGGTCTCGATCCCGAGCCGCTTCATCTTCGCCTCGGTGACCGGGCCGACGCCGTGGAACCGGCCGATCGGCAGCGCGGCCACGAAGTCCGGCCCCATGGCGGGGGTGATGACGAACAGGGCGTCGGGCTTGCGGTGGTCGGACGCCACCTTGGCGAGGAACTTGTTGTACGAGACCCCGGCCGAGGCGACGAGCCCGGTCCGTTCCAGGATCTCGGCCCGGATCGCCTTCGCCACGGCCGTCGCCGTCGGGAGGCCCAGGAGGTTCTCGGTGACGTCGAGATAGGCCTCGTCGAGGGCCACCGGCTCGATGATGGCCGTGTGCCGGGCGAAGACCGCCCGGATCTCCTCGGAGACCGCCCGGTAGACCTCGAAGCGCGGCTTCACGAACAGCAGGTCCGGGCACAGCCGCCGCGCGGTGGCCGACGGCATGGCGGAGCGGACACCGAATTTTCGGGCCTCGTAGCTCGCAGCGGCCACCACCCCGCGCTCCCGGGAGCCGCCGACCGCCAGCGGCCGGCCGCGCAGCGACGGGTCGTCGCGCTGCTCCACGGAGGCGTAGAACGCGTCCATGTCGATGTGGATGATCTTTCGGAGCGCGACCTCCGGATCCATCGCCGCCTCGGGTCCCGACCAAGTTCCTGATCTGTTCCGAAAGACCGCGCGGGGCGGGCGGGGTCAAGCCGCGCCGGACGCGGCGTCAACAGGAGTCCGGTCCGCGCCCGTCATCGCGAGCGCAGCGCGACGTCCCCGAGCGCAGCGCATCCCTGGATTGCTTCGCTGCGCTCGCAAAGACGGGGTCTGCCGTCAGGCGACGCTGCCGTAGAGGTCGTAGGCCTCGGCCCGGTCGATCTTCACCGTGACGATGTCGCCGACCCGCACCGGGCGCCGGAACGCGGCGTGGACATTGCCGTCGATCTCCGGCGCGTCGGCCTTGGACCGGCCCCGCGCCACCCCGCCCTCGACGGAATCGACGATGACGGGCAGCCGCTTGCCGACCTTGGCCCGCTGCAGCCGGAGCGCGATGCCGTTCTGGGCCTCCATGAACCGGCGCTTGCGCTCGGCCTTCACCGCCGGCGGCACGAGGTCGCCCAGCGCGTTGGCGGTGGCGCCGGCCACCGGCTCGTACTCGAAGCAGCCGACCCGATCGAGCTTGGCCTCCTGCAGCCAAGCGAGCAGCTCCTCGAACTCGGCCTCGGTCTCGCCGGGGAAGCCGACGATGAAGGTCGAGCGGATCGCGAGGTCCGGGCAGATCTGCCGCCAGTTGCGGATCCGGTCGAGCTGGCGCTCCTGGTTGCCGGGGCGGCGCATGCGCTTGAGCACGGAGGGGCTCGCGTGCTGGAGCGGCATGTCGAGGTAGGGGAGCACCTTGCCCTCGGCCATCAGCGGGATGACCTCGTCCACGTGCGGGTAGGGGTAGACGTAGTGCAACCGCACCCAGGCGCCGAGCTCGCCGAGTTCCTTGGTGAGGTCGTAGAACTTGGCGCGGACCTGCCGGTCGCGCCACGGGCTCTCACTGTAGCGGATGTCGACGCCGTAGGCGCTGGTGTCCTGGCTGACGACCAGCAGCTCCTTCACGCCGGCCTTCACCAGCTTCTCGGCCTCGCGCAGCACGTCGGCGGCGGGGCGGCTGACGAGGTTCCCGCGCAAGCTCGGGATGATGCAGAAGCTGCAGCGGTTGCTGCACCCCTCCGAGATCTTCAGGTAGGCGTAGTGGCGCGGGGTGAGCTTGATCCCCTGCGGCGGCACGAGGTCGAGGAACGGGTCGTGGGCCGGCGGCACCGCCTCGTGGACGGCCGCCACCACCGACTCGTAGGCCTGGGGCCCGGTCACCGCCAGGAGGTCGGGGTACTTCTCGCGGATCTCCTCCGGCTGCGCGCCCATGCAGCCGGTGACGATGACGCGGCCGTTCTCCGCCATGGCCTCGCCGATGGCCGAGAGCGACTCCGCCTTGGCGGAATCGAGGAAGCCGCAGGTGTTGACGATCACCACGTCGGCGCCGTCGTGCCGCCGGGCCAGCTCGTAGCCCTCGGCGCGCAGGTGGGTGAGGATCCGCTCGGAATCGACCAGCGCCTTCGGGCAGCCCAGCGAGACGAACGAGATCTTGGGAGCCGTGATCTTGGGGGCGGCGCCGGGAGCGGGGCCGCGGGGAGCGGGCGTGGCGGTCATGGCATTCGGATCGGACGGTCCGGCCGGGCGGCCGGCGATCGGCCGCCCGGCGCGCGGGACCAGGAATTCGGGGTCGGGCACCTATACAGGCTCCCGCGCCTCCGCGCGAGGCCGGCCGCCGCAGGGGTGCCCGGCCCTGCGCGCGAGCCTGAGCCTAGGCGCAGATCCTATCGTTACGGCAGAGCTTTACGGCGGCCTCCTCAGACCCCACATCAGGATTAGGCGGCGCGGCCCTGCGCCCCGGACACGGCCCGCCCGCGCGCGGCGGCGGGGCCTGCGTGGAACTGCCGCTTCCCCCGCGGCATCGCCTGTGCGACGGCAGCGCACGACGCACAGCTCGAGGATGGCGGCCCCGAACCCGGTCATGTGGACCCGAGAGATCCCCTTCATCGATCCCGTCGCGGCGGCGGCGCGGCTGCGCGCCCTGCCCGGGCTCGCCTTCCTCGACAGCGCCATGCGGCACGACCCGCTGGGGCGGCACTCGATCGTGGCCGCCGACCCGTTCGCGCGGTTCCGCTACCGCGACGGGCGCGCGACCCTCGACGGGAGGCCGGTGGCGGGCGGCCCGATGGTCGCGCTCCGGGCCTGCCTCGAACCCTACCGGCTCGAGGCCGGGCCGGAGCCGTTCCCCGGCGGGGCGATCGGGTACCTCGCCTACGACCTCGGCGCGGCGCTGGAGCGGGTGGCGCCGCCCGCCCGGCGGGCGGGGCTCACCGACGACATCGCGCTGAACCTCTACGACACCGCGCTGGTCGTCGACCACGCCGCCGGCACGGGCAGGCTCGTCGCCACGGGTTTCCCCGAGACTGCGCCGGACGCGCGGCGGGCCCGCGCGGAGGCGCGGCTCGCCCGCTTCGCCGACCTGCTCGGCGGCGCGGAGCCGCCGGTCCCGGCCCCCGCCCGGCCGGCCCAGCCGCTCGCGTGGCGCTCGAACTTCGACCGCCAAAGCTATGAGGAAGCAGTCGAAAAGGTCCGCGCCTACATCCGAGCCGGCGACATCTACCAAGCCAACATCGCCCAGCGCTTCGTCGCCGACCTGCCGGCCGGCTTCGACCCGTTCGCCCTCTACCGGCGGCTGCGCGAGACCAATCCGGCGACCTTCGGGGCCTACCTGGAACAGGAGGGCCTGACCGTCGCCTCGTCCTCGCCGGAGCGGTTCATCCGCCTCGACGGGCGGCACGTGGAGACGCGCCCGATCAAGGGCACCGCCCGCCGCCTCGACGACCCGGCGGCCGACCGGGCGGCGGCCGAGGCGCTCCAGGCCAGCGTCAAGGAGCGGGCCGAGAACGTCATGATCGTCGACCTGCTGCGCAACGACCTGTCGCGGGTCTGCCGGCCGGGCACCGTCGCCGTGCCGACCCTGTGCGGCCTGGAGACCTACGCCAACGTCCACCATCTGGTGTCGGTGGTGACCGGCGACCTCCGCGACGGGCTCGACGCCCTCGACCTCCTGGAAGGGACCTTCCCGGGCGGCTCGATCACGGGCGCGCCGAAGATCCGCGCCATGGACATCATCACGGAGATCGAGGGTGACGCGCGGGAACTCTACTGCGGCGCCATCGGCCGGATCGGCTTCGACGGGGCGCTCGACACGTCGATCGCGATCCGCACCGTGTTCATGGACGACCGGCAGGCGGTCCTGCAGGCCGGGGGCGGGGTGACGCTGCTGTCGGAGCCCGGCCCGGAATACGACGAGACCCTGGCCAAGGCCGCCCGCGTGTTCGAGGCCTTCGCATGATCCTCGTCCTCGACAATTACGACTCGTTCGTCTTCAACGTCGTCCGCTACCTGGAGGAGCTCGGCGAGACGGTCCGGGTCGTGCGCAACGACGCGCTGGACGTCCCCGGCATCCGGGCGCTGGAGCCGGAGGCCCTGGTGGTCTCGCCCGGGCCCTGCACCCCCGCGGAGGCCGGGATCTCCCTGCCGGCGGTCCGCGACCTGTCGGGCGCGGTGCCGATCCTCGGCGTCTGCCTCGGCCATCAGGCGATCGGCGCGGCCTTCGGCGGCACGGTCGGGCGGGCACAGCGCCCCCTCCACGGGCAGATGACGCCGATCGCCCATACCGGCGAGCGCCTGTTTTCCGGAATCCCGGCGCCGATGCCGGTCGGGCGCTACCACTCGCTGGTCGTGAATCCCGGTCCCGACATGGAAAGACACCTCTCGGTCGACGCGGTCTCGCAGGAGGGGGAGGTGATGGCGCTGTCGCACCGGACCCACCCGACCTACGGCATCCAGTTCCACCCGGAATCGGTCCTGACCGAGGGCGGCCACGCCCTGTTCGCCAATTTCCTGGATCTCGCCCGCGCGTGGCGGGAGAGGCCGGAGGGGCGCCGCGATGCTGTGGCGTGACGGGGCGCTTCTGCCCGGAACCACGGCTCCGCTCGACCACACCGACCGCGGCCTGACGCTCGGCGACGGCCTGTTCGACACCGCACTGGCGCTCGGCGGCCGCGTCGCCTTCGAGGACGCCCATATCGCCCGGCTCGTGGCCTCCGCGGAGACGCTGGGGATCCCCGCCGAACCCGAGCGGATCCGTGCGGCCATGCGGGACCTCGCGGGTCAGGGGGAGCGGCTCGCGATCCGGACCACGCTGACGCGCGGCTCCGGCCCGCGCGGCCTGAGGCCGCCGGACGCGCCGAACCCGACCCTGTTCGCCACCGCGGCCGCGAGCGCCAGGACCGCGTCCTTCGCGCCCCTGCGCCTGTGGCCGACGGCCATCGCCCGCAACGACACCTCCCCCGCCGCCCGCCTGAAGACGCTGGGCTATCTCGACGCGGTGCTGGCCGCCCGCGAGGCCGCCGCCGCGGGGTTCGACGAGGCGCTGTTCCGCAACACCCGGGGCCGTGTCGCCTGCGCGGGCACCGGCAATCTCTTCGCCCTGTTCGGCGCCAATCTGGTGACGCCTCCGCTCGGGGACGGCGTGCTCGCCGGCATCGTGCGGGCGGAGGTGCTGGGTCTCGCCGCCGGATGCGGGCTGCGGGCCGAGGAACAGTCGCTCGGCCTGCCCGATCTCCTCGGCGCGGAGGCCGTGTTCCTGACCAACTCCCTGCGGCTCCTGGCCCCCGTGACGGCCGTCGGCGACACGGCCTTCCCGAGCGCCGGCCCGGGCGCCGGCCATCCGGCGGTGACCCGCCTCGTGGCGGCCCTGCGCGCCCGCGTGGCGCAGGCCTGCGGCGTCACGGAGGACGCGGTCGCGTGACCGAGGGAGCGATCGAGGGGGCAACCGAGGGGGCAATCGAGACTTGGCGGCGCCGGCTGCGCTACGCGCTCGCGGCGATCTACGGGTTCATCGGCGTGGTCCACCTCGTGGCGACCGACGCGATGCTGCCGCTCATGCCCGACTGGGTGCCGCAGCCGCGGCTCGTCATCCTGGCGACCGGCCTGTGCGAGATCGCCGGCGCGGTCGGCCTCCTCACCGGGCGGGTCCGCCGGGCGGCCGCGCTCGGCCTCGCCCTCTACGCGGTCTGCGTCTACCCGGCGAACCTCAAGCACGCGTTCGAGCACGTCCACGTCGAGGGCATCCCGGATTCCTGGTGGTACCACGGGCCGCGGCTCGCGTTTCAGCCGGTCTTCGTCTGGGCGGCGCTCTGGGCCGGCGGCCTGATCGACTGGCCGTTCGGCGGCCGCCGCAGATCCGCCGAGGCCGCGACCGGGATCTCCGGTGATCCGGCACGGCCGCCGAAAGGTCCGGCTCCCGACGCGCCGGCAACCATCCGCGAACCTTGATCACAGGATCCCGGGATCCCCGGATCCCGGCAGGCTTTGATCCCAAGATCCTGGCCGATCGACCGGCCGGAAGCCGCCGCGCGGGCCGGAAGACCGGTCGGCCCGGCGGCGATACGGGCGGACGACATGCCGAAGCGCCGCGACCCGGGCCGATCGCCCCCGCCTCCGCCGGACGCGGTGCCGGAGACCGTGCCGGACCGCGACGCGGTGGAGCGCGCCCTGGAAACGGTCCTCGACCGCCTGCGCCCGAAGCCGGGCGGCGCGCCGCGGGGCAGCCGGAAGCCGCGCCCGGACGGGGCGGGCGGCTGAGCCCCGAAAGGTTCCTCCACAGGGCGAAGATATCGCCCGGATACGGCCGGCCGGACCGGAGTTCCCCGGAGGACGCCGCCGAACCCGGCGCGCGGACCCCAGCGGAGACAGACCGAATGGCCAAGCAGAAGACGCTGCAGGACGCCTTCTACGAGACCCTGAAGGACGTCTACTACGCCGAGAAGCAGTCGGTGAAAGCCCTCAAGAAATCCGCCAAGGCGGCGGAGCACGACGAGCTGCGCCAGGCCTTCGAGACCCATGCCGAGGAGAGCGCCCAGCAGGTGGAGCGCCTGACGCAGGTCTTCGAGATCATCGGGAAGCCGGCCCGGGCCAAGACCTGCGAGGCGATGCAGGGCATCGTCTCGGAGATGGAGGAGGATCTCGACGACTTCGCCGACAGCCCGGCCGCCGACGCGGTGCTGGCCGCCTGCGCCCAGGCGGTGGAGCATTACGAGATCGCCCGCTACGGCACCCTGAAGACCTGGGCGGCCCAGCTCGGCTACGCGGACGCCGCCGAGCTCTTGGACGAGACCCTGCAGGAGGAGAAGCGGACCGACGCGCTGCTCTCGAAGATCGCGGAGTCGATCAACGCCGCGGGCGAGCCCGGCGGAGCGGAGCCGGACGCGGAGGCGTCGAAGGGCAGGGGCAGGAAGGCCGCCTGACCGCGTTCCGGCCGCGCGGGCGGGCCGGCGCCCCCGGGCGCCGGTTCGCCGCGGCCCGGGCCGGCGGCGTCAGTTCGCCTTCTCGATGGCGCTCAGCGGCGTCCAGTAGCAGCGATCCTGGGTGTCCTTCAGGGCGAGGCAGCCGTAGCTCATCGTCCGGGACTCGAGCCGTACCTCCTCGCCGGGCTTGAACGACCGGCACTCGCCGCTGGCGAGGCTGCCCTGCAGCAGCTGGCCGAACCCGGACTCGTCGCCCGCCATGACCAGCTTGAACAGGCGGTCCGTGACCTCCTGGGTGTGGCACCCGAACCGCTCCTGGAGGATGGTCTCGGCCGCGGCCGGCCGGGACAGGGCGGCGGTGACGGCGAGGACGGCGAGGGCGGGCAGGGCGAAGCGCATGCGCGGAACATATCCGCGCGCCGCGACGTGTCGAGCCCTGGGCGCGCGGAGGATCGCCGCGGCGATCTCCGGCCCGAGGCCCCGCCGTCGTCAGCACAGCGACGCCTGGCTGAAGACGGAGGTGCCCGGCACGGGTGGCCCGCCGTCCCACGTGCCGTCGCGGTAGCGCCGCTTCGCCGCGTACATCTGGGAATCCGCGCACGCCACGGCGGCCTTCAGGGACCCGTCGCCGCGCCACGTGGCCGAGCCGAGAGCGGCGCTGATGACGGCCGCGCCGGACCGGTTCTCGCCGTCGATCCCGTCCAAGATCCGCCGGGCCAGCGCGGCGGCGCCCGCGGCATCGAGACCCGGCAGCAGGATCACGAACTCGTCGCCGCCGATCCGGGCCGGACGGGCCGTGACGGGGCTGTGGCGCTCCAGGACGGCCCCGAACCGGCGGATCACGTCGTCGCCGGCCTCGTGGCCCCGGTCGTCGTTGGTCGCCTTCAGGTCGTTCAGGTCCGCGACGATCACGGAGGTCGGCACGGTCCGGTCGGCCTCGAGCCGGTCGAGCTCGGCCGCGTAGCCCAGGCGGTTGCGCAGTCCGGTCAGCGGATCGGTGAGGCTCAGGACCTCGAGGCGCGCCTCGGAGCGCTTGTTATCGCCGATATCCGTGAGGGCGATCTGGACGAGGCGCCGCCCGTCGCCGGCCGACGGGACCGGGGAGCGCTGCATCTTGAGGTGCAGGTCCCGCCCGTCGCGGCCGCGGGCCGCGATATCCCGGCTCCGCGGCGCGGCGCCGTCCCAGAGCTCGGCCAGCTCCTCGCGGAAGAGCTGCAGCGGCGCCTCGCCCAGCCCGCCGCCCAGGTGCCGCGCGAGGGCGTCGCGGGTGTCGACGCCGAACAGCGCCAGGGCGGGGCGGTTCGCGTCGACGATCCGGCGGGAGGCCTCGGCCTCGGCGAGCCAGCCGGGATGGGCCGCCAGATGGCCGGCGAGGTCCGTGATCCCGTCGGCCCGCAGCGCCGCCAGCCGGGCGGCGAGCTCCGACTCGTCGCGGATCAGGGTCGGGACCGGCGCGTGCTGGAACAGGGTTCCGGTGCGCCGGTCCGCGTCGCTCTCCCGCCGCAGCGCCTCGCGCTGCGTGATGTCCTCAATCGAGATCAGGTAGCGCGCCCAGTCGGCCTCGTGCCCCGGCAGCATCTGTCCCGCGTAGCTGACGTCGATGACGCGCCCCGCGACGGTGCGGTTCTGCGTGACGAGGCGGACCTGGGTCGCCCCGGCCCAGAGCTGGCACAGCACCTCGATCAGGGCGTCCGCGCGCGGATCGTTGAAGATCGCGGGGATGTGGGCGAACAGCTCGGCCTCGTCCCGGGCGTCGTAGGTCGCGAGCGTGCTGCGGTTGACCCGGACGATCCGGATCAGGCTCTGGCAGGTCCGCAGGTGCCCGGGATCGCGCAGCCACGCGCGGAGGTCGACCAGGCCGGCCTCCCGCCACGCGTCGAGCCGGGCCTTCAGCGCGCCGAGATCCTGCAACCAGAGGGACACGGGCGCGAGATCGAACAGCTGCGCCTCGAGCGTCTCTGTGTGTCTCGGAGTCTGCGGCATCGGGAGGCGAGGCTTGAGCGGATATTCGCGCGGGTATCATCCCTCGAATATCCGCTTTACCTTGACGAAGTGTGCCCTTCCTGACGCACGGCCGGGCGCCGGCCAGAGACGCTCGCCGCTAGGCCCCGCCCGCCGCCTCGTCGCGCTTGGCCGCCCGCCACGCCGCCTCCATGGCGGCGAGGTCGGAGCGGCCGAGGGCGCCCCCGGACGCCGCGAGATGGCGCGCCATGGCGGCGAAGCGGCGCTCGAACTTGGCGGTGCCGTCGCGCAGGGCCGTCTCCGGGTCGATCCCGGCGTGCCGCGCGAGGTTCGCCACCGAGAACAGGAGGTCGCCGATCTCCTCGGACAGGGCCTCCGGGTCGCCCGCCGCCAGGGCCTCGGCGACCTCGTCGGTCTCCTCGCGGACCTTGTCGACGACCTGGGCGGCGTCGTCCCAGTCGAAGCCGTAGGCGGCCGCCCGCCGGGAGATCTTCTCCGCCCGGGCGAGGGCCGGCAGCGCCCGCGCGACGCCGCCGAGGGGGTCGGGCGCCGGGTCCGGCGCGAGCCCCGCGTCCCGCCGCTCCGCCTGCCGGGCCGCCCGCTCCTGCGCCTTGATCGCCGCCCACTGGGCCTCGACCGCCGCGGGGTCGCGCAGGGGCGAGCCGGCGGGCAGGGGCGGGCCGTCCGGGGTGAAGACGTGGGGATGGCGCCGGATCAGCTTGTCGCCGATGGCGCGGGCCACGTCGTCGAACGCGAAGGCGCCCCGCTCCTCGGCCATGCGGGCGTGGAACACCACCTGGAGCAGCAGGTCGCCGAGCTCGTCGCGCAGGTCGCGGAGGTCGCCCCGCGCCACCGCGTCGGCGACCTCGTAGGCCTCCTCGATCGTGTAGGGCACGATGGTGGCGAAGCTCTGCGCCACGTCCCAGGGGCAGCCGGCGACGGGATCGCGCAGGGTCGCCATCAGGCGCAGGAGCCGGCCCAGGGGCGCCTCCGTGGCGGGATCGGCGTCCCGCCCCCCCTTCGCCCTGGACCGGTCCGCGTCGCGTGTCTCGCTCATGCGGACGGGGTTAGAGCATGGCGCGGCGCAGGGAAATGCGTCTCGCGGATCGCCGGTCCTCAGCGCCGGTCCTCAGCGCAGGGCCTCAGACCCGGCTCGGGTCGCGCTCGCGCACCTGCTCGGCCTGCAGGCCGTTCAGGTAGCCGGTGAGGCGGCCGCTGACCGCCGGGTCGGCGCACTGCACCCAGAGCGGCGCCGGGAGGGCGCGGACGGGCAGGCGCAGCAGGAAGGCCTCGGCCGAGAGGGCCGCCTCCCGCTCGGAGGCGGCGGCCAGGAGGCGCGCCCCCGCCTTCGTGCCGATCAGGATCGCGATCGTGCTCATGGCAGCTCTCCCGGCAGCGCTCTCGGCCTCTCCGGGCCGCGCCCGTGCGGGACAACGGCGCGCGGGCCGCGGGCGTTGCACGGCGCGCCGATCCGCGCGGGTTCCGCCGGGGGCCTCAGCTCGTCGGCCGGACGCAGAGCGGCTCCCGGGCCAGCGCCAGGGTGAACGACCACAGGATCCGGCCGAGGGAATCGGTCAGCACCGCCCCGGTCAGGAGCATGTTGGCGGCGGTCCGGCACAGGTCGCGGGCGCGGCGGATCGCCGCCTCCGCGTCGTCCGCCTCCAGGCGGTCGCTGGCGAAGGCGAGGCCGCAGCGGCCGTCCGCGTGCTCGAGGGTGCGTCGGAGGTGATAGGCCGGCATCGCTTGGACCACCGCGAGGCGTGTCACCGGTCGCCCGCGGCGCGGGCGGGAGCCGGCTCGCCAAGCTAGCAGCCCGGCGCGGGTCCGCGACTGATCCAGATCAAGCCGACGCGTATCCGCTGCCGCCCGGTCACGTCCCGGTGTCGCAGGCTGTCGCAGGGTACGCCCGCCGCCGGCGGCCGCTGCGGGAGGTCCGCGCGAGGCCGTGCCGGGTCTTGTTCCAGCGCAGCGGCGCCCGGACCAGCTCGATCAGCGCCAGCCACGCGGCGAGGCTGACCAGCAGGAAGTAGACCGGCATCCACGGGACCGACCGGGCGAGGTCCCCCCACCCGCGCCGGGCGCAGCCGACGAGGGCGGGCAGGACCAGGGCGGCAAGCCCCGTCCCGAACAGCGTGATGGCGAGCCCCGTGGAGAGGTTGTCCAGGAAGACGGGGGCGGCCGGGATGTCCCGGACCAGGAAGGACCACGCCGCCGCGGCGAGGCAGGCCGGGTAGGCGAGCGCAGAGACCACCGTCCCGGGGACCAGGGCGGCGGCGCAGAGCGTCTCCAGGCCGCCGAGCCTGCGGGCGTTGGCCAGCGGGTGCCGCCCGTGGGTGAGGCTCGTCTGGACCAAGCCCTTCAGCCAGCGGGTGCGCTGGCCGAGCCAGGGCCCGAGGCGGGCCGGCGCCTCCTCGAAGGTGGGGCTGGGAAGGTCGCCGACGGTGTAGCCCGCCAGCGCGAGGCGCAGGCCGAGATCCGCGTCTTCGGTGACGTTGTGGGCGTCCCAGCCGTGCAGAGCCCGCACCACGTCGGTGCGCAGGTGCATCGAGGTGCCGCCCAGCGGGACCGGCAGGCCGCAGCGGGCGAAGGCCGGGTTCAGCACGTCGAACAGCCCGGCATATTCGAGGGCGAAGGCACGGGCGAGGCGCGAATCGCCGGCATTGTCGATCACGAGCCGCCCCTGGAGGCAGGCGGTCCGCGCGGGCAGGCGCGCGAACAGGGCGGCCGCCAGCCGCAGTTGCCCGGGATCGGGCACGTCCTCGGCGTCGTAGACCGTGATCAGGGTGCCGCGAGCCAGCGGCAGCGCGGCGTTGAGCGCCCGCGGCTTGGTGCGCGGGCCGCCCGGCGGCACCGTGATCACCTCGAACCGGGTTGGGAGGGTGTCGCGGGGGAGGGCCGCGGCGGTCTCCGCGTCGTCCGCCTCGAGCAGCAGTTTGATGTCGAGCTTGGCGGCCGGATAGTCGAGGGCGGAGAGCGCCCTGAGCAGGTCCGGCACCACCGCCGCCTCGCGGTGGAGGGGGACGAGGATCGTGTAGACTGGCAGGTCGGCCTCGGCGAGGGGCACCACCGCCTCCGCGGCGACCGGGGCCGCGATGGCGAGGGCCGCGATCCGCAGGGTCGCCATGGCCAGGAACAGGACCTGCCCGGCCGTCATCACCGCGCGCGCCAGCGGGGCCGGCAGCGCCGCGCACAGGCAGAGCGCGGCGGTCCCGCCGAGGGCGAGGACCAGCAGCCAGCGGAAGGCCGGCTCGGGGGCGGCCGCCCACTCGGGGCCGTGCCGCCGCAGGTCGTGCGCCGCGTGATCCGCCACCTGCCCGGGCACGGACGCGAACACGGCCTCGCGCAGGCGGGTAGGGCTGGTGATCGCCGGCACGGCGGCGTGGCCAGCGGCGCGGCCGGCGGCGTCGAGGAGGTCCGCGATCGCCCGCCCGCGGGGCGCCAGGACCCAGGGCGCCACCGCGCCCGGCGCCAGCGGCGCGAGGCCGGCCACGAGGCTGTCGGGGAAGCGCAGGCCCAGGCCGAACGGGATCGGGCCGTCGAGGTAGGGGGCGCCGAGCGCCCGGGCCAGGGCCGCGTAGTAGGCCGATTCCGCGATCAGGCCGGCATTCATCAGCGCGGTCGCCGCGTCGGTCCCGGCCGCGGTCGCCGCGGCGGCGGCCCGGGCCAGCAGCCGCGCGTCGACGCCCTCGTCCAGCAGGAAGGCGATCTCCGGCGGCAGGCCCTCCGGCCCCGCGGGCGGGCGCTGGAACGACACGCCGCGCGCTCCCCCGGCGGCCCGAGGACGTGGTAGAGGAGGGGGGTGAGCCAGTCCCCGCCCCCGCGCTCCGAGAGGAGCACCGCCCCGTCCCCGTCGTCAAGAGGCGATAGGACAGCCATCCCATCCCGGATCGCGGCGGCCGCGGTCGCGGCGCTCCTCGCGGGGCCGGCCGCCGCCGCGGCGCCCCCGGCCGCGCCGGCCACGGGCGTCACCGCCACCCCCGCCGTCACGATCCCGGATTTCTGGAACTCGCGCAGCCGGGGCGAGCGCGTGGAGGCGCCGCAGACCGGCCGGGCGGTCCGCTTCCTCACGGACGACGAGTTCCCGCCGCTGCACTTCGCCGGCCCCGACGGCAACCCGACGGGCTTCGTGGTCGAGCTCGCCCGGGCGGTCTGCGAGAAGCTGACGATCACCTGCACGGTGCAGGCGCGCCGCTTCGACACCCTGCTCGACGCCCTCGACGGCAAGCAGGGCGACGTGGTCGCGGCCGCCGTCCCGCTGACCGCGTCCCTGCGGTCGCGATTCCTGGCGACGCGGCCGTATTTCCGCTGGCCGGCGCGCTTCGCGGCCCGGGCCGACAAGGGCCTGCCGGTCCCCTCCGCGGCGGCGCTCGCCGGCCGCAGCGTCGGGGTCATCGCCGGCAGCGCCCACGCGGCCTACCTCAAGGCGTTCTTCCCGAAGGCCGTGCCGAAGGACTTCACCGATCTCACGGCGGGCGAGAGCGCGCTCAAGCGCGGCGAGATCGACTACCTGTTCGCCGACGGCCTCAACCTCGCCCTGTTCGTCGGCGGCCAGGACGCGGAGAGTTGCTGCGCGCTCACCGGCGGCGACTACCTCGAGAACCGCTATTTCGGGGAGGGGATCGGCCTGATCACCCGCCAGGAGGACGCCGCCCTCTCCCGGGCGCTGGACGACGCGCTCCAGCGGGTCTGGGACGACGGCAAGTACACCGAGCTGTACCTGCGGTTCTTCCCCGTCAGCCCGTTCTGACAGGGGCGAAAGGCTTCCACCAGACGCGCGAATCGGGGATCCTGCACGGCGTCGGATCTCCCTGGATCAGGAGCGGCGCATGACCGATCTGCTCGAGAAGGCCGTGGCGAAGGCACGGGTCCTCGCACCGGAGATGCAGGACGAGATTGCCCGCCTCATGCTGGCCTTCGTGGGGGATGAGGGATCGGTCTACCGGTTCAGCCCGGAGGAGGCGGCGGAGCAGGACGAAGCCGACGCCGAGGAGGCGCGTGGTGAGTATGCCACCGAGGCGGAGGTGCGCGCCATCTGGGCGAAGTATGGCCTGTGAGGCTGCGGCTGACCCGCACCGCCGCGCGCCAGCTCGACCACGTGCTGGCCGACATCACGCGCCATAACCCATCGGGTGCCGACGCGGTCCTGCTGCGGATCGGCGCGTGTTTGGAACTCCTTCTCCGCCATCCCTATGCGGGCCAGATGACCGACCGGCGCGGCATTCGGCGCATCGTGGTGTCGCCTTACCCCTACATCATGACCTATCGCGTCACTGCCGATGAGGTCGTCGTGCGCACCATCCGGCACGCGGCGCAGCGGCCTCTAGCCTGAGCGACATGCCCGCAATGGAGCGCGTGCAGACGAATGGATCAGCGCCTTGCACGACCGGGCGTTCCGCTCCGGTGCGAACCGCTCTAGGGTGCGCGCGTCCAATTCGCGTACATCCCAGAAGACATGCCCGCCGCTCCCCCAGCCCTGACCCTCGACGCCGACGTGATCGAGGCCGCCGCCAACGCCGCCGCCTGGCCCTTCGAGGAGGCGCGCAAGCTCGTGGCGCGGCTGGAGAAATCCGGCAAGACCGAGGTTCTGTTCGAGACCGGCTACGGCCCCTCGGGCCTGCCGCATATCGGCACGTTCGGCGAGGTCGCCCGCACCTCCATGGTGCGCCACGCCTTCCGGGTGCTCACCCGCGACGCGGTGCCGACCCGGCTGATCGCCTTCTCGGACGACATGGACGGGCTGCGCAAGGTTCCCGACAACGTCCCGAACCGGGAGATGCTGGCCGCGCACCTCAACCAGCCGCTCACCCGCGTGCCGGACCCGTTCGGCACCCATGACAGCTTCGGCGCGCACAACAACGCCGAGCTGCGCCGCTTCCTCGACGCCTTCGGCTTCAGTTACGAGTTCCGCTCGGCGACCGAGTGCTACCGCGCGGGCGTGTTCGACGCGACGCTGCTGCGCGTGCTGGAGCGCTACGATTCCGTGATGGAGATCATGCTGCCGTCGCTGCGGGCCGAGCGCTCAGCGAGCTACTCGCCGTTCCTGCCGCTCCACCCGGTCACCGGCCACGTGATGCAGGTGCCGATCGACGAGGTGAGGGCGGAGAGCGGCACGATCGTGTGGCGCGATCCCGCCACGGGCGAGCGCTACGAGACTCCGGTGACCGGCGGCCACGCCAAGCTGCAGTGGAAGCCCGACTGGGCGATGCGCTGGGTGGCGCTCGGCGTCGATTACGAGATGGCCGGCAAGGACCTGATCGACTCGGTGAAGCTCTCAGGCAAGATCGCCCGGGCGCTCGGCGGCGAGCCGCCGGAGGGCTTCAATTACGAGCTGTTCCTGGACGAGAAGGGCCAGAAGATCTCGAAGTCGAAGGGCAACGGCCTGACCATCGACGCGTGGCTCAAGTACGGCACGCCGGAATCGCTCGCCCTGTTCATGTACAACAAGCCGCGCGAGGCCAAGCGCCTGTTCTTCGACGTGATCCCCCGGCACGTCGACGAGTATATCGGCTTCCTCGACCGCTACGCCGGCCAGGACGCGAAGCTGCGGCTGGGCAACCCGGTCTGGCACCTCCACGCCGGCACCCCGCCGGAGCCCGAGCGGGTCGAGGGCGCGAGCCTGACCTTCGCGATGCTGCTCAACCTCGCTGCGGTCGCCAACACCGAGGATCCGGCGGTGCTGTGGGGCTTCATCCGCCGCTACGCGCCGCGGACCGGGCCGGAGACCCATCCGGGCCTCGACCGGCTGGTGAAGCACGCCCTGAAGTACTTCTCGGACTTCGTGCGGCCGGCCAAGACCTACCGGGCGCCGACGCCCGAGGAGCGGGCGGCCCTGGAGGACCTGTCGGAGACGCTGGCCGAGCATGCCGGCTCCACCGATCCCGAGGCCCTGCAGGCGGCGGTCTACGAGGTCGGCCGGCGCCACTTCCCCGACACGTCCGGCAAGGCCAAGAGCCCGGACGGGCGGCCCGGCGTGTCGCAGGCGTGGTTCACGAGCCTCTACAACGTGCTGTTCGGTGAGGCGCGCGGACCCCGGTTCGGCTCCTTCGTGGCCCTCTACGGCGTCGACGAGACCCGGGGCCTGATCGCCTCGGCGCTGTCGGGGGCGCTGGTCGCCGAGCACGAAGCCTTCGCGGCCGGCAAGGCCGCCCCGGTCGCGTGAGGGCGCGATGATCGTCGACGATCTCGCCGCGCTGGAGGCGCTCTACAGCGCGCCCCTGGCGCCAGCCTCCACGGTGAAGGTGACGGCCGCGATCACGCCGGACTACGCGGCGCTGATCGCGGCCTCGCCCTTCGCGGTGCTGGCGACCGCCGGTCCCGAGGGGCTCGATTGCAGCCCGCGCGGGGACCGGCCGGGCTTCGTGCGGGTCGCCGACCCGCGCACGCTGATCCTGCCCGACCGGCGGGGCAACAACCGGATCGACTCGCTCCGCAACGTCGTGCGCGACCCGCGGGTGGCGCTGCTGTTCCTGATCCCGGGCTCCGGCACGACGCTGCGGGTGAACGGCCGGGCGGTGATCTCGGCCGACCCGGACCTGCTCGCCTCGTTCCGGGTCGACGGCCACGCGCCGCGCACCGCCCTCGTGATCACCGTCGCGGAGGTGTACTTCCAGTGCGCCCGGGCGATCATCCGGGCCGGGCTGTGGGATCCGGAAGCCCGCGTCGACCCGGGAAGCCTGCCGACGCCGGGGGCGATCCTGGCGGCGCTGACCGCGGGCGAGGTCGGCGGCCAGCGCTACGACGCGGAATGGCCGGAGCGGGCGGCCAAGTCGATGTGGTGAGGGTGGCGTCCGCGACATCCCCGTCCTTGCGGGCGGAGCGGAGCGATCCGGTGTCGCGCCACCTTCGGGGATGTCGCGCCGCCCTGGGTCGCTTCGCTGCGCTCGCGATGACGGAGCGTCACCTCATCCCACCAGCGCGAGATCCCGCGTCTCGGTGTCGGGGATGACGTCGACCTCGACCTTGAGGCGCTGCTTGCCCGAGCCGCTGACGATGCCGTCGACCGGCGCCACGTCGCCGTAATCGCGGCCGCGGGCCACCACGATGTGGTCGTCCCGCACCGCGACGCCGTTGGTCGGGTCGAGGCCGAGCCAGCCGGCGCCGCACCAGACCGCCACCCAGGCGTGGCTCGCATCCGCCCCGCGCAGGCGCGGGCGGCCGGGCGGCGGCACCGTGCGCAGGTAGCCGCTGACATAGGCCGCGGGCAGGCCCATGCCGCGCAGGGCCGCGATCATCACGTGGGCGAAGTCCTGGCAGACCCCGGCCCGGAGCGCGAAGGAGTCGGCGAGCGGCGTCGAGACGGTGGTGGCCTTGGAATCGAAGCGGAAATCCCGGCCGATCCGCAGCATCAGGTCGTGGGCCGCCCCGTAGGCGCTGCGGCCGGCGGCGAAGCTCGGCCGCGCGTAGTCGGTGATCGCGGGCAGCAGCGGCACCCGGCCGCTCGGGAACAGGAAATGCACCGGCGCCCGGCCGCCGAGGTCGCGCCCGGCGAGAACGGCGTCGCGGACCCGCTCCCAGGCCATCCCGGATTCGGGCGGCGGCGGGGCCGGGCGCTCGACCCGCACGGTGGAGAGCGCCTCGACGCTGAAGGTGGTGTGGGGCGTCTCCAGGGTGATCGCCACCGCGTCGATCCCGAGATAGTCGCGCCGCATCACCGCGCGGGCGGGGCTCGGGTCGATCGTGACCGCGCTCGCCAGCACGCTCTGGCCCTCGCAATCCTGCGGCTTGAGCCGCAGGGTGCAGCGGGCGAAGTGCACCGGCCGGCCGTAGCGGTAGGCGGTGCGGTGGCGCAGCGTGTAGATCATCCCGGCCACCGCCCATCGCGACGTCCGTCGCCTGCGGTCGCCGGCAAGCGCGAAGGCGCGCCGCAGCCCGTGCTGCGGATCGTCCTTGAGGCGGCAGCGTCAAGGACACACAGCATCAAGCCAGCCCCGTCAGCTTCTCGGGGCGCAGCGCGTTCGGCCCGGTGGGGAAGTAGCGGGCCGCGATGCCGTCGGCGAGGCGCTCGAGGTCGGTCGCGAGCGCGGTCAGGCGCACGGCGTCGAAATCCGCGGCCTCGCCGCTGCGCAACTCCGCCAGGATCCGGGTCGCGAGGCGGCAATGGGGCTCGGGGATCCCGTCCGCGGCGAGCGCCGGCAGGTCGGCGAGGTGCCGGGTGATCGCCTCCGCCTGGAAGGCGATCGAGCGCGGGTTGTAGGGGTCGAGCAGCACCATGTCGCGCACGGGGTCGAGGGCCGCCCCCTGCAGGTAGCGCCGCCCGTAGCTGATCTGTGAATCGCACAGGGACAGCATCACCCCGAGGCAGCCGGGGGTCGCCTCGTCGTTGGCGAAGGCCAGCGCGAAGGCGCCGGTGTTGATCGCCCGCTCGATCCGCCGCCCGAGCTCGATGAAGTGCCAGCCCTCGGCGCGGCTCATGTTCTCGTGGGTGAGGCCGGCGAGCGCCGCGAGCTGGCTCAGGGCCCGCTCGGCCCGGCCCGCGAGCTGCGACTCGGTGAAGGCCCGCTCGGTGTTGAGGGACAGGAACTCGTTCAGGTCGGCGAGCACCCGCCACGCCTCGCCCGACAGGCGGGCGCGGAGCGCGGCGGCGTTGCGGCGGGCCGCGATGACGTGGGACCGGGCCGAGCCCGGCCGATCGCGCCCGGCCAGCGCCTCCTGGGCGAGGCGGGCGGTCGGCAGGTCGGCGGCCGCGATGGCGCCCCACTCGTGCAGCAGCGCCCGGAGCGCCAGGGCCGCCGGCGTGTCGAGGGCGCCCGAGATGTCGGTCCCGACGGCGTCGCCGACGCTGCGCAGGTGGGCGAGCACCAGCCGGATCACCGCCTCGCCGCGCTCCAGGTAGCGGCCGAGCCAGAACAGGCCGTCGGCGGCCCGGGCGGGGAGGTGCCCGCCGACCCGCCGCACCCGCGGCGCCGCCTGCGTGCCGATCAGGGGCGCGGCGACTGGCTCCTCGGACAGGACCCAGACGTCGGCGGAGCGGATGCCGAGCCGCAGCTCGATCGGGTCGACGTCCTCGCGCTCCGAGACCCGGCAGAAGCCGCCGGGCATGACCTGCCAGCCGAGGGGCGTCCGCGCGGCGAAGACGCGGACCACGAAGGGGCGGGGCGTCAGGAACAGGCCGTCCGGGCCGCGCTCCCAGCCCGGCATCGTCGAGAGCGGCGCCGCCTCCTGGGCGACGTAGTCGAAGGGCCGGTCGCGCAGGGCCGCCACGACCCGCTCGCGCTCGGCTGCCAGGACCGGGCCGGCCAGGATCGCGTCGCGCCCCGCCCCGCGCTGGGGCGTGGCGGCCGGGCGCAGGGTCAGGCTGTCGAGGTTGGCCCGCGCGTGCGCCAGGCCCTCGAGGTCGCCGCACCACCACGTGCGCGGATGGCCGAGCCGCAGGGGCTCGCCGAGGACGCGCCGGGCGATGCCGTCGAGGTAGGGGGCGAGGGCGGCCGACTCGACGAGCCCCGCGCCCGGCATGTTGGCCATCACCAGGGAGCCGTTGCGCAGGGCGTCGAGGATGCCGGGCACGCCGAGGCGCGAGGCCGGGTTCAGCTCCAGGGGGTCGAGGAAGTCGGCGTCGATCCGCCGCCACAGGGCGTCGGCCCGCTTCAGGCCCGAGACGGTGCGCACGTGCAGGCGCCCGTCGCGCATGACGAGGTCGTCGCCCTCCACCAGCATCAGGCCGAGGTAGCGGGCGAGCGCCGCCTGCTCGACGTAGGTGCTGCTGTAGGGGCCGGAGGTCAGCAGGCAGATCCGCGGGTCGGCGCGCTCCGCCCCCAGCGCCAGCCCGTCGCGGAACGCCTGGAAGAAGGCCGGCAGGCGCTCGACGTGGAGGTCCTGGAAGAAGTCCGGGAAGGTCCGGGCCAGGACCATGCGGTTCTCCAGCGCCCAGCCGAGGCCCGAGGGCGCCTGGGTCCGGTCGGCGAGCACCTGCCAGCGCCCGTCCGGTCCCCGGCCGAGATCGGCCGCGTAGAGCTTGAGGTAGTGGCCGCCGGGGGGCGCGACACCGTGGAGCGGGTGCAGGAACTCGGGCGTGCCGGCCACGATCGCGGCGGGGAGGAGCCCCTCGGCGACCAGCCGGCCCTCGCCGTAGGCGTCGGCGAGAATCGCCTCCATCAGCTCCGCGCGCTGGACGATGCCGGCGCTGAGCGCCGCCCATTCCGGCCCCTCGATCACCAGGGGCAGGCAGCCCAGCGGCCAGGGGTGCTCGCGCTGGTCGCCGGCGATGCGGAACGAGATGCCCGCGTCCCGGATGTGCCGCTCCGCCGCGACGAACCGGGCCATGATCTCCGGCTCGGTGAGGCCGCCGAGACGGTCGAGCAGGCGCGGCCACGCCCCGCGGGGCGCGCCGTCGGGGCCCAGGAACTCGTCCGGCCGGCCGGGGGCGGGGCGGTAGCCCGCGCTCCAGCGGGCGACGCGCTCCCGCGGGCCCTCCGGC
Organism: Methylobacterium sp. D53M; assembly: GCF_053345625.1. NCBI lineage: Bacteria > Pseudomonadati > Pseudomonadota > Alphaproteobacteria > Hyphomicrobiales > Methylobacteriaceae > Methylobacterium > Methylobacterium sp. D53M. The sequence goes on from NZ_JBKFAL010000007.1 coordinate 159,790, forward strand.
CGCTCGGCCCGGCCGCGGCTGCCCGCGAGCGCCGCCTCCATCACGGATCCCGGGTCATCGCGGCTCGCGGATCCACGCAGCGTGGACGACGACGCGGCCGCAGAACGGAGCGCGGGTCCCTCTCCCGCACGGGAGCGGGGGCGCGTCGCGCTCTGCCGCCCGTGCCGGTGTCCGCCCCGGATGTCCGAACATCGCGGGTCATTGCGGGGCCGGCGTCCGCAGGTCGAGGGTCAGCGGGAACTCGGCGCTCGATTCCGGGCGGGGCATCTCCATCCGACCGGGCGTGTGGCCGTTCGGCTGGAAGCGGGCGAGGCGCCGCCCCTCCGCCTCGTAGGCGTTGACCGGGTGGGTCTCGTAGTTGCGCCCGCCCGGATGGGCGACGTGGTAGCGGCAGCCGCCGAGGGAGCGCCCGCTCCAGGCGTCGAGGATGTCGAAGGTCAGCGGCGAGTGCGCGGGAATGGTCGGGTGCAGCGAGGAGGCCGGCTGCCACGCCTTGAAGCGCAGGCCCGCCACGGCCTCGCCGCCGCGGCCGGTGGAGGTCATAGGCAGGCGGCGGCCGTTGCAGGCGATGACGTGCCGCTCGGGCACGAAGCCCTCGACCCTGACCTGCAGCCGCTCGACCGAGCTGTCCACGAAGCGCACGGTGCCCCCGCTGGTCCCTTCCTCGCCCATCACGTGCCAGGGCTCCAGCGCCTGGCGGAGTTCCATCCGGACCCCGCCCTGCTCGACCGTGCCGAAGACCGGGAACCGGAACAGGGCCTGCGCCTCGAAGGCGACCGGATCGAAATCGTACCCCGCCGCCCGCAGATCCTCCAGCACCGCGAGGAAGTCGGACCAGAGGAAATGCGGCAGCATGAACCGATCGTGGAGGTTCGTGCCCCAGCGGACACAGCCGCCGGTCTGCGGCTCGCGCCACAGCCACGCCACGAGGGCGCGGAGCAGGAGCTGCTGCGCGAGGCTCATCCGCGCGTCCGGCGGCATCTCGAAGGCGCGGAACTCCAAGAGGCCGAGGCGCCCGGTCGGCCCGTCCGGCGAGTAGAGCTTGTCGATGCAGATCTCGGCCCGGTGGGTGTTGCCGGTGACGTCGACGAGGATGTTGCGGAAGATCCGGTCGACGAGCCAGCGCGGGATGTTGGGCGCGTCCGGGGCCGGCACCTGGGCCAGCGCGATCTCCAGCTCGTAGAGCCCGTCGTGGCGGGCCTCGTCCATGCGCGGCGCCTGGCTCGTGGGCCCGATATAGAGGCCCGAGAACAGGTACGAGAGCGCGGGGTGGCGCTGCCAGTAGAGCACGAGGCTCTTGAGCAGGTCCGGCCGGCGCAGGAACGGGGAATCGTCCGGCGTGACGCCGCCCATGACCACGTGGTTGCCGCCGCCGGTGCCGGTATGGCGCCCGTCGGTCATGAATTTCTCCGCGCCGAGCCGGGTCTGGCGGGCCTCGGCGTAGAGGTCGGTGGTGATGGCGACCGCCTCCCGCCACGAGGCGGCCGGGTGGACGTTCACCTCGATCACGCCGGGATCGGGGGTGACCTTGATGACGCCGATCCGCGGGTCGTAGGGCGGCTCGTAGCCCTCGAGGTGGATCGGCAGCTTCAGCGCGGCGGCGGCCGCCTCCAGGTGGCCCGCGAGTTCCAGATACTCGTCGGCGCGCTGCACCGGCGGCATGAACACCCGCACCACCCCGTCCCGGGGCTCGAACGACAGGGCCGTGCGCACCGCGACGCCGGTGACGCCGGCGCCGTTGACCACCGTGGCGCCTTGATGACCGTCGGGGAGGGCGGCGCGGGGCTCCAGCGGGTCCTGCGGCTGGTAATAGGGGTAGTGCTCCGGCGGCACGTAGGGCAGGGACGACAGCGGCAGGCGGAAGCCCACGGGCGAGTCCCCCGGCACCAGGAAGGCGGCGCCGCGCCGGAAGTCCCACGTCTCCGAGATCCAGACGCGGTCGGCCTCGCCGCCCTTGCCGGTGGGCAGGCTCGCCAGCGGCAGGACGTAGCCGGCCGCCTCCCCGAGGCCCCGCGCGTAGACCCGCCTGATCCGGGCGTCGAACTCCACCGAGCCCGACTTGGCGTCGGCCGGCGTGACGTTGACCGGCAGCTCCGCGGTCTTCCGCTCCCAGAGCTCCCCGTCCTCGAAGGCCGGGAAGACGTAGTCGGCGAGGCCGAGGCGGCGGGCCAGCGCGTCGGCGAGCGCCTCGGCCTGCGCGATGGTGGCGTGCCCCGCCTCCCCGGCGGCCACCTCCGGCGCGATCAGGTCCGGGTCGCGCCAGATCGGCTTGCCGTCCTTGCGCCAGTAGAGCGCGAAGGCCCAGCGGGGCAGGCTCTCGCCGGGATACCACTTGCCCTGACCGTAATGGAGCAGCCCCCCCGGGCCGAACCGGTCGCGCAGGCGCCGGATCAGCTGGTCGGCGAGCCCGCGCTTGGTCGGGCCGACGGCCGCGATGTTCCACTCGGGCGATTCGAAATCGTCCACCGACACGAAGGTCGGCTCGCCGCCCATGGTCAGCCGCACGTCCTGCGCGGCGAGGTCGGCGTCGACCCGCTCGCCCAGCGCGTCCATGGCGGCCCAGACGTCCTCCGAGAACGGCTTGGTGATCCGCGGCGTCTCGGCGACGCGGGTGATCGTCATCGCGAAGTCGAAGGTGGTCTCGGCCGGCTCCATCGCCCCCGAGATCGGCGCGGCGGAGTGGTAGTGCGGCGTCGCGGCGAGCGGGATGTGGCCCTCGCCGGTGAGCAGGCCCGACGTGGCGTCCATGCCGACCCAGCCGGCGCCCGGCAGGTAGACCTCGGCCCAGGCGTGCAGGTCGGTGAAGTCCGCCGACGCGCCGGTCGGCCCGTCGACCGCGGTCGTGTCGGGCACGAGCTGGATCAGGTAGCCGGAGACGAACCGGGCGGCGAGGCCGATCCGGCGCAGCACCTGCACGAGCAGCCACGCCGAGTCGCGGCAGGAGCCGCTCTTCAGCCGCAGGGTCTCGGCGGGAGTCTGGACGCCGGGCTCCATGCGGACGCCGTAGGCGGTCTCCCGGGCGATCAGGCCGTTCAGCGCCACCAGGAACTGGACCGTGCTGGTCTCCTCCGGGAGACGGGCCAGCAGCGCCTCCATCTCCGGACACTCCGCGTCGACCGGGGCGAGGTAGGGGGCCAGCTCCTCGGCGAGGGCGGGGTCGTACGCGAAGGGCCGGACCTGGGCGTAATCCTCCACGAAGAAGTCGAACGGGTTGATCACCGCCATGTCGGCGGTGAGGTCGACCTCGATCCTCAGCTCGTCGGTCTTCTCGGGGAAGACGAGGCGGGCGAGCCAGTTGCCGCTCGGATCCTGCTGCCAGTTCAGGAAATGGTTGGCGGGCGTGACCGTGAGCGCGTAGGCCGGGACCTTGGTGCGGGCGTGGGGGGCCGGGCGCAGGCGGATCACCTGGGGGCCCAGGCTGATCGGCCGGTCGTAGCGGTAATGCGTGACGTGATGCAGGGCGGCTCTGATCGACACGATGGCTCCGTCGGAAGGATCGAACGCGGTCGCGCTGCCGGTCCCTGGCGCCGGCGCCCACCGCACGGTTATGCGACACGGATCGCGCAACAAGCAATTTCCGTGCGTCGCCCGTCCGTCCGGGGCGCTGGCAGGAACTTTGCCGCCCGGCCCCGCTTGACCGGCAGGTGGGCCGGCCGCCGGCCCGGGACCGCGCGATGAAGATCTTCCAGTGCCAGGCCTGCGACCAGCCGGTCACCTTCGAGGCGACCGCCTGCGAGAGCTGCGCGCGGCCGCTGGGCTACGCCTGCGCGGTCCACGAGGTCTCGGCGCTGGAGCCGCAGGGGCTCTCGTCCCACCCGCTGATGGGCGGCGCGCAGGTCTTCCACGCCTACGCCGATCCCGGCCGGCGCTACCGGCTGTGCAACAACGCCCTCGCGCAGGCCTGCAACTGGCTGGTGCCGGAGGACAGCCCCGACATCTACTGCACCGCCTGCCGCCACAACCGCGTCGTGCCGGACCTGTCGCAGCCCTGGAACCTCGTCCGCTGGCGCCAGATCGAGGCGGCCAAGCACCGGCTGTTCTACTCGCTGCTGCGCCTGGAACTGCCGCTCGCCACCCGCGCCCAGTACACGGACGGGCTGGCCTTCGACTTCCTGGTCGACCCGTCCGAGAGCGTCTCCGGCGGGCCGCCGGTGCTGACGGGCCACATCAACGGCCTGATCACCATGAACATCGCCGAGGCCGACGACGTCGAGCGGGAGCGCCGCCGGATCCTGTTCGGCGAGCATTACCGCACGCTGCTCGGCCATTTCCGGCACGAGATCGGGCATTACTTCTGGTACCTGCTGGTGCTGAACAGCCCCGACTGGGACGCCTTCCGGGCGCTGTTCGGCGACGAGCGCCGCGACTACGTCCAGGCCCTGCAGGACCACTACGCGAGGGGCGCCCCCGCCGACTGGGACGAGGCCTACGTCTCAGCCTACGCCACGGCCCATCCGTGGGAGGATTTCGCCGAGACCTTCGCGCATTACCTGCATATCGTCGACACGGTGGAGACCGCCTCGACCTTCGAGCTGCACGTGCGCCCGCGCCTGCGCCAGCGGGGGCCTTCCGGGCCGCAGGCGCCGACCGTGATCGACTTCGACCCGTACAACACGGCCGACCTCGACCGGCTGATCGCCGCGTGGCTGCCGCTCACCTACGCGATCAACTCGCTGTCCCACAGCATGGGCCAGCCGGCGCTCTACCCGTTCAAGCTGACACCCGCGGTGATCGCCAAGCTCGCCTTCGTGCACGAGCGGGTCTACGCCTCCCGCACCGGCACCCTGCCGGATGCCGGCGCGGCGGGCGCCGAGATGCTCCGCGCGGTGATCCTGGGCCTGCGCCAGAAGGTGGCGGCGCCGACGGCGTGAGGGTGGCGGTCGCGGCAGACACAACGTCTCTGCGAGCGTCTCTGCGAGCGGCGCGAGGCGATGACGGTCGGAGGGGCGCCTCACGCCCCCCCGTGCCGCTCCGCGAAGGCGCGGAACGCCGCGAGCGTCTCGGCGCTGACGTGGTGCTCGATCCCCTCCGCGTCCCGCCGCGCGGTCTCGGGACTCACGCCCAGCGCGCACAGGAAGCGCTCGACGATGCGGTGGCGCTCCCGAGCCTGGGCGGCGAGCCGGCGGCCGGCCTCGGTCAGGAACACGCCGCGATAGGGCCGCTGCTGGACGAACCCGTCCTCGCACAGGCGCTTCAGCATCTTGGCGACGGTCGGCTGCGCCACGCCGAGCCGGGCCGCGATGTCCACCTGCCGCGCCTCGCCGCCGTCGCCGATCAGGTCGTCGATCAGCTCGACGTAATCCTCCACGAGTTCCGAGCGCCGGGCCTCGCGGGCCTGGCGGAAGCTCTCCACGTGGCGCTCGGGATCGACCAGCGCGGTCTCGGGCGAGCCCGGCTCGGACGGTTCCTGCATCGGCTCTCCCCCACCGCGGTCCGCGCGGGCCGCCCCGACCCCTGTCTAGCAAACACCGCCACCTCGAGGGGAGTCCCGCGGGGCCGATACCGGCGGCCGCTGCCAGCCCCTTGAATCCAACCCCTTGAATCCTGGCCGCGAACCCTGAATATAGCCTCCGCTATATCTTTGAGGAGAGGGTTCGAGCATGGTGGCGCCGAACGCCGCGACGGCCCCCGGGCGCGCCGCGCCCGGGGCGATGAGCCGGCGGACCGAGGGCGCGATCCGCGACGTCCTCGACGGCCGTCCCGGCGGCCGGGCCCGGTTCCTGCTGTTCGCCGGCCCCGCCGTGACGGCGTCGATCGCCTACATGGACCCCGGCAATTTCGCGACCAACATCCAGGCCGGCGCCCGCTACGGCTACGGCCTGCTCTGGGTGGTGCTGCTCGCCAACCTGACGGCGATGCTGTTCCAGGCCCTGTCGGCCAAGCTCGGCATCGTCACGGGCAAGAACCTCGCCGAGCACTGCCGGGACGCGACGACGCGGCCGGTGCGCCTCGCCCTGTGGGGCATCAGCGAGGTCGCCGCCATGGCGACCGACCTCGCGGAGTTCCTCGGCGGCGCGATCGGCCTGTCGTTGCTCACCGGCATGCCGCTCATGGCCGGCATGGCGATCACCGCGGTGGTCACCTACGCGATCCTGCTCCTGGAGCACGAGGGCTTCCGGCCGGTGGAGATCGCCATCGGCGCGATGGTCGGCACGATCGGCCTCTGCTACGCGGTCGAGCTCCTGATCGCGCCCGTGGCCTGGGGCGAGGCCGCCAAGGGCCTCGTCACCCCGCGGATCCCGGACGCGCAGGCGCTCACCATCGCGGTCGGGATCATCGGCGCCACCGTGATGCCGCACGCGCTGTTCCTGCATTCGGGCCTGACCCAAGGCCGGGGCAATCCCCGCACCGAGGCTGACCGGCGCCTGCTGGTCCGCTACTCGAACCGCGAGGTGGTGGTGGCGCTGCTGCTGGCGGGCCTCGTCAACATGGCGATGGTGATCATGGCGGCGGCCGCCTTCCACGTCGGCCACAGCGAGGTGGCGGAGATCGGCGAGGCCTACCGCACCCTGACGCCGCTCCTCGGGCCCGCCGCGGGGGCGGCCTTCCTGGTGTCGCTGCTCGCCTCCGGGATCTCCTCCTCGGTGGTGGGCACGCTCGCCGGGCAATTGGTGATGCAGGGCTTCACCGGCTGGCGCATCCCGCTCCTCGTCCGCCGGCTCGTGACCATGCTGCCGGCCTTCGCGGTGGTGGCGATCGGGGTCGACCCGACGCAGGCGCTGGTCCTGTCGCAGGTGGTGCTGTCGCTCGCCCTGCCGGTGCCGATGGTGGCCCTGGTGGTGTTCACCCGGCGCCGCAGCGTGATGGGGCCCTTCGCCAACGGCCCGCTCACCCAGGCCGCCGCCGTGGCGGGGGCCGCCCTGGTGCTCGCCCTCAACATGGTGCTGCTGGCGGTCGCCTTCGGGGTGCCGGTGCCGGGACTGGAGTGAGAGCCCCGCCGGCAGCCCTGACGACGGCCCCGCTCAGGTCGCCCGCACCACCACCTCCACGAGGTTGGCGCCCCCCGAGCGGATCCCGGCCTCGATCGCCGGGGCGATGTCGGCCGCCCGGGTCACCCGCCGGGCGGGCACGCCCATCGAGGCGGCCAGCGCCGGGAAGTCGATCCGCGGGTCGGTGAGGTCCATGGCGATGAAGCGGTTGGCGCGCACCGAGGCGTAGTGCGCCTGGCCCTTCATGAAGGTCTTGAGGATGTTGTACTCGGCGTTGTTGATCACCACGAAGGTGACCGGCAGCTTCTCGTGCGCCGCCGTCCAGAGGGCCTGCGGCGAGTACAGCGCGGCCCCGTCGCCGACCACGCAGACCACGGGCGCCCGGTCGAGCCCGAGGGAGAAGCCGACCGCGGCCGGCATGCCCCAGCCGAGCACGCCGCCGCGCATCGCCGCGTACTGGTGCGCGGAGGGGCTGTCGAGGAAGGTGCGCAGGTGGGTGAGCGTCGCGGGCGCCTCGTCCACGATGGTGGTCTCGGCCCCGACCGCGCGGGCGACCTCCCGGGCGGCGACCAGCGGCGCGATCACCGGATCCTCGAAGGCCGCGTCGGCGGCGGCGGCGAGCTTCGCCCGGCGCTCGGCCCGGGCGGTCACCGCCCCGGCGCGCAGGCCCGCGAAGGCGTCGGCCCGGTCGGCGAGGCGGGGCGCGAGGAGCGGCAGCAGGGCGTCGAGGGAGGCGCGGATGTCGCCCACCGTCGACAGGCAGGTGGCGTAGGTGCGCCCGAGGTCGCGCACGTCCGCCGAGAGCTGGAACACCTGCACCCCCGGCGGCACCGCCGAGACCTCCGAGTAGAGCACGGTGATCAGCGACTTGCCGCCGAGCGCGAACACCGCGTCGTAGCGCCCGAGGATCTCGGCGATGGCGTCGGCCCGGGTCGGCAGGTTCCCGGCCCAGAGCGGGTGCGCGGTGGGGAAGGGGATGTGGGCCGGCCAGGACGAGCCGTAGACCGGCGCCGCCAGCAGGTCGGCGAGCGCCACCATCTGCGCCGAGGCGTCCGAGGCGTCGATCTCGTCGCCCGCGATCAGCGCGAGGCGGCCCGGCGCGATGGCGGCGAGCTTCTCCGCGAGGCGGTCGAGGGAACCCGCCACGGCCCGCTGGTCGATGGTCGAGGTCTCGCCGGCCGGCACCGCCGACAGCGCCTCCATCACGTCCATGGGCAGGGACAGGAAGACCGGCCCGGAGGGGGCGGCCCCCGCGTCGTGGAAGGCCCGGCGCAGCAGGATCGGGATCTGGTCCGGGCTCGTCACCTCGCGGGCCCACTTCATCACCGGGTCGGCGATGGCGACGAGGTCGCCCATCAGCAGCGGGTCGGTCAGGGCGTGGCGGAGATCCTGCTGCCCGGCGGTGACCACCAGCGGCGTGCCGGAGACCTGGGAATTCACCAGCCCGCCCATGGCGTGGCCGAGGCCGCCCGCCGTGTGCAGGTTGAGGAAGGCGGGCCGGCGGGCGCCCTGCGCGTAGCCGTCCGCCATCGCCACGGCGGTCGCCTCCTGCAGGGCGAGGATGTAGGCGATGTCCGGCGCCTCGGTGAGCGCGTCGATGAGCGGCAACTCGGTGGTGCCGGGATTGCCGAAGATGTAGCGCACGCCCTCCGAGCGCAGCACCTCCACCAGGAGGTCGGCGCCCCGGCGGCGGCCGGCGGTCTCCACGGTCTCGATCGGCATGCCCTGTCCTCTCCGACGGAATCAGCCGGAGGCTACCCCATGGGCGGACCGGGGCAATGCCGGCCCCGCCCCACCCCACCCCGCCCCACCCCGCGCCGGGCGGCAACTGACCGGCAACCGATCGGCAGCCTTTTTGGCGTAGCCTCCGGCCGGGACGCGCCCGCGCCCCCGGGCGCAGGCCTGCCGATCCACGCCACCGACCAGGACGAACATCATGCGGATCGCGGCGTCCCTCGCGCTCCTCGCCACCCTGGTGGCTCCCCCGATAGCCACCCTGACAGCCGCCCTGGGCCTCGCCGCGGGCGCGCGGGCGCAGGGGCTCGAGCGCGGGGCCCAGGAGGGCGCCTCGCGCGGCGAGGAGATGGCGGGCCCCCTCGGGGCGATCGTCGGCGGCGCGATCGGGGCGGCCGTGGGCACCGCCAACGGCATCCTCGGCGTCGACCGGCGGGAGCGGTTCCGCATCTACGCCCGCGGCGAGCGCCGCCCCTCCATCGCGCTCGCGGGACCCGTGCGGGTCGGCACGGTGCTCCCGGAGGACGGCATCGTGTACTACGATGTCCCGCGGGAGTTCGCCCTGCCGGATTACAGCTACACGATCGTCAACGACCACCCGGTCCTCGTCGACCCGCGGTCGCGCCGGATCGTGGAGGTGATCGACTGACGGCCCGGGCGGCCCGGGCGGCCGGGGATCCGGCGCGAGGAAGAGGGCGAGCCGATGCCGAGAAGGGTGGGGATCCGGGCGGTGCTCCCGTCGGCGCTCCCGGTGACGGGCCTGGTGACGGGCCTGGTGACGGGATGAGCGCGCGCGACGCCGCGGATGCCGGACGGCGGCACTGGTTCTACGACAGCCGGATCCTGGTCTGCACCTTCTGCCTGCTCGCGGTCATGGTCATCTTCTGGCAGGTGAGCCGGTTCGAGGGTTTCCAGCCGATCTTCACCTGCGCGCGCAATCAGGACGTCGATCGCGACCTCCTCTCCGTCGGGATGCGCGCCTGCATGGGCGACGCGCCCTCGCAGGCCGCCCAGGCGCGCTGCATGCACGTCGTCTACCTGCTGGCCTGCACGGACGAGCGGTGGCGCTGACGCCGCCGCGCGCGGGCCCGTCCGCGGCGGGGCGGGTTCCGCTCAGGCGCGCAGCTCCGCCACGAAGGCCCGGATGAACGGCGGCAACCCGTCGAGGTCGCGCAGGCACAGGGTCAGGTCGCGCCGCGCCCAGGCGTCGGCGAGGGGCACCACCGCGAGGGCGAGGCCCTGCGCGGCGCGGGCGGCGGCGCTCTCGGGCAGGATCGCCAGCCCGACCCGCGCCTCGACGAGACGGCAGACAGCGTCGAAGTCCCGGAGTTGGACACGCAGGCGCATCGGCCGCCCCTCGCGCACCGCCTGGGCGACGAGGAAGCGGCTGATGGCGCTGCGCCGGTCGAGGCCGACGAGGTCGTGGCCGAGCACCTCGGCGAACGGGATCGTCCCGCGCGCGGCCAGGGGATGGTCCCGGGCCGCCACCAGCACGAACCGGTCCTCCCGGAACGGGAAGGTCTGCAGCGAGCCGGTATCCACCGTGCCGGACAGGATGCCGAGATCGGCCGCCCCCTCGGCCACCAGCCCGACGATCTCCTCGGAGGTGCGCTCGTCGATCTCGACGCCGATCCCGGGGTGATCGGCCAGGAAGGCCGAGAGCGCCTCCGGCAGGAATTCGGTGAGCGCGTTGGTGTTGGCCAGCACCCGGATCTGCCCGAAGGCGCTCCCCGAGAAGGCCGCCATCTCCTCGCGCAGGCGCTCCACCCCGGCCAGGACCTCCCGGGCATGGACGAGGAGCGCGCGCCCGGCCGGGGTCGGGCTGACGCCCTGCCGGCCCCGGGTCAGCAGGGCGGCGCCGAGGGATTCCTCCATCAGCCGGATCCGCGTCGAGGCGGCCGCCAGGGCGAGGTTCGCCCGCGCGGCCCCGTGGGTGATCGAGCCGGCCTCGACCACGTGCCGGAACAGGCCGAGATCGACGAGATCGAACCGCATCATCGCGAAGGCGCCTCCCGCCGCGCCGTCCGGCCGGCGCGTCCCAGGCCGCCCGGGACCCGTCCTGATCCGCGTCTCCGTCGGGGGGCTTGGCGACCGCGTCAACCCCGCCATCCCGGGGCCGCGCCGGGGCCGCCGCGGCGATCCCGGTTACAGACACGCCGATCCCTCAGGCGCCCCGGAGCGGGCGAAGCCAACTCTCCGCGGGTCGATCGCCGCGGCCCCACCGGTCTCCGACAAACGAAGACCCGAATTCGCACCCGCCAAGGCTCCGAGTAAAGTAAATCTCCTCAATATAGCCCAGAGCGACGATTTACCACCCGTTAATGCCGGATCATTCAATGCTGCTCGACAGTCTTGCGAGGCGTCGCGGCGATGGTTCCTGTGTCGACATACCCGGTCCGGCGGCCGCCCCGGGATCGCCTGCGCCGGCCCGGGAGCCGCTGATGGACGCGCTCCTCGTCGACGACAGCGCCACCATGCGGATGCGGCTGCGCCTGCTGCTGGAGGCCAAGCCCGACGTGTCCGTCACCGATCACGGCGACCCGGTCGCCGCCATGGTCGAGGCGCGGACGCGGGCCTTCGACCTCGTCCTGGTCGACTGCCACATGCCCGACATCGACGGGATCGCCTTCATCCGGCAGATGCGGACCATCCCGCACTACGCCCAGGTGCCCATCGTGATGGTCACCAGCGACATCTCGGACGCGGTGCGGCTCGCCGCCCTGGAGGCCGGGGCGACCGATTTCCTCGACAAGTCCATGCAGGGCGTCGAGCTCACCGTCCGCCTGCGCAACCTGATCCGGCTCGCCCGGGCGGTGCGGCGGCTGGCCGAGCAGGCCGCTTGGCTCGACGGCGAGGTGGAGGCCGCCCTGCGCCACATGCGCGAGCGCGAGGAGGAGATCATCTTCCGCCTCGCGCTGGCGGTGGAGTACCGCGACAACGACACCGGCGATCACACGTGGCGGGTGGCCCGCTACAGCCAGATCGTGGCCGAGGGGCTCGGGCTGGCACCGGAGATCTGCCGCAACCTTTACCTCGCGGCGCCGCTGCACGATGTCGGCAAGGTCGGCATCCCGGACGGCGTCCTGCTGAAGCCGGGCCGGCTCGACCGGGACGAGTTCGACCTCGTCAAGACGCACCCCGCGATCGGCCGGCGCATCCTGGGCGGGAGCGCCTCCGAGCTGATCCGGCTGGCCGCGGAGATCGCCGAGTTCCACCACGAGAAATGGGACGGCGGCGGCTACCCGCACGGGCTCGCCGGCGCCGCCATTCCCCTCTCGGCCCGGATCGTCGCGGTGGCGGACGTGTTCGACGCCCTGACCACGGCGCGGCCCTACAAGGACGCGATGCCCTTCGAGGCGGCCCTGGACTGCATCCGCGCCGAGAGCGGCCGCCATTTCGACCCCGACTGCGTGGCGGCGTTCTGCGCGCGCTTCCCGGACATCCGCGTCGCCGGCGGGCGGACCCGGGCGGGCATGCGGCCGAGCGCCGGGCCGGTCACGGAACCCTGGGCCCGGGTCCCGACCCTCCTGCGCGAGGTCGCCCCCGCCGCGCCCGACCCGACGGGGTGGCGCGCCGACACCCTCGACAGGATCCTGGAGCCGTCATCGGCCCTGTCGGCGAACCCGGAGGCGTTTGCGCCGTTGATCCCCGACCCGCACGGATCACGGACGGAGCCGGACCATGACCCCGACCTGGAAGACGCTGCCGGAGATCGCCCTGGCGCACGGGATCTCCCTGGAGGATGCCCAGCGCCTCGTGGACGGGGCGAACTGCCCGAAGGTCTTCCGCGCGGACGGCACCGTCTACCTCATCTGAGCCCGTCCCATCCGGGTGCATCCCATGCGGGCGCGCCCCGCGAGGCCGTCCCGGGCGGATGACGCGCGGCCCGGCGGGCCCTAACCTGCCGGCATGCGCATCGTCCACACGCCCGATTCGAGCCGGCACGATCCCGAGCGCTACATGCGCCGCGGCGCGCCGATCCCGCATCCCGAGCAGGCGGCCCGCTACGCGATCCTGCGGGACGCGGCCGTCCGGGGCGGCCACGACCTCGCCGAGCCGGCCGATCAGGGCCTCGACCCGATCCGGGCGGTGCACGATCCCGACTACGTGGCGTTCCTGGCCGAGGCCTGGGCGCGCCGGGACGCGATCCCCGGCATCGGCGACGAGATCCTGACCGGGGCCTTCGCCCGGCCGCAGATGCACCGGAAGCCCGCCGGCCTCCTCGGGCGCCTGGGCCTCTACACCGCCGACACCTCGACGCCGATCCGCGCCGGCACCTGGGCGGCGGTCTACGGATCGGCGCAGTGCGCGGTCGCGGCCGCCGACGCTGCGCTGGCGGCGGGGCACGCCTACGCCCTGTGCCGCCCGCCCGGCCACCACGCCTACGCGGATTCCGCCGGCGGCTTCTGCTTCCTCAACAACAGCGCCATCGCGGCCGAGCGGATGCGCGCCGCGACCGGCGGCCCGGTGGCGATCCTCGACATCGACGTCCATCACGGCAACGGCACGCAGGGGATCTTCTACGACCGCGCCGACGTGCTGACCGTCTCGGTCCACGCCGACCCGTCCGACTACTTCCCGTTCTTCGCCGGCTACGCCGACGAGACCGGCGCCGGGGCGGGGGCGGGGTTCAACCGCAACCTGCCGCTGCCGCCGGGCTCGGGGGACGCGCCCTGGCTCGAGGCCGTCGAGGCGGGCCTCGCGGCGATCGCCGCGCACCGGCCCCGGGCGCTCGTGGTGGCGCTCGGCCTCGACGCCGCCGCGGACGACCCGATCGGCGCCCTCGCGGTCTCCCGGGCGGGCTTCGTCGGGGCGGCGGAGCGGATCGCCCGGGCCGGGCTGCCCACGGCGCTGGTCCAGGAGGGCGGCTACCTCTGCGCGGCCCTGCCGGACAACCTCGCGGCCTTCCTCGCCGCCTTCGACGCCGCGCGCTAGGCCGAACGCCGCGGGCGCGCAGAAGGTGCCCAGTGCAAGGTGCGCAGTGAAGCTGCGCAGTGAAGGCGTGATGCGATCGTGATCGCCGGGGCGCCGGATCGGCCGCCCGGATATGGTCGACCCGATGCCACAACCGACCTATCAGGGCGGGGCGGGCGCCGCAGACGCGTCCCGGGCGGGAGGAACGGGCGATGGACGCGGGCGACGTGGGCATGCGCGAGGCGGCCGGCGCCCCGTGGCACGCGGGTCTCACCCGGCGCCACTGGCGGATCCTGTGGGGCAGCTATCTCGGCTGGATCTTCGACGGCTACGAGGCGGTGGCCCTGGTCTACGCCCTGCGCCCGGCTTTGGCCTCGATCCTCACCCCCGAGCAGGCCCAGGCGCCGGCCTTCTACGTGGGCCTCGCCATCGGCATCACGCTGCTCGGCTGGGGGATCGGCGGCCTGATCGGCGGGATCGCGGCCGACTACATCGGCCGCAAGCGCATGATGATGGTGTCGATCCTGGGCTACGCGCTGTTCACGGGGCTCACCGCCTTCGCGGAGAGCTTCACGCAGCTCGCCGTCCTGCGCTTCATCACCGGGCTCGCCATCGGCTCGGAATGGTCCACCGGCATCGCCCTCGTGGCCGAGACCTGGCCGAACCGGGCCCGCCCGAAGGGCTGCGGCTTCCTGCAATCGGGCTTCGGCGGCGGCGCGGTGCTCGCCGCCATCGTGTGGGCCGTGCTCGCCGCCACCGAGCCCCTGGGCGCGGAATCCTGGCGGATCCTGTTCGCGCTGGGCGCGCTGCCGGCCTTCGTGTGCCTGTACCTGCGCCGGGCGCTGGAGGAATCCGAGCAGTGGATGCGGGCGCTCAAGGCGCAGCGCTGGGCGGCCACCGCCGAGGATGCGGAGGACGTGGACCGGGCCCCGCGGAGCGCGCGGCGCCCGTTCTCCCTGACGGAGATCTTCCGCGAGCCCGAGAGCCGGCGGCGGGTCCTCCTCGCCACGCTCCTGTCCTTCGCCACCACGGTGGGCTGGTGGGCGGTCTCGTCCTGGCTGCCGGCCTACACGGAGGGGCTCGCCAAGGCCGCGGGCGCGCCGGCCAATGTCTGGGGCCCGCGCATGGGCATCGTCTACAATATTGGGGCGATCACCGCCTACGTGATCTCGGGCTTCGTGGCCGACGCGATCGGGCGCCGCGCCTTCCTGCTCGTGACCTATGCCGGCTGCATCGCCACGTCGCTCGCCTGCTACCTCTGGACCGGCGGGCTCGTGCCGTTCATGGCGCTCGCCTTCCTGAACGGGTTCTTCACCCTGGGCTTCGCCTTCTCGTGGATGGCGATCTACCTCGCGGAGCTGTTCACCCCGGCGGTCCGGGCGACGGCGTCGAGCGCGGTCTTCAACGGCGCGCGGCTGATCGCCTGGATCTTCCCGATCCTGGCCGGGCAGATCGTGACCGCCTTCGGGGGCGTCGCCGCGGCGGCGCTGACCCTGTCGAGCGTCTACGTGATCGGCCTCGTGGTGCCGTGGTTCATGCCGGAGACGCGGGGCCGGCCGCTGCCGGAATAGGTCGGTCCGGCCCCCGCTCGGTCGGAGCGGGGGCCGGTCCTGGTCCTAGTCCTCGTCGTCCTCGTCCTGGTGCCGGCCCTTGAGCTTGGCGAAGACCGAATCGGCGTCGAGCCGCTCCTCGCGGCCGCCGTGATCGTCCTCGTGGTCCCGCTCGTCGGCGTCGCGGGCCGTGGAGACCTCGGTCGGCAGCAGCGAGGCGCCGGACTCGGCCGCCACCGCGGCCGGGCGGTCGGCCGCCGCGCGCTGGACCTCGAAATCGAGGTTGATCTGGGTGGTCAGGCCGAGGGTGACCGGGTCCATCGGCTGGAGCGAGCCCGAGTTCCAGTGGGTGCGCTCGCGGATCTGCTGGATCGTCGACTTGGTGGTGCCCACGAGCCGGATGATCTGCGAATCCTTCAGCTCGGGGTGGTTGCGCAGCAGCCACAGGATGGCGTTCGGCCGGTCCTGGCGGCGGGAGAGCGGGGTGTAGCGCGGGCCCTTGGTGGTGCGCTTCACCTCCGGCAGCTTCACCTTCGAGACGGCGGGCTTGAGCTTGTAGTGCGGCGCCTTCTGGGCCTTCTCGATCTCGTCGCGGGTGAGCTGGCCGGTGGAGACCGGGTCGAGCCCCTTGATGCCGGCCGCGACCTCGCCGTCGGCGATGCCCTTCACCTCCAGCGGGTGCAGCTTGCAGAAATCGGCGATCTGCTCGAAGGCGAGCGAGGTGTTCTCGACCAGCCAGACGGCGGTCGCCTTCGGCATCAGCGGACCCTGGGACATGCTTCTCGTGCTCCGGCCTGGCGGGACGGGGGCCGGGCATCGGGCCGCGGGCTCCGGATGACCGATCCGGATGTCCCGTCTCACGCTGTCGAATGGGGATGACGCACTATAGGCCCGGGCGGGGAGGGGCGCAATCGCGGGTTGGACCCGTTCGGAGCCCGGCGTGCCGATTCTACCGGCGGCCGGATCACCGGCGCCGACTGGTCGCCCTCAGCGCGGGCGCACCCCGTCGAGGAACAGCCGCACCGCCGCCTGCCGCCGCCGCTCCTGCGCCTCCGGGTCGGTGGCGATGCCGTAGAGGGTCGCCTGGGACGACCGGCCGAGGACGAGGCTGAGGAACAGGTCGGCCGCGATCTCCGGATCCGCCACGGCGATCCGCCCGCGCCGCGCGAAGGCGTCGAGCAGCTGCGCCACCGCGCGCACGCCGCGCAGCCAGCCCTCCTCGTGGGCGAGGCGGGCGAGCTCGGGGAACTGCAGCGCCTGGGCCACGAGGTTGCGCTTGAGCATCGCCGCGCCCGGCGACTGCCCGTGGGCCAGCAGGGTGCGGCTGAGATCCTCCAGGGCGGTCTCGACGTCGTCGCTCCCGCCCTGCGCGGCCTGGGCCTCGGCCGCGGCGGAGAGAGGCGCCAGCCACGCGGCGATCCGCTCGCGCAGGACCGCCTCGAACAGGGCCCGCTTGTCGCGGTAGCGCGCGTAGACCGTCGGCTTGCTCATCCCGGCGGCCTCGGCCACCGCGTCGATGGAGGTAGCGTCGAAGCCGCGCTCCAGGAACAGGGTCGTGGCGACGGCGATCAGGTGCGCCTCGCGCCGGGCCGCCTCCGCGCGGGTCGGCCGGCCGCCGCGCCGCGGGCCCGCCTCCGCCCGCTCGATCTCCGTGACCGTCACCCCGCGATCCTCCTTGCTCACCACCGCCGTTCGTCCTATTAAAACGATACCGTACCGTTTTGATTCTGGCCAGACCCGATGGACGCACGTCGCAGCGACAGCTTCAAGAGCGCCGACCCGGTCGCGGGTGCGCCGGTCACCGCGCCGGCCACCGCGGCTGTCACGCCCCCGGTCTCCGCGCCGGTCCCGGCCACTGTCTCCGCACCGGCGCCGCGCCGCCGCCGCGCGCGGATCGTGCTGCCCCTCCTCGGCCTGCTCGCGCTGGGCGGGGCCGGGACCTACGGCTGGCACTGGTGGAGTGTCGGGCGCTTCCTCGAGGTGACCGACGACGCCTATCTCCAGTCCGACAAGGTCACGGTGGCGCCGCGCATCGCCGGCACCGTCGCGGCGGTGCTGGTCGGCGACAACCAGCCGGTGAAGGCCGGGGACGTCATCGCCCGCCTGGACGACCGGTCCTACCGGGTCCAGCTCAGGCAGGCCGAGGCCGAGGTCGAGAAGGACCGGGCGCAGATCCTGGGCGTCGCCTCGGCGATCGTCCAGCAGCGGGCGCAGGTCGCCTCGTCGCGGGCCGACCTCGCCAACGCCGAGGCCGCCCTCACCTTCGCGCAGCAGGAATACACCCGCTACCAGAACCTGCTGCAGACCGGGTCCGGCACGGTGCAGCGCCAGCAGCAGGCGGAGTCCGACCTGCGCCAGCGCCACGCCGCCCGCGACAAGGCCGCCGCCTCGCTCGACGCCGCGCAGAAGCAGATCGACAGCCTGCAGGCGCTCGAGGCCAGCACCCGCGCGAGCCTGGAGGGCGCGCAGGCCAAGGTCGAGGGGGTGAGGCTCGACCTGAGCTACACCACCATCGTGGCGCCGATCGACGGCGTGGCCGGCGACCGGGCGCTGCGGATCGGGCAGGTCGTCTCGGCCGGCACCGGGCTCCTGACCGTCGTGCCGATGGGCCGCGACATCTACCTCGTGGCGAACTTCAAGGAGACCCAGACCGGCCGCATGGTCGAGGGCCAGCGCGTCACCTTCACGGTCGACGCCTTCGGCGACCACGCGTTCCGGGGCCGGATCGAGAGCTTCTCCCCGGGCACCGGCTCGCAATTCGCGCTGCTGCCGCCGGAGAACGCCACCGGCAACTTCACCAAGGTGGTGCAGCGCGTGCCGGTGCGCGTCGCCCTCGACCCGTCGGATCCGCTCATCGCCCGCCTGCGCCCGGGCCTGTCGGTGGAGGCCACGGTCCACACCCAGGATCCGGTCGAGCCGGTGCGGCCCGCCCGGCCGAGGCCCGCTCCGGCCCTCGTCAGCGAGGCCCTGCCCCGATGAGTCCGGCCCCGACCAGCCCCGTGCCGGCCGTGGCCGTGCCCGAGGCGAAGGCGAGCGCCCGGGACTGGCTCGCCGTGTTCGGCGCGATCCTCGGCGCCTTCACGGCGATCCTCGACATCCAGATCACCAACGCGTCGCTCGCCGACATCCAGGGGGCGCTCGGCGCCTCCACCGAGGAGGGCAGCTGGATCTCCACCGCCTACCTGATGGCCGAGATCATCGTGATCCCGCTCACCGGCTGGCTGTCCTCGGTGATCGGCCTGCGCCGCTACCTCGCGGTGAACACCATCCTGTTCACCGCCTTCTCGCTGGCCTGCGCGCTCTCGACGTCCTTGAGCCAGATGATCCTGTTCCGGGCCGGACAGGGCTTCACGGGCGGCGTGCTGATCCCCACCGCGATCGTGATCGTGCGCACGCGGCTGCCCAGGAGCCAGCAGGCGGTCGGCATCGCCCTGTTCGGGCTGACCGCGACCTTCGCGCCGGCGATCGGCCCGACGGTCGGCGGCTGGCTCACCGACAACCTGTCGTGGCACTACATCTTCTACCTGAACCTGATCTTCGGACCCGTGGCGGCGGCGATCCAGCTCGGCGCCTTCGACAGCGTGCCGGCGCGCTGGGGCGAGCTGCTCAAGGGCGACTGGATCGGCATCGGCCTGATGGCGATCGGCCTGCCGGCCCTGACCTACGTGCTGGAGGAGGGCCAGCGCAAGGACTGGTTCGGCTCGCAGGTCATCGTGAACATGTCGCTGCTGGCGGTGGCCGGCATCGCCGGCTTCATCGTCCGCGAGCTCACGACCGAGCGCCCGTTCATCAACCTGCGGGTCCTGGCCAACCGCTCGGTCGGCGGCGCCTGCGTGCTGATGACCGTGCTGGGCGCAGTCTCGTTCGGGTCGATCTACATCATCCCGGTCTACTGCGCGCAGATCCAGGGCTACAACGCCCAGCAGATCGGCTACGTGGTGATGTGGTCGGGCCTGCCGCAGCTCGTCCTCTTCCCGATGATGCCACTGCTGATGCGGACCTTCGACGCCCGGGTGCTGGTGGTCACCGGCACGCTGTTCTTCATCGCGAGCTGCTGGATCAACGTCGGCCTGACCCACGATGTCGGCGCCGACCAGCTGATCCTGCCGCAGCTGATGCGGGCCGTCGGCCAGCCGCTCTTCACCATCCCGCTGTCGCAGCTCTCCACCGTCGGCCTCGCCCCGCGCGACACCGCGGACGCCTCCGCCCTGTCGAACATGATGCGCAACCTCGGCGGCTCGATCGGCATCGCCATGCTGTCGACGATGATCGACCGGCGGGAGCACTTCCACTTCTCGATGCTGGCTGAGGCGATCACCGTCAACGCCACCCGCACCCAGGACCGGCTCGCGGCGCTCGCCGCCGGGATGCACGCCCGCATCGCCGACCCGCTGGCCGCCAAGGGCGTCGCGCTGGGCCAGCTCGCCGCCCAGGTCCGCCGCGAGGCCTACGTGATGGCCTACGCGGACGGGTTCTGGCTGGTGGGCGTGAGCCTCGTGGCGAGCCTCGCCGTGGTGGCCATCCTCAAGAAGCCGCAGCGCGCCGCCGGACCCGTGGAGGCGCACTGAGCGGCCGGGGTCCTACCGCCCCGGCAGGTTGTGGACGATCGGGAAGAACGTGTCCTTCCAGTCCTTGGGCTCGGTCTTGATGGTCTTCATCGCGTAGAAGTGCCGGGCCTGGAGCATGATGCCGTAGGGCGTGGTGGAGAAGTTCGTCCCGGGCTCCTTCATGATCTCGACCAGGGTCTCGGGGGGCGTCTTCTCGTTGGTGGCCGCGACGTAGTCCTTGGCGGCCTTCAGCGGATCCCGGGCGATCTCGGCATTGGCCTCGTCGATGGCGGCCACGATAGCGGCGGCGAGCTTCGGGTTGCGGTTGTACCAGCCGGTCCGGGCGTAGAAGATCGCGTTGCTCACCGGCTCGCCGACCATCTCGTAGGAATTGAGCACCTTGTGGATCGCCGGGTCCTGCAGCTCACGCTGCTGGAACGGCGGCAGCGAGAAATGGCTGTTGACCTCGTTGTGCGGGCTCGCCAGCGCCGCCACGGCGTCGGGATGGCCGAGCTGGACGGTGAGCGGGTCGAGCTTGGTGGCGTTCTCGGGCCCGAACGCCTTCTTGGCGGCGATCTGCAGCAGCACAGCCTGGGACGAGACCTTCACGGAGGGCAGGGCGATCTTGTCCTTGGACGAGAAGTCCTTGAGTTCCTTCACGTCCGGATTGCGGGTGAGCAGCATCATCGGCGTGGTGCCGACCCCGCACAGGCCCTTCACGTCGCCCTTGGTGCGGTCGTTGAGCAGCAGCATGTTGGTCGAGCCGCTGTCGACGATGTCGATGTTGCCCGAGAGCAGCGCGTCGTTGCCGGCGGCGCCGCTCGTCAGGTTGACCCACTCCACCGTGACGTCCCCGAGGCCCGCGCCCTTGGCGTGCTTCTCGATCAGCTTGTGCTGCTCGGCCAGCACCGCGGGCAGGTAGACGAAGCCCGGCTGCCGGCTGATCCGGACCTTGGCATCGTCGGCCCGGGCGGGGGTGGCGAGCGCCAGCCCGGCCAGCAGGAGGACCGATCCCGCCCGCAGGAGCCGACGGCGGCCCGGCAGCAGCGAGCCCGTCCGAGACGTACGCACCATGACGCTTCTCCCTGTGGCCCGGCGCGATCCTGAGCGGCGCCGGGCTTTCGTTGGACGGGGAGTGGACAGGCTCGGGCCGGCGCGCGCAAGGCCGTCTTCACGCTCCGCTAACGCAGAAGCTGCAAAATATCGCAGGTTGAAATCATCTTCTTGCAATCATCATCGTGGGGGCGCGGGTGAAGATCGGGCTCGGAGCGAAGCTCCACACCATCACGGCCACCGCGCTGGTCGGCATCGTCGCGGTCTCGGGCATCGGGCTCGTCAGCCTGAAATCCCAGGTCGAGCAGGACCGGATGGCCAAGACGCGGAACCTCACGGACGTCGCCTACGGGGTCGCGGCCTATTTCGAGGGCGAGGAGCGGGCCGGGCGCCTGTCCCGGGCGGACGCGCAAGGCGCCGCGATCCGGGCCCTCAAGGCCCTGCGCTACGACGACAAGGAGTACTTCTGGGTCAACGACATGCAGCCCCGCATGGTCGCCCACCCGATCAAGCCCGAGCTGGAGGGCAAGGATCTCGCCGCCGTGCAGGATCCCACCGGCAAGCGCCTGTTCGTCGACTTCGTCGAGACGGTGAAGCGGCAGGGGCAGGGCTTCGTCGACTATTACTGGCCGAAGCCCGGCGCCGACGCCCCCGTGCCGAAGCTCTCCTACGTGCGCGGCTTCGCCCCCTGGGGCTGGGTGATCGGCACCGGCATCTACGCCGACGACACCGCGGCGATCCTGCGGGACGCGGCCTGGAAGGCGGCGGCCGGCATGCTCGTGGTGGTGGCGCTGATCGGCCTGCTCGCGGCGCTGATCGGCCGGCGGCTGACGCGGCCGCTGCGCGCGCTGAACGGCGCCATGCACCGCCTCGCGGCCGGCGAGACCGCCGTGCCGGTGCCGGCACGGGAGCGCCGGGACGAGATCGGCGCCATGGCGGGCGCCGTGCAGGTGTTCAAGGACGCGCTGATCGCCAAGGCCGAGACCGACGCCCGCGCCGCCGCCAGCGCCGACGGGGATGCCCGGCGGGCCGCCGCCCTCGACCGGCTGACCCGGTCCTTCGAGACCCGGGCCGGGACCCTGAGCCGCGGCCTCGCGACGGCGGCCGCCGACCTCGAGGCGACGGCGCGGACGCTGACCGTCACGGCCGCCCACACCACCGAGCGCACCGGCGCGGTGGCCGCGCAGGCGGCCGGCACCTCCGCCGACGTCCAGACCGCCGCGGCGGCCACTGAGGAGATGTCGGCCTCGGTCCAGGAGATCGCCGGGCAGGTGAACCGCGCCTCGGAGATCGCCGGGCAGGCCGCGATCAGCACCCGCCAGGGCGAGGCGACCGTGCGGGCGCTCGCCGCCGGCACCGAGAAGATCGGCGACGTGGTCGGCCTGATCGCCTCGATCGCCGGCCAGACCAACCTGCTGGCGCTCAACGCCACGATCGAGGCGGCCCGCGCGGGCGCGGCCGGGCGCGGCTTCGCTGTCGTCGCCTCCGAGGTGAAGGCGCTGGCCGAGCAGACCGCCAAGGCGACCGAGGAGATCTCCGGCCAGATCGGCCGGATCCAGGGCGAGACCCGGGACGCGGTCGCGGCGATCGGCGCGGTCGGCCGGACCATCGAGGAGATGCGCGGCATCGCGGTCGGGGTCGCGGCCGCCATGGAGGAGCAGAACGCCGCCATCCAGGAGATCGTCCGCGGCGTGGCGAGCGCCGCCACCGGGGCGCAGGGCGTGTCCGAGAACGTCGTCGACCTGCGCCGCGGCGCCGACGAGACCGGCAGCGCCTCCGAGCAGGTGCTGGCGGCCGCCCGCGACCTCACCCGCGGCTCGGACGAGCTCGACCACGCCGTGAAGGCCTTCCTGGCGGAGGTCCAGGCTGCCTGAGGGCGCGGCCTGAGGGTGGCCTGAGGGTGGCCTGAGGGGCGGGGCCCCGCGGGCGGGCAGGGCGGCGCTCAGCCCGCGGAGAAGCCCCGGACCGCGGCCCGCACCAGCGCGTCGATCATCGGCCGCACGTCGCTGACCCCGAGGGGACCCAGGCTGCCGAGATCGGCGAGATAGGTCATGCCGTGGACGCTGGACCACAGCGCCCGCGCCATCACGGGGATCGCCGCCTCGCCGAGGCGGCCGCCGTCGCGCAGCACCCCCTCCAGGATCCTGAACAGGGCCGCGATGTCGGCCTGCACCGAGTCCGGCGCCGCCACCGTGCGCCGCTCGAAGATCGCCGCCCAGGCGGCGTGGTGCTCGGCCGCGAAGGCGAGATACGCGTCGGCCAGGCACAGGAGCCGCGCCTCCGTCTCCCGCGACGGACAGGCCGCCAGCGCCCCCGCGAGGGTGTCCCGGAGCCGGCGCATGGTGACGGCGTTCGCCTCCAGGCGCAGCACTTCCAGGCTGTCGAACTGCGTGTAGACCGAGCCGACCGCCGTGCCGGCCCGCTCCGCGACGCCGCGGGCGGTCAGCGCCGCCGCGCCGCCCGCGTTCAGGATCGCCACCGCGGCCGCGATCAGGGCCTGGCGATCGGCCGCCCGATCGCCGGGCTCCTTCCGCGGCCGCCCCCTCACTTTTTTATGAACCTCGTTCATTTTATCCCTTGCAGCCCGGCACGTCCCGTGTTTACTTGTTTCATGAACGACGTTCAATCAAATCCGGACGCGGTCCGGCCCGTCGTTCCCGCGAGGTGAACCGTGATGAGGACCCTCTCCTTCCTGATGCGCGGCGTGATCGCCGACAACGCCCAGGCGATCCACGACGCCCATGCCGTGACGATCCTGCGCCAGCAGATCCGGGACGCCGCCGGCGCCCTGGCGACCGCCCGGCGGGAACTCGCCGTCGCCATGGCCTACCACGCCGCCGAGGCGCGCGCCCTCGACGCCATCGGCACCCGCATCGACACCCTGTCGGACGGGGCGCGGCGGGCGCTCAGCGACGGGCGCGAGGATCTCGGGACCGAGGCGGCGATCCACATCGCCGCCCTGGAGGACGAGCGGGCCGACCGCCGGGCCGCCGCCGAGCGCTTCGCCGCGGAGGTCGAGCGGCTGAAGCGCCTGGTCGCGCAGGGCGGCGAGCGCCTGCGGGACCTCGACCGCGGGCTCCAGACCGCCCGCACCACCGAGGCGCTGCGGCGGGCCGGACTGGAGGGCCGCCGGGTGACGACCCTGTCGGCGGGGGCGCTCGGGGAGGCGGAGCGGACGCTGGCGCGCCTGCGCGAGCGGCAGGCGGCCGAGGCGGACGTCGCCGCCGCGCTGACCGCGCTCGAGGCCGAGGCCGCGGGCGGGATCGAGGCCGATCTCGAGGCGGCGGGCTACGGCCGCCGCCGCACCGACCCGCGGGCCGTGCTCGACCGCCTCAGGGCCGGCGCCTGACCGGCGCCGCACCGCTTCCCCTTCGATCCTTCCTCAGGAGACCGCACCATGACACCGCAGATGCCCCATACCGGCGCCTGGAAGACCTTCACGCTGGTCAGCTTCGCCGTCGCCGCCGCCATGCTGACGTTCGGCATCTTCTTCCTGCCCGCCGACATCTGGATCAAGGGCTACCTCGCCATGGCGTCGCTGTTCCTCACGGGCACGACCTTCACCCTGGCCAAGACCCTGCGCGACGAGCACGAGGCGAAGCGGCTGATCAACAAGATCGAGGACGCCGCCACGGAGCGCGTCCTGCGCGAGGTGGTGCCGGGCCGGCTCTGAGGCCCGGCAGGCCCGCGCCCCGACCCGGGCGGCGCGCGTCCCGGGTCGGGGCGGCGGCGCGCGGCGGAGCGCGGCACCTCTCCCGGATCGCTCACGCCGCGGCGTCCAGGAACCGGGCCACGACCCGGGCGAATTCCGGAGTCCGCAGGTAGCCGTAGGATTTGTGCCGGTTCTCGGCGCCGTCCGGCCTCCGGTAGGCGTTGATCACCGGTACGTCCCGCACCCGCACCCCGGCGGCGTTCGGCGCGTAGAGGGCCGCGAGGTCGTCGCCCACCGTGGCGATGTCCTGGCGATCCATCAGGTTGGTCCAGGCGGCGAGCGCCGCAGGCACCCGGAGGTCGCCGTGCTCGTCGGCGAGCTTCAGCTTCAATTCGGCGAGCCCGAGGGGCGCGCCGAGGGTGACGAGGTCGCAGCGGGGCATCGGCATCCCGTCCGCCTCGGCGGCGCGCAGCACGTCGTAGGCGATCAGGCCGCCCATCGAGTGCGCGGCGATCAGCACGCGGTCCGCCGCGGCCGCCGCCAGGGCGTCGCGCAGGCGCGCCCGCGCCGCCGCCCGGAAGTCCGCGTCCTCGTAGTAGCCCCAGAGGTCGTCGAGGCGGTATTCCAGGATCAGGTCGTCCACCGGCGTCAGCCCGGCGGCCTCCTGCAGATGCGACAGGCCGCGGTAGATCCGGTCGGTGAGGGTCGGCTCGGCGCGCTCCGGCTCCCCCGCCGGGGAGGGGAACGGCCCGAGGCCGTGATCGGGGCGGTAGGGCTCGCGGTTGCGGTCGCCCGCGAGCGGCTGCGGGTAGCGCAGGTCCGCCCAGTAGACGAAGGTGAAGGGCAGGTCGGGCTCCGCGACCCGGAGCCCGAGATTGCGGTCGAGCCCCTCGCGGATCGCGGCGCGCCACCAGGCGGCCTTCTCGTCCCGGGGCGGCTTGTTGGCGAGCCCGTGGATGCCGATGATGTGCGCCCGACCCAGTGTCCGCTCCCAGACCGACGAGAGTGCCGGCCGGGCAAGATAGGGCCGCCCCGCGCGGACGGAACTGCGGCTTAGTTTCCGCGCGGCCCGCCGTCACGCCGCTGCCCTCCGCCGTCACCTGGCCGTCACCTCGCCGTCACGCCCGCCGATACCCCATTGCCACGCGGCCGCTCCGCCATAGCTGCGCTGCGGGAACCGGATCGGGCCCGGGGCCTTCTCCCACGACAGATGATCCTGCCGCGCTTGCGTCCCGGTCGCGCGGCCAATGACGAGGACGGTGGCCCGATGCGGCGCGCCCACAGCATGGATTTCGGGGCCGAGATGGTCGGGGGCGGCGTCCGCTTCGCCCTCTGGGCGCCCACCGCCCGGAGCGTCGACCTCGTCGTCGACGGCGTCGACCACCCGCTGCCCGAATCCGGCGGCGGCTGGCGCCGCACGGCCCTGCCGGGGGTGAAGCCCGGCGCCCGCTACGGCTTCCGCGTCGACGGCGACCTCGTCGTGCCCGATCCCGCCTCCCGCTTCCAGCCGGACGACGTCTCGGGCCTCAGCGAGGTGATCGACCCGCGGAGCTTCGAGTGGTCCGACGCGGGCTGGACCGGGCGGCCCTTCGAGGAGGCGGTGATCTACGAGTGCCATGTCGGCACCGCGACGCCGGAGGGCACCTATGCCGGCCTGCAGGCCCGGCTTCCCGACCTCAAGGCGCTCGGCGTCACCGCCCTCGAGCTGCTGCCGCTCGCCGACTTCAAGGGCTCGCGCAACTGGGGCTACGACGGCGTCCAGCCCTACGCGCCGGACGGCGCCTACGGTCGACCGGACGATCTCAAGCGCCTGATCGACGCCGCCCACGGGCTCGGCCTGATGGTCTATCTCGACGCGGTCTACAACCACTTCGGGCCGGCCGGGAACTACCTCCACGCCTATGCCGGGACGTTCTTCACCGAGCGCCACCAGACCCCCTGGGGCGCGGGCATCAACTTCGACGGCAAGGAGAGCGGCGCCACGGTGCGGCAGTTCTTCATCCAGAACGCCCTGTACTGGCTGGAGGAGTACCATTTCGACGGCCTGCGCTTCGACGCCGTCCATGCCATCCTCGACGATTCGCCCCGCCACTTCCTGGCCGAGCTCGGCGAGACGGTCCGGAGGATCTTCCCGAACCGGCAGATCCACCTGATGCTGGAGAACGAGGCCAACCAGGCCCGCTGGCTGGAGCGCGACGCCGCCGGGCGCCCGAAGATGCACGACGCCCAGTGGGCCGACGACCTGCACCATTGCTGGCACGTCCTGCTCACCGGCGAGGACGCCGGCTACTATAAAAGCTTTGCCGACAAACCGGTCGCCCACCTGGCCCGCTGCCTCGCCGAGGGCTTCGCCTACCAGGGCGAGCCCTTCCCGACGCTCGACAACCACCCGCGCGGCGAGCCCTCCGGGCACCTGCCGCCCTCCGCCTTCGTGACCTTCCTGCAGAACCACGATCAGGTCGGCAACCGGGCGCTCGGCGAGCGGCTCAACCACCTCGCGGATCCCAAGAAACTCGACCTCGCCCGGGCCGGGCTCCTCCTGGCGCCGCAGATCCCGATGCTCTGGATGGGCGAGGAATGGTCGGCCTCCGCGCCGTTCCTGTTCTTCGTCGACTTCGCGCCCGACGCGGACCTGAACAAGGCGGTGCGCGACGGACGCCGCCGGGAGTTCAAGAGCTTCGCGGCCTTCGCGGACGACACCTCCAAGATCCCGGACCCGACCGAGGCCGAGACCTTCGCGGCCTCGAAGCTCGACTGGTCCGAGCGGGAGCGCTCGCCCCACCGCGAGGTGCTGGCCGAGACGACGCGGCTCCTGGGGCTGCGCCGCGACGTGGTCGTGCCCCTGGCGAAGTCCGGCTACGACGGCGCCGCCGCCGCGATGCCGCGCCCGGACGTGGTCGACTGCACGTGGCGCTTCGGCACCGGCACCCTGCGCTTCGTCGCCAATGTCGGGACCGAACCCTTCGCGCTGGATCCGGGCGGTGCCCGGCCGGTCTGGACCAACGCCCCGGACGGGGCCGGACGCGATCTCCCGTCCTGGACGGGCGTGTTCCTGACGGAGTCCCGCGCGTGAGCCGCCTCGAGACACTCGCCGACCTCGTCGGCGTCGCCCCCGGCTACACCGACGCCTTCGGCCAGCCCGTCGAGACGTCGCTGGAGGTGCGCCGCGGCCTGCTGGCGGCCCTCGGCTTCGCGGTGGAGGACGAGGCGGCGATCGCCGCGAGCCTCGCGGAGGTCGAGCGCCTGCGCCGCGGCCTGATCCCGCCGCTCCTGCCGGTGGAGGCCCGCCGGGCGGCCCGCGTCCCGGTGCGTCCGCAGAACGGCGCGCCCCACACCCTGGTCTGGCGCCTCGTGGACGAGCGCGGCACGGCCCGGGAGGGCAGGGCCAACCCGCACGGGTCCGAGCCGGGCTTCGAGCTGCCGCCCCTGACCCCGGGCTACCATCGCCTGACCGTCCAGGCCGGGCAGACCCGCACCGAAGCCTGGGTGATCGCCGCGCCCCAGCGCTGCTGGCGCCCGCGCCCCTACACGGAGGAGGGGGCTTCGGACTGGGGCATGGCCGCCCAGCTCTACGGCCTGCGCTCGGGCAGCAATATCGGCATCGGCACCTACGCGGATGCCGGCGAGGCCGCCCGCGAGGCCGCCCTGCGCGGCGCGGCGTTCCTGGGGCTCAGCCCGGTCCACGCTCTGTTCGGATCAGACCGGACCAAGATCTCGCCCTACTCGCCCTCCTCGCGGCTGTTCCTGGAGACCCTGTTCATCGCGCCGCGCAGCCTGCCGGGGCTTGCCGGATCCCGGGCCGAGGCGCTGCTCGCCGAGCGGGAAGACGCGATCCGGGCACTGCGCGAGGCCGCCCTCGTCGATCACCAGGGCGTGCATGACGTGCTCGATCCGGTGCTCCGGGCGCTCTGGGCGGAGTCGCCGGCTCGGGCCGGGACCGATGCGGGTTTCGAGCGCTTCCGTCAGGAGGGCGGCGAGGATCTCGAGTCGCACGCCGTGTTCGAGGCGCTGTCCGAGCATTTCCGGCAGCAGGGCGCCCACTGGCTGGGCGACTGGCCGGAGGATTATCGCCGCGCCGGCACGGAGGCGGTGCGCGCCTTCGCGGCGGAGAGTGCCGAGCTGGTCGGCTACCACGCGTGGCTGCAATACCTCGCCGACCGGCAGCTCGCCGAGGCCTCCGCGGCAGCGCTCGGCGCGGGCATGCGGGTCGGGCTCTACCGCGACCTCGCGGTCGGTGCCGACCGGGGCGGCTCCGAGATCTGGTCGCATCCGGAGCGCTTCGCCGACAAGGTCTCGATCGGCGCGCCGCCGGACCTGCTGGCACCGAAGGGCCAGAACTGGGGCCTGCCGGCCTTCGACCCGCTGGCGATGGAGCGCGACGGGCTCGCGGCCTTCCGCGCCCTGGTCCAGGCCAACATGCGCCACGCCGGCGCGATCCGGATCGACCACGCCTTCCAGCTCGCCCGGCTGTTCCTGATCCCGCTGGGCGCGGGGGCCCAGGCCGGCGCCTACGTGGCCATGCCGTTCGAGCCGATGCTGGCGGTGCTGCGGCTGGAGAGCCACCGCAACAAGTGCCTGGTGATCGCGGAAGACCTCGGCACCGCGCCCGAGGGCTTCTCCGACGCGCTGATGCGGGCCGGGGTGCTGAGCTACCGGATCCTCGCCTTCGAGCGCGAGGCCGACGGCCGGTTCAAGCCGCCCTCGGCCTACCCGCGGGACGCGCTCACCGCCATCACCACCCACGACCTGCCGACCTTCGTCGGCTGGTGGCGCGGGGTCGACACCGACACCCGCCAGTCGCTCGGCCTCTACGACCAGGAGCGGGCCGAGACCGAGCGGGGCGAGCGCGTCGTCGAGCGCCGCCGCCTCGCCGAGGCGCTGGCGGCCGAGCAGCTGCTGCCCTCCGCCGAGCCGCCGGATTCCGCGCCCTTCGAGGCCGCCGCCCGCTACCTCGCCCGCGCGCCCGCGATGCTCACCGCCGTCCAGTACGAGGACGTGGTCTCGGAACTCGCCCAGGCCAACGTGCCCGGCTCGACCGAGGGCTACCCGAACTGGCGGCGCAAGCTCGACCGGGATCTCGTGGACATCGCCGCCCCCGGCGGGCCGCTGGCGAAGCTCGCGGCGTCCCTCTCGGCCGAGGCGCGGGGCCCGCGCTCGGGCGCCGCGCGGCTCGCCGCGCCGCCGCCGCGCGCGACCTACCGGCTGCAGTTCCACAAGGACTTCACCTTCGCGGATGCGGGCCGGATCGTCCCCTACCTGCACCGGCTCGGGATCAGCCACGTCTACGCCTCGCCGCTCCAGAAGGCGCGGCCCGGCTCGACCCACGGCTACGACATCGTCGATCACGGCGCGATCAACCCGGAGCTCGGCGGCGAGGAGGGCTTCATCGCGCTCTCCGAGACGCTCCACGCCCACGGGATCAAGCTCCTGCTCGACATCGTCCCGAACCACATGGGCGTCGGCGGCTCCGACAATCCGTGGTGGCTCTCGGTGCTCGAATGGGGCTCCCTGTCGCCCTTCGCCGACGCCTTCGACATCGACTGGCAGCGGCTCGGGGCCGGGCGCAACCTCGTGATCCCGTTCCTCGGCGACCGCTACGGTGAGGCCTTGGAGAAGGGCACGCTGGAGCTGAAGTTCGACCCCGAGACGGGCGCCTTCAGCGTCTGGCACTACGAGCACCAGCTGCCGATCCGGCCCTTGAGCTACCCGACCATCCTCAACCGGGTGATCGCCGCGATCGGGGCGGTGGACGACGACACCACCGCGGAACTGCTCGCCATCTCCGAGCGGCTGCGGGCGATGTCGATCGATACCGACGAGACCCGCCGCAAAGGCTTCCCCGAGGAGGCCGAGGGGCTGAAGCGCCGGCTCGCCGAGATCTACGGCGTGTCGCCGCTGATCCAGGAGGCCACCGCCAGCACGCTGGCGCTGCTCAACGGCTTCAAAGGCCGCCCGGACAGTTTCGGGCCGCTGCACCGGCTGCTGGAGGCGCAGGCCTACCGGCTGGCCCACTGGCGGGTGGCGTCGAGCGACATCAACTACCGCCGCTTCTTCGACGTGAACTCGCTCGCCGGCCTGCGGGTCGAGCTGTCCGACATCTTCCACCGCTCGCACGAGACCGTGTTCCGGCACGTCCGCGAGGGCCGGATCGACGGCCTGCGCATCGACCATATCGACGGCCTCGCCGACCCGCTGGGCTACGCAAGGGCGCTCCAGGCGGCTGTCGGACCGGGCTTCTACGTCGTCGTCGAGAAGATCCTGGAGCCGGGCGAGCGGCTGCGGCCCTGGCCAGTGGCCGGGACCACGGGCTACGACGTGCTCAACCAGCTCGACGGGATCCTGGTCGACAAGAGCCGGCGCGGGAAAATCGAGCGGCTCTACACCTGGGCCACGGGGTTCGACGAGCCCTACGGCTTCCAGCTCCGCGCCGCCAAGGCCGAGATTCTCGAGATCAGCTTCGCGAGCGAGCTGGAGGTGCTGACCACCGACCTCAAGGAGGTCGCCGACGCCGACCGGCGCACCCGCGACTTCACCGTCAACGCGCTGCGCCGGGCGCTGATCGAGATCATCGCGCGCTTCCCGACCTACCGGAGCTACCTGCCGTCGGATCTGGAGGAGGGCGAGGTCGAGCCCGAGGATGTCCGCCTGATCGAGGGCGCCGTCGCGAAGGCCAAGCGCTGGTCGAGCCTGCCCGACCGCTCGGTCCACGATTTCGCCGCCGACGTCCTGCTCGGGCGGGTCGAGACGGCGGGGCCCGGCCGGCCGGACCCGCGGGTGGTGCTGCGCTTCCGCCGCCGGTTCCAGCAGCTCACCGGCCCGGTCATGGCCAAGAGCCTGGAGGACACGCTGTTCTACCGCTACGCCTGTCTCCTCGGCCTCAACGAGGTCGGCGGCGATCCGGGCGAGTACGGGATCGACGCGGAGCACTTCCACGATCTGCAGATCGCCCGCGCCCGGGACTGGCCGAGCGCCATGATCACCACCGCGACCCACGACACCAAGCGCGGCGAGGATGCCCGCACGCGGCTGCTCGCCCTCTCGGAGATCCCCGAGGAATGGGCCAAGGCCTGGGACTTGTGGCAGCGGGTCGCCGGCCCGCACCTCGCCCGGATCGACGGCGAGCCGGCCCCGGACGCCAACGACCAGTGGATGTTCTTCCAGGCGATCCTGGGCGCCTGGCCGCTGGAGCTTCTGGAGCGGGACGAGGCCGGGGCGATCGCGGATTTCCGGGACCGGCTGATCGCCTACGGCGAGAAGGCCATGCGGGAGGGCAAGCGCCGGTCGAGCTGGGTCAACGTCGACGAGGTCTACGAGGGCGCGGTCAAGCGGCTGTTCACGGCGCTGATCGCCCCGGGGTCGGATTTCCTGAGCGAACTCCGGCCCTTCGCCCGACGGCTCGCCCATCTCGGCATGCTGGCGAGCCTCGGCCGGACGGTCCTGAAATGCACCCTGCCGGGCCTGCCCGACACCTACCAGGGCACGGAGATCTGGGATTTCTCCTTCGTCGATCCCGACAACCGCCGCCCGGTGGATTACCCGGCCCTGGAGCGGATGCTGGAAGAGGGCGGGGCGCCCGCGGAGCTGCTAGGCCACTGGCCGGACGGGCGGGTCAAGCAGGCGACGCTGACGCGGCTCCTCGCCGAGCGGGCCGAGCGCCCGGACTTCTACGCCAGCGCCGCCTACGAGCCCGTCGCGGCCACCGGCGCCCGGGCCGACCACGTCATCGCCTACCGGCGGACCGACCCCGTCCAAGAGGGCGGCGACCTGTTCGTGGCGGTGCCGCGGCTGGTGGCGGGCTTCGTCGGGGAAGCCGTCTGGTCGGGCGAGGCCTTTGCCGGCACCCGGGTCGATCTCGGGGCGGGGACGCGCTGGCGGGACCTCGCCTCGGGGCGGGTGGTGGAGGGGGAGGGGGCCGATCTCGGCGCTCTCCTGCGCGACCTCCCCTACGCGGTGCTGCGGCGGGAACCGTGACCGCGCCGTCATCGCGAGCGGAGCGAGGCGACCCAGGGCAGCGCGACCTGGATCAGCGTGGCGCCGCTCGCAGAGACGGCGGCGGTCCGGGCGCGTCTTCCGGTGGCCCCGCCGCAGCCCTGTCACGCGCCTCTGCTGAGACACGTCGGACCGGATCGCGCGGCACAGCCCGGCGGTTCGGGCGTTACGACACTGGGAACGGGAGCCGAGAGGCAGCATGAACGCACCGACCAAAGCCGCTGCGACGTCCGGGGCCGCGGCCGTCCTGCCGGCCGCGCTGGCCCCCCGGGCCGAGGGGCCGCGGATCTACAACCTGTTCCCGCTCCTGGTCGGGCGCGTCTCGGACTGGACGGCCGAGTTGCCGCGGATCGCCGCCCTCGGCTTCGACTGGGTCTACCTCAACCCGTTCCACCAGACCGGCGGCTCGCGGAGCCTCTACGCGGTCGCCGATCCCGAGCGCCTGGACGAGCGGTTCCGCGACCCCGACGGCACGCCCGACGACGAGCAAATCCGCCGCTTTTGCACCGCCGCCGCGGCTCTGGGCCTGTCGGTGATGACCGACCTCGTGATCAACCACACCGCCGACAACGCCCGGCTCGCCACCGAGCGGCCCGACCTGTTCATGAAGGAGCCCGACGGCTCGATCATGCACCCGGCGGCCGTCGACCCGGACGACCCGTCGATCCGCACCGTCTGGGGCGACTTGGCCGAGCTCGACTACCACACCCCCTCCGCCCGGGACGAACTCACCCGGATCTGGGGCGCCTACGTGGCGCATCTCCAGGGCCTCGGCGTGAAGGGCTTCCGGTGCGACGCCGCCTACAAGGTGCCGCCGGAGACCTGGCGGGTGCTGATCGGGCAGGCCAAGAGCCAAGACCCCGCCTGCCTGTTTGCCGCCGAGACCCTGGGCTGCACCTTCGAGGAGGCCCGGGCCACGGCCGGCGCCGGCTTCGACTACCTGTTCAACTCCTTCGCGTGGTGGGACTTGAGGAAGCCCTGGGCGCTCGAGCAGTACGAGCGCCTGCGGGTGCTGGCCCCCTCGATCGCCTTCCCCGAGAACCACGACATGACGCGGCTCGCCGCCGAGATCGGCGGCGGCCCGGAGGCGGTGGCGGCGCACCTGCGCACCCGCTACGCGCTCGCGGCCTTCTTCTCGGCCGGCGTGCTCATGCCGATCGGCTACGAGTGGGGCTACCGGCGGGCGCTGCACGTGGTCGAGACTACCCCGCGCGACCGCGAGAACGAGACCGGCATCGACATCTCCGGCTCCATTCGGGCGATCAACGCCCTGCGGGCGGAGCTGCCGGCCGCCAATGTCGAGGGCGCGCAGATCCGGATCTCGGCCCCCGACAGCGATCTGGTGGCGCTCGCCCGCTTCGACACCGGCCACCCGGCCTCGGCGCGGCACGGGTTGATCGTGCTCTACAACCCGACCGACAAGCCGGTGCCGGTCGAGGCCGGGTCGCTCATCGCCCGCACCGGCGGCATGCTCGGCGCCTTCGTCGACCGGACCCCGGAGGCCGAGCCGATCGCGTTCCATCCCGGCAGCGCCATCGACCTGATGCCGGGCGAGCTGCGCATCCTCGCGGCAAGCACCCAGGAGGTCGCCCGGCTCCCCGGGCGCGGCACCCCGGACGGCGAGGGGCGGGTGGTGATCGAGGCGGTCAGCCCCGAACTCGACGGCGGCCGCTCGGCGGTGAAGCGGATCGTCGGCGAGTCCCTGCGGGTCGAGGCCGACATCTTCTCCGACGGCCACGAGATCATCGACGCCGCGATCCTGTCGCGGGTCGCCGGCACCGAGGCGTCTGGAGGCGAGACTTGGCGCGAGGACCCGATGGTCTTCGTCGACAACGACCGCTGGGCCGGGCACTTCCCCCTGGAGCGGAACGCCCGCTACGAGTTCACCTTGATCGCGTGGCGCGACGCCTTCTCGTCCTGGGTGCGCGACACCCTGAAGAAGCGCGTTGCCGGCGTCGACGTGCGGCTCGAGACGATCGAGGGCGTGGCGCTCGTCGGGACCGCGGCCTCGCTCGCCCGGACTCGCGGCGGCCGCGACGCCGAGCGCCTCGCCGCGCTCGTGGCCGCGCTCGCCGCCGAGGAGACCGGCTCGGCCGCCCAGCTCGACCGGATCCTCGCCCCCGACGCGTCGAGCCTCGTGCGCCGGAACGCCGAGCGGGTGAACCTGACCCGCTATCCCGTGACCCTTCCGGTGATCGCCGACCGCCTCGCGGCCCGGTTCTCCGCCTGGTACGAGATCTTCCCGCGCTCCCAGTCGATGGACGTGAACCGCCACGGCACCTTCGACGACGTCATCCGGCGCCTGCCCGAGATCCGCGAGCTCGGCTTCGACGTCCTCTACTTCACGCCGATCCACCCCGTGGGCCGGACCAACCGCAAGGGGAAGAACAACACCCTCAAGGCCGAGCCCGGCGATGTCGGCTCGGTCTACGCGGTCGGCGCGGAGGAGGGCGGCCACGAGGCCGTGCATCCCGACCTCGGCACGCTCGCGGATTTCGAGCGGTTGGTCGCGGCGAGCCACGCCTACGGCATGGAGATCGCCCTCGACTTCGCGATCCAGTGCTCGCCGGACCATCCTTGGATCAAGAACCACCCGGAATGGTTCGAGTGGCGCCCCGACGGCACCCTGAAATTCGCCGAGAACCCGCCGAAGAAGTACGAGGACATCTCGAACGTCCACTTCTACGGGGGCGCCCTGCCCTCGCTCTGGATCGAATTGCGCGACATCCTGCTCGGCTGGTGCGCGCGCGGCGTGCGCATCTTCCGGGTCGACAACCCGCACACCAAGCCGATCCCGTTCTGGGAATGGGTGATCGGCGAGGTCAACGGCTGCTACCCGGACGCGATCTTCCTCGCCGAGGCCTTCACCCGGCCGAAGATGATGATGAAGCTCGCCAAGGCCGGCTACCAGCAGAGCTACACCTACTTCACGTGGCGCAACACCAAGCAGGAGCTCACCGACTACGCCCTGGAGCTGGCCGGCGAGATGGGCGAGTACTACCGCCCCAACTTCTTCGCCAACACGCCCGACATCAACCCGTACTTCCTCCAGACCAGCGGGCGGGCGGGGTTCGTCATCCGCGGCACGCTCGCCGCGACCCTGTCGTCGGTCTACGGCATCTACAACGGCTTCGAGCTGTGCGAGGCCGCGCCGTACCCGGGCAAGGAGGAGTATCTCAACTCCGAGAAATACGAGCTGAAGGCCTGGGACTACGACCGGCCGGGCAACATCCGCGAGCACATCGTCAAGCTCAACAGGATCCGGCGCGAGAACCCCGCCCTCTGGGACTTCCGCAACGTGACCTTCACGGGTGCCTGGAACGACAACATCATCGCCTACGCCAAGGCGACGCCGGAGCGCGACAACTGCGTCTTCACCATGGTCAACCTCGACCCGAAGAACCGCCAGGAATGCACCTACGAGGTGCCGCTCTGGCTGTTCGGCCTGCCCGACGACGGCGCCGTCGAGGTCGAGGACCTGCTCCAGGGCTACACGTTCGAGTTGCGCGGCAAGACCCACCGCATCGCCCTCGATCCGGCCGAGCGATCCTGCGTGATCTGGCGCCTCCGGGCGCCGCGGCGGGTTGCGGGCTGAGGCCGCGCGTGGCACTCGGCCATGGCCCTTGAATGCGGCGGCGGGAATTCCCGTCGCCGACCCTCGCACCCGCGCGGCGGCCCGCCGCCCGCGCCCCGGCCGGGTCCCCCGCCGGTCCCGTCAGACTCGACCGATGAGGCAGCGACGCGATGATCGATCGCAGCGACCCGCAATGGTACCGTGACGCCATCATCTACCAGATCCACGTCAAGTCGTTCTTCGACTCGAACAACGACGGGATCGGGGATTTCGAGGGTCTGACCCAGCGCCTCGACTACGTGCGCGATCTCGGCGTGACGGCGATCTGGCTGATGCCGTTCTATCCCTCGCCGCTGCGCGATGACGGCTACGACATCGCCGATTACCGGGACATCAACCCGTCCTACGGGACCATGGAGGACTTCAAGGCCTTCGTGGAGGCGGCGCACGAGCGGGGTCTGCGGGTCATCACCGAGCTCGTCATCAACCACACCTCGGACCAGCACCCCTGGTTCCAGGCCGCCCGCGAGGCCCCTCCCGGCTCGCCCGAGCGCGACTTCTACGTCTGGTCGGACACCGACGAGCCGTACAAGGACACGCGGATCATCTTCCTCGACACCGAGGCGTCGAACTGGACCTGGGACCCGGTCGCCAAGCAGTATTTCTGGCACCGGTTCTACAGTCACCAGCCGGATCTCAACTTCGACAACCCGAAGGTGCTGGAAGCGGTCATCGACGTGATGCGCTACTGGCTCGACATGGGCGTCGACGGCCTGCGGCTCGACGCGATCCCCTACCTGATCGAGCGCGACGGCACGAACTGCGAGAACCTCGCCGAGACCCACGACGTCATCAAGGCGATCCGCGCCGCGCTGGACGCGAGCTACCCCGACCGGATGCTGCTCGCCGAGGCCAACCAGTGGCCCGAGGAGACCGCGCAGTATTTCGGCGACGGCGACGAGTGCCACATGGCCTTCCACTTCCCGCTGATGCCGCGGATGTACATGGCGATCGCCCGGGAGGACCGGCACCCGATCACCGACATCATGCGCCAGACCCCGGAGATCCCGGAGGGCTGCCAGTGGGCGATCTTCCTGCGCAACCACGATGAGCTGACGCTCGAGATGGTCACGGCCGAGGAGCGTGACTACCTCTGGTCGTTCTACGCCGCCGAGCGGCGGGCCCGGATCAACCTCGGCATCCGCCGACGCCTCGCGCCGCTCCTCGAGAACGACCGGCGCAAGATCGAGCTGATGAAGTCCCTCGTCCTGTCGATGCCCGGCACGCCGGTGCTCTACTACGGCGACGAGGTCGGCATGGGCGACAACATCTACCTCGGCGACCGCGACGGCGTGCGCACGCCGATGCAGTGGTCGCCCGACCGGAACGGCGGCTTCTCGCGGGCGAACCCGCAGAAGCTGTTCCTGCCGGCGATCCAGGACCCGATCTACGGGTTCGACGCGATCAACGTCGAGGCGCAGACCCAGGCCCAGACGAGCCTGCTGAACTGGACGCGGCGCATGATCGCGATCCGCAACAACAGCGTCGCGCTGGGGCGCGGCACCATCCAGTTCCTGTACCCGTCGAACCGGAAGGTGCTCGCCTGGATCCGCGAGCACGAGGACGAGCGGATCCTGTGCGTGGCGAACCTGTCGCGCGCGCCGCAGGCGGTGCAGCTCGACCTGTCGGAGCTGCGCACCGCGGTGCCAATCGAGCTGACCGGCGGCACCGAGTTCCCGCCGATCGGCGACCTGCCCTACCTGCTGACCCTGCCGTCCTACGGCTTCTACTGGTTCTCCTTGAGCGCCGCCCGGTCGGGGGTGATCGGCCCGCAGCAGGAGCCGCCCGAGCTGTTCACCCTCGTGCTCACCGGCGGGATCGAGACCCTGATGAGCGGGCGCGAGCGCGTCGCCTTCGAGCGCACCGTGGTGCCGCCGTTCCTGACGAGCCGGCGCTGGTTCGGCGCCAAGGGCTCGCGGATCAAGGCCACGAAGGTCGTCGACTGCGCCGCCCTGAAGGACGTCGACGGCAGCGCGCGCTTCCTGCTGCCGCGGCTGCAGGTGCAGCTCGCCAGCGGCGAGACCCAGGAATACTTCGTGCCCGTGGGCGTCGAGGAGGGCCGCGAGGACGAGACCCTCATGCCCTTCGCGGTGGCGCGGGTGCGCCGGGGGCCGCGCACCGGCCTGCTCTACGGGGCGGCCGGCTCCAACGACTTCGCCGCCTGCCTGATCGACGACATGCGGCAGGCCCGCGAGATCCCCACGGAGACCGGGCGGCTCGTCTTCGCCGTCACCTCGGCCTTCGACCCGGACGTCACGGTCGACGTGGCCGACATCCGCCGGCTCTCGGGCGAGCAGAGCAACACCTCGATCGCCATCGGCTCGAAGATGATGCTCAAGCTGCTGCGCCGCCTGCAGCCGGGCCTGCACCCCGAGATCGAGGTCGGCCGCTTCCTCACCGAGCAGGCGGGGTTCTCGAACACCCCCGCCCTGCTCGGCACCCTGGAGCACGTCGCCGAGGACGGCACCCGGACCGCCCTGGCGGTCCTGCAGAAGTTCGTGATGAACCAGGGCGACGCCTGGACCCTGATGCTGGAGGGCCTGCGCCGGGACTTCGAGACCGTGGTGCTCACGCCCGAGAGCGAGGCCGCGACCCCCGAGGAGGCGTTCCAGGCCCACCGGCCCTGGGCCGACCTGCTCGGCCGGCGCACCGCCGAGCTGCACGCGGCGCTCGCCATCGAGACCGACGACCCGGCCTTCGCAGCCGAGCCGTTCACCGGGGACGACCTCGCCGTGCTGGCGCGCGACGCCCGCCACCAGGCCGAGCGCGCCTTCCGGGCGCTCAAGGGCCTCGCCGACCGCGGCCTCGACGCCGGCAAGCCGGCCTGCGCGGAGCTCGCCCAGCGCCGGGGCGAGGTCGAGGCGCTGATCGCCGCGCTCACCGAAGCGCCGGTCCGGGGCGCCCACAAGACCCGCATCCACGGCGACTACCACCTGGGCCAGGTGCTGGTCGCCGAGAACGACCTGATCATCGTCGATTTCGAGGGCGAGCCCTCGCGGCCGGCCGACGAGCGCCGGGCCAAGTCGATGCCCCTGCGGGACGTCGCCGGGCTGATGCGCTCCTTCGCGTACGGCGCCGAGACGGTGATCCGGGAGATCACCGCGCGGTTCGCCGATTCCGAGGAGCGGGCGCGGGACGCGGCGACCGCGTGGCGCGGCATGATCGAGGCGGCGTTCCTCGCCGGCTACGAGACGGCGGTCGAGGGCTCCCGGGCGGCGGTGACCGATTCGGAGAGCCGGACCCGTCTGCTGCGCCTCTGCCTGCTGACCAAGGCGCTCTACGAGGTCGACTACGAGGCCAACAACCGGCCGGACTGGATCGAAATCCCCGCCCGTGGGGTTCTCACCATTCTGGACACGGACGGACACGAGCCCGGAGCATCTGAATGACGGCGATCGACGAGACCTTCGCACGACGGGCCGACCCGGGCGCGGGGACGGCGCGGACCGCGGATGTCCCGGGCTCCGGCGCCGCGCAGCCGCCGAGCGTCCACCCGGACGCGATCGCCGCGCTGATGGCCGCCAACCACGGCGACCCCTTCGCGGTGCTCGGGCCCCACAGGGTCGGGCCGAAGGCCTGGGAGGTGCGCGCCGTGCTGCCCGAGGCGCGGGCCGCCACCCTGGTGATGGACGGCCGCACCGCGCCCTTCGAGAAGCGCCATCCGGACGGGTTCTGGGTCGCCAAGGTCGAGGGCGAGCACCGGCCGCTCTACGAGATCGAGGTCGAGTCCTGGGACGGGACGAAGCGGCGCCGCTACGACCCCTACGGCTTCGGCTCCTCGATCGAGCAGTACGACGTGGCGGCGCTCCGCGAGGTCGGCACCAACCTCGTCTACCGGATGCTCGGCGCCCAGTCGGGGCAGCTCGACGGCATCGACGGCTTCCGCTTCGCCGTCTGGGCGCCCAACGCCCGCAAGGTCAGCGTCGTCGGCGACTTCAACGACTGGGACGGGCGGCGCCACCCGATGCGCCTCTGGCAGGACGGCGGCATCTGGGAGCTGTTCGTGCCGGGCCTCAAGGCCGGCGTGCGCTACAAGTTCGAGATCCGCGGCCCCGACGGATCCCTGGTCCCGCTCAAGGCCGACCCGGTCGCCTTCGCGGCCCAGCACCCGCCGGAGACC
Organism: Methylobacterium sp. D53M; assembly: GCF_053345625.1. Taxonomy (NCBI): domain Bacteria; kingdom Pseudomonadati; phylum Pseudomonadota; class Alphaproteobacteria; order Hyphomicrobiales; family Methylobacteriaceae; genus Methylobacterium; species Methylobacterium sp. D53M. The sequence goes on from NZ_JBKFAL010000007.1 coordinate 199,912, forward strand.
GCCTCGGTCACCCACGGGTCGAGCGACTTCGACTGGCGCGATTCCGGCTGGATGAGCACCCGCGGCGCCAAGGACCCGCGCCACGCGGCGATCTCGGTCTACGAGGTCCATCTCGGCTCCTGGGCGCGGGTGCCCGAGGAGGGCAACCGCTACCTCACCTACAAGGAACTCGGCGACCGGCTGATCCCCTACGTCAAGGATCTGGGCTTCACCCATATCGAGATGCTGCCGATCACCGAGTTCCCGTTCGACGGGTCCTGGGGCTACCAGCCGGTCTCGCTGTTCGCGCCGACGAGCCGCTTCGGAAGCCCTGAGGACTTCGCCGCCTTCGTGGACGCGGCCCACGAGGCCGGAATCGGCGTGCTGCTCGACTGGGTGCCGGGCCACTTCCCGCTCGACGCCCACGGGCTAGGCCTGTTCGACGGCACCCACCTCTACGAGCACGCCGACCCGCGCCAGGGCTTCCACCAGGACTGGGGCACCTACATCTACAATTTCGGGCGGACCGAGGTCGCGACCTTTCTCGCCGCCAACGCCCGGTTCTGGCTGGAGCACTACCACCTCGACGGCCTGCGCGTCGATGCCGTCGCGTCGATGCTCTACCTCGACTACTCGCGCCGCCAGGGCGAGTGGATCCCGAACCGCTATGGCGGCAACGAGAACCTCGACGCCATCGACTTCCTGCGCAAGACCAACGAGGCGACCTACAGCCACGCCCCGGGGACGATCACGGTGGCGGAGGAATCGACCTCCTGGCCGGGCGTCTCGCACCCGACCTACACGGGCGGCCTCGGCTTCGGCTTCAAGTGGAACATGGGCTGGATGCACGACACCCTGCATTTCATGCAGGAGGATCCGATCCATCGCCGCTACCACCACCACAACCTGACCTTCGGGCTGCTCTACGCCTTCTCGGAGAATTTCATCCTGCCGCTCTCCCACGACGAGGTCGTGCACGGGAAGGGCTCGCTGCTCGGCAAGATGCCGGGCGACCGCTGGCAGAAATTCGCGAATCTCCGGGCCTATTACGGCTTCATGTGGGGGCATCCCGGCAAGAAGCTGCTGTTCATGGGCGGCGAGTTCGGCCAGGAGCGGGAGTGGAACCACGACAACAGCCTGGACTGGCACCTCCTGGACGATCCCCTGCACAAGGGCGTCCAGAGCGTGATCCGCGACCTGAACCGGCTCTACGTCTCGACCCCGGCCCTCTACGGCCGCGACGTCGAGCATACCGGCTTCCAGTGGCTGGTGGCGGACGACCAGGACAACAGCGTCATCGCCTGGGCCCGCAAGGGTGCCAAGCCCGGCGAGGTGGCGATCGTGGTGTCGAACTTCACGCCGGTGCCGCGCGAGGGCTACCGGATCGGCGTGCCGCAGGCGGGTTTCTATCGCGAGGCGTTCAACTCGGATGCCGGGGTCTACGGTGGGTCCAACCTGGGCAACCAGGGCGGCCGCCACACCGACGATCAGGCGAGCCACGGCCAGGGTCAGAGCCTGTCGCTGACCCTGCCGCCGCTCGCCACGATGATCTTCCTGCTGGAGGGGTGAGGAGACTTTCGCCTTCGCCCAGGCGTCACCGCGTCGTCCCGGGGCCGCGCAGCGGAGCCCGGGATCCAGGCCCGCCGGCGGTCAAGGTCCGCACCGACGGCGGTCCGGGTTGCCCCCCTCCGGCATATCCGTCCGGGTCCGGCTGCGACGCCCCGGGACGACGGGCGCGGTGAAGCGGCGCGAGGGGAAGCGCCCGCGCCGTTGGCAGAGATGATCTGACCCGACCGGACCTCCCCGCCCCGCAGGGGGCCCGCGAGAAGTCCCTACGCGGCTCGCCAGCGCAGCCCGACGCTGTTGCCGATGGCCCGGCCGTAGAGCCCGGCATAGTTCTCGGCGGCCCGGTCCCAGCCGAAATGGGCCGCCATGGCCCGCCGCCGCATGGCGTTGAGGCGCTTCTTCTGGCCGAAGGCCTCCAGCGCCCGCCGCACCGCCGCCCCGAAGGAGGCGGCCGAGGCTTCCCCGAAGGTGAAGCCCGTCACGCCGTCCTCGACCGTGTCGGCGAGGCCGCCGGTCCGGCGCACGATCGGCAGGGAGCCGAAGCGCTGCGCGTACATCTGGGCGAGGCCGCAGGGCTCGAAGCGCGAGGGCATCAGCAGGAAGTCGCTGCCGGCGAACATCCGCCGGGCCTGCGCCTCCTCGAAGCCGACATGCACGCCGACCGCGTTGGGATGGCGCTGGGCGAGGCCGCGGAGCGCCTGCTCGAACCGGCCCTCGCCCTGGCCGATCACCACGAGCTGGCCGCCCCCGGCCACGATGGTCTCGGCCGCCTGCAGGCTCAGGTCGATGCCCTTCTGGTGCACGAGGCGCGACACGATGGCGAAGAGAGGCCCGCGGGAGACCGCGAGGCCGAATTGCTGGCGCACCGCCTCGGTGTTGGCGCGCTTGCCCTTCCAGTCGTCGATCTCGAAGCGCGTGGCGAGGTGCGGGTCGGTGGTCGGATCCCAGCTCTCGTCGATGCCGTTCAGGATGCCGGCGAGCCGGCCCTGGCCGGCGCGGGTGCGCAGCAGCCCGTCGAGGCCGCAGCCCAGCTCGGGCGTCTGGATCTCCCGCGCGTAGGTCTCGCTCACCGTGGTGACCTGCGAGGCGTAGAAGATGCCGGCCTTCAGGAAGGAGAGCTGTCCGTAGAACTCGGCGCCGTCGACCTGGAAGGCCGCGTCCGGCACGCCGAGCCGGGGCAGGGCGTCCCGGGGGAACAGGCCCTGGTAGGCGAGGTTGTGGATGGTCAGCACGCTCGGGACCCGCCGGCCGCGCCACGCGAGATAGGCCGGCGCCAGGGCCGCCTGCCAGTCGTTGAGGTGCAGGAGGTCGGCCGCCCAGTCGGGATCGGCGCCGGTGGCGAGGTCCGCCGCCGCGAGGCTGAGGCGGGCGAAGCGCAGGTCGTTGTCGCCGAAATCGCCGTGCTGGTCGCCGTAGGGCGTGCCGTCGCGCTCGTAGAGGTCGGGGCTGAGCAGGACGTAGATCCGCAGGCCGTCGGCCGCCTCGACCAAGCCGAGGTCGCAGGCGGGAATGCCCGCGAAGCCCTCGAGGCGGGCGACGACCGGGATCTCCGGGAAGGCGGCCCGGACCTGCCGGTAGCCCGGGATCAGGACGCGGATGTCGTAGTGCGGGACCAGGGCCCGGGGCAGGGCGGCCGAGACCTCGCCGAGGCCGCCGGTCTTCACGAAATCCGCCATCTCGGGCGTCGCGTAGAGGATGCGGCGGCGCAGCGAGGCCGGCCGGGCCGGAACCGGTACGGGACCGACGCCGTTCCTCTCGCCGGACGACCACTCGGCGAAGGGACCACCACGGCGCGCATCGAGCATCAGCATTGATCCTGGCCGGGCGGAATGCCCCGGTCTGGCAGTCGACCGGGCAGGCACGGCTGTCACGATCTCAACCACGGCCAATGCTCCTTCGCCGCGACGGTTCCGTTGCGACGCACAAAATAGGCCACCGTGGTGATTAAGCGTCACTTACCTATGTGGCATCGCAGCGAGAAATCGCGCCGCCACGGCGGATTTCGGCCGCTGGATACAGATCTTCGGCCCGGAACGACGGCGCCCGGCGTAACCGGACGGGTCCCGCACGTCCGTCTTCGCCCGATCGGCGGTGCCCGCCGAGCCCCTGATTCGGTCCCCGGCCTGACGGGTGCCGGAGCCGGGGCGGCCTCGCGTCACCCGGCGCGGCGCAGAATCACCCCCTCGGCGGGCTCCAGCGCGAGGGTGAGGCCGGCCGGCTCGCCCGCGCGCCCCGGACGGGTCGAGAGCAGCACGGTCCAGGCCCCCTCGGGGAGCGGCAGGTCCTGCGACGCCGCGCCGAAATTCAGGAGCACGCGCAGGACGTCCCCGTCGGCGAAGCGCTCGTAGGCGAACACCTCGGCGATCCCGAGCGGCACCTCGCGGTAGCCGCCCACGGCGAGCGCCGCGTGGTCGCGGCGCAGGGCGAGCAGCCGCCGGTGCAGGGTGAGCATCGAGCCCGGGTCCGAGCGCTGGCTCTCGACGTTGCAGGCGGCCCAATCCGCCGCCAGCGGCAGCCAGGGCTCGGCCGTGGAGAAGCCCGCCTGCGGACTGTCGTCCCACTGCATCGGCGTGCGCTCCGGGTCGCGGCCGTGCCCGGGCTCGTTGTGCTCCCAGGGATCCCGGGCGCGGTCCGCGGGAATCGGCACGTGGCCGAGGCCGATCTCGTCGCCGTAGTAGAGGGTCGGCGTGCCCCGAAGGGTCAGCAGCAGCATCGCGGCGATGCGGGCCTGCGCCGGCCCGACCCGCGCGGCGATGCGCGGCTGGTCGTGGTTGCCCAGCACCCAGTTCGGCCAGCCGCCCTCGGGCAGGGCCGCCTCGTACTGCGCCACGAGGTCGGCCACCGCGTCGGCCCGCCACGGGGTCTGGATCAGCTGGAAATTGAACGGTAGGTCGGCCCCGGTCAGGTCCGGGCCGTAATAGGCGACCAGCCGCTCCACCGGCAGGTAGATCTCGCCGATCAGCACGCGCTCGCCGTACTGGCGCAGCACCGCCCGCATCCCGGCGATCACGTCGAAGATCTCGGGCCGGTCGGCGGAGTAGACCTGGGTGAAGCGGTTGATCTCGGGCGAGCCCGGCGCGTAGTCGGGATTGGCCGGGTTGTCGCGGAATCCCGCATCCTTCATCAGGTGCCAGATCACGTCGACCCGGAACCCGTCGACTCCGCGCTCCAGCCAGAAGCGGAGCACGTCGTGCATGGCCGCCCGCACCGCGGGGTTCCGCCAGTTCAGGTCCGGCTGCTCCGCCAGGAAGGCGTGGTAGTAGTACTGGCCGGTGGTCTCATCCAGCGTCCAGGCCGGGCCGCCGAAGTTCGACAGCCAGTTGTTGGGCGGGCCGCCGCCGGGCGCCGGGTCGCGCCAGATGTACCAGTCCCGCTTCGGGCTCGCGCGCGACGACCGGCTCTCGGAGAACCAGGGATGCGCGATCGAGGAGTGGTTCGGCACGAAGTCGAGGATCACCTTCAGCCGACGCCGATGGGCCTCCGCCACGAGGGCGTCGAAATCGGCCAGCGTGCCGAACAGCGGGTCGATCCCGCAGTAATCCGCCACGTCGTAGCCGAAATCGGCCATGGGCGAGGGGTAGACCGGCGAGATCCACACGGCGTCGACCCCTAGCCATGCGAGGTAGTCCAGCCGCGCCGTGATGCCCGGCAGGTCGCCGACCCCGTCGCCGTTCGTGTCCTGAAAGGAGCGCGGATAGACTTGGTAGACGGTCCCGCGCTTCCACCAGACGGTGTCGGTCATGCTGCGCCCCTCGCATCGGCGGCCCACGCTTAACCGCTGACCCGCGCCCTGGCGACCGGCGATGGTTGCGCTCAGAGCGCGCGCCGCGCGCGGCACGCCCCGGGCCAGCGTCGTCCAGGGAATGGCTGCGGCCCCCAAAACCTGTGCGCATGCCCCTCACGCAGGGCGACGCCGCGCGGCTGTGCCTGGAATGTCACGCCGCCCTGCCATATCTCCTCCGGCGTGCCCGTGCACTCCGCCGGAGCGGCGCTGCCACGACTTCGCCGGAAGCCGACCGCATCGTCGGACGCTTCGGGGCACGGATCGCTTGTCCGTTCATGCGGCGGCAATCCATCAAAAGAGATAATCCGCCCACGATACCCCCGGCGCTAGAATCCGGGGCGACGACTTTGGGGGACCCGCACGTGTTGAACGATGTTCTGACCCGGCCTGTGCCACAAGATGTCTCGCGCGACGAGCGCGCAACCGAGGCGCCCGCCTCGGCCGCCTGGACCGCCCCGGCGCTGTCCGGCAGCGGCGACGCGGTGGTGGACCTGCGCGAGGCGATCCGCGCCAAGCTCACCTTCACGCTCGGCCGCACGCCCGAGACCGCCCGCCCGCGCGACTGGTTCGCCGCGACGGCGCTGGCCCTGCGCGAGCGGATCGTGGCCGCCGCGCTGGCCTCCGAGCGGAGCGTGCCGAACAAGCGCGTCTACTACCTGTCGCTGGAATTCCTGATCGGCCGGCTGATGTCGGACGCGCTGAACAATCTCGGCCTCACCGAGACGACCCGCGGCGCGCTCCGGGAGCTCGGGATCGATCTGGACGCCGTGCAGGAGGCCGAGCCCGACGCGGCGCTGGGCAATGGCGGCCTCGGGCGGCTCGCCGCCTGCTTCATGGAGAGCATGGCCAGCATCGGCATCCCGGCCATGGGCTACGGCATCCGCTACGACCACGGCCTGTTCCGCCAGTCCTTCGAGGACGGCTGGCAGCGCGAGGCGCCGGAGACCTGGCTGGCCGAGGGCAACCCCTGGGAATTCGCCCGGCCCGAGGCGACCTACGCGATCGGCTTCGGCGGCACCGTCACGCTGTCCTCGCCGGAGGAGGGCGTGATCCGGCGCCACTGGCAGCCGGCCGAGACCGTGCGGGCGGTGGCCCACGACGTGCCGGTGGTCGGCTGGCGCGGCCGCCACGTCAACGGCCTGCGCCTCTGGAAGGCCGAAGCCGGCGAGCCCGTCGACCTCGCCCGCTTCAACGGCGGCGACCATGTCGGCGCGGTCGCGGCGCGGATGCGCGCCGAGGCGATCTCGCGGGTGCTCTACCCGAGCGATTCCTCGGCCGAGGGCCAGGAGCTGCGCCTGCGCCAGGAATACTTCTTCACCGCGGCCTCGATCCAGGATCTCGTGGCCCGCCACGTGGCCGAGCGCGGCGACGTCCGGTCCCTGCCGGACCACGCGGCGATCCAGCTCAACGACACGCACCCGGCCATCGCGGTGCCGGAGCTGATGCGCGTCCTCCTCGACGTCTACGGCCTCTCCTGGGAGGACGCGTGGCACGTCACCACGCACACGCTGCACTACACGAACCACACCCTCCTGCCCGAGGCCCTGGAGACCTGGCCGGTGGAGCTGATGGAGCGGCTGCTGCCGCGCCACATGCAGATCATCTACCTGATCAACTGGATGCACCTGGAGGAGCAGGCCAAGCACGGCCGCCAGGGATCGGCGGATGCCGCGGCCTACCTCGCGTCGATCTCGCTGATCGACGAGTCGCACGGGCGGCGGGTCCGGATGGGGCACCTCGCCTTCCACGGCGCGCGCCGGGTCAACGGCGTCTCGGCCCTGCACACCGACCTGATGCGCTCGACGGTCTTCTCCGACCTGCACGCGCTGGATCCGGACAAGATCGTCAACAAGACCAACGGCATCACCTTCCGCCGCTGGTTCCACAACGCCAATCCCGGTCTCACCCGGCTCGCCGTGGAGACGGTGGGCGCGGGCGTGCTCGACAATCCCGAGCTGCTCCGGGGCCTGGAGGCCCACGCCGAGGATCCGGCCTTCGTGGCGCGCTACGCGGCCGTGCGCCGGGAGCGCAAGGAGGCCCTGGCGGCGATCATCGCCGAGCGCACCGGCATCGACGTCGATCCGGCCGCTTTGTTCGACATCCAGGTCAAGCGCATCCACGAGTACAAGCGCCAGCTCCTCAACGTGGTCGAGACCGTGGCGCTCTACCAGGCGATCAAGGCCGAGCCGCACCGGGACTGGACGCCCCGGGTGAAGATCTTCGCCGGCAAGGCGGCGCCGAGCTACGTCCAGGCCAAGCTGATCATCAAGCTCGCCTGCGACGTCGCCAAGGCGGTGAACGACGATCCCGAGGTCGCGGACCGGCTGAAGGTGGTGTTCCTGCCGAACTACTCGGTGAGCCTCGCCGAATCGATCATCCCGGCCGCCGACCTGTCCGAGCAGATCTCCACCGCCGGCATGGAGGCCTCGGGCACCGGCAACATGAAGTTCGCCCTCAACGGCGCGCTCACGGTGGGGACCCTCGACGGCGCCAACATCGAGATCCGCGACCATGTCGGGGCGGACAACATCTTCATCTTCGGCCTGGAGGCCGACGGCGTCCGCGCCCGGCAGGCCGAGCCGGACTACGCGGCCCGGGCGATCCAGGCCTCGCCGCGGCTGGCCGCCGCCCTCGACATGATCGCCTCGGGACGGTTCTCGCCGGAGGAGCCGGGCCGGTTCCGGCCGCTCACCGACGACCTGCGCCGGCGCGACCAGTACCTGCTCACCGCCGATTTCGACGATTACTGGCGGGTGCAGCGGTCGATCGACGCCGCGTGGCGCGATCCCCGCGGCTGGTGGGCGAAGGCGATCCGCAACACCGCCCGCATGGCGTGGTTCTCCTCCGATCGCGCCATGCGCGAGTACGCCGAGGAGATCTGGCGGGTCCGCCTGGGCTGAGCCGCCACCGGCCCGCTCCCGCGCGGGAGCGGGCCGCGCGCCGCCCTCAGGCTGCGCGCACGTCGGCCAGGAACCGCCCGACCTCCGCCGAGAGCCCCTCGGACTGACGGGACAGGGCGGTGGCGGCCGTGAGCACGTGGTCGGCCGCGACCCCCGTCCGCTCGGAGGCCTCGGCCACCCCGGCGATGGTGCCGGTCACCTCCGCGGCGCCCCGCGTTGCCTGGGCGATGGTGCGCACGATCTCCTGGGTCGCGGCGCCCTGCTCCTCCACGGCCGCGGCGATCGCGATCGCCACCCCGTTGATTTCGCGGATCCGGTCGATGATCGCGCCGATGGCGCCGACCGCGGATCCGGTCACGCCCTGGATCCGGCCGATCTGCGCGGCGATCCCGTCGGTCGCCCGCGCGGTCTTCTCGGCCAGGGCCTTCACCTCGCCCGCCACGACCGCGAAGCCGCGGCCGGCCTCGCCGGCCCGCGCCGCCTCGATGGTGGCGTTGAGGGCCAGCAGGTTGGTCTGCTCGGCGATGGACGCGATCAGCCGCACCACCTCGCCGATCTCGGAGGCCGCCTGCCGCAACTCGGCCACGAGCCCGGCGGTTTGATCGGCCTCGCCGACCGCCTGCTGGGCGAGTTCGGACGAGCCGCCCGCCTGACGGCCGATCGCCTGGATGGCGCTGCCGAGCCGCTCGGTCGCGGCCGCCACCGCGCCGATGTTGACCGCCGCAGCCTCGGCCGCCAGCGCCACCGCGCCGGACTGGCTGGCCGTCTCCTGGGCGGTCGCGGTCATCTGGTGGGCGGTGCCTTCGAGTTCGCCCGCGGCGGTCGAGACCCGGTCCACGATCCTGGCCACCGCCGCCTCGAAGGTCCGGGCGAGGCCCATCGTGGCCTCCTTGCGGGCCGCGGCCGCGGCGGCGTCCGCGCGCCGCCGGCCCTCGGCTTCCGCCTCGGCGTTGCGGATGATCAAGCTCCGGATCGCCTCGACCGCCCGGCCGACCGCTCCGATCTCGTCGCCGCGCCGCGCCTCCGGGATCGTGGCCGCGCCGTCGCCCTGCGCCATGCGCCGCAGCGCGGCGACGAGGCGGTGGAGCGGCCGCGTGACACCGACCACGACGATGGCCGCGGAGAGTCCCAGGGCGACGAGCAGGCCCGCCACCGTGGCGCCGATCAGGACCGACCGGGCCTGCTCGGCCCCCTGCTGCGTGGCGATCTTCGCCTCGCCGAGGCGGGCCGCCGCCGCCGCCTCGTACGCCTGGGCCGCGCGATCGAACTGCGCCCGGACCTCCCGGCTGGCGACCACGCCGACCTGGATCGCCGCCGGCCGGTCATTCCGGAGCGCGAGGTAGTTGGAGCGGTCGAGCAGGTCGAAATAGTCCCGGGCGACCGTGCCGATCTGGTGCTGCAGAGCCGCGATCTCCGCGCGCCGCGAGCCCTGTTCCAGCGTCTCGATGCCGTCGGCCACGGCCTTGACGGAGGCGTCGTAGCGCTTGCGGAAGAGGGGGATGTCGCCTTTCGGCTCGCCGATGATGAGATTGCGGTTCATGAGCGCCGCATCGACGAATTTTTCGCGGACACGTGAGAAGATCTCGAGCCTCACGAAATAGTAATCCACCAAAAATCTATCTCTCTCCTCGATCGCTCTGAGTTCTCTGAGCGAGTACGCGGCAGAGGCGGCGCACACGATCACCATGAACAAGAGCGGCGCGGACATTTTTACATGCAGGTTCGCATCGCGCAGGATCCGCATTCCGTTCGATCTCCGCCGGCGTCACCGGCACAGCTTATCACACGCTACGAACAGGAAGCCACGATCGATCAGATCACTCTTCGCGCGCATGAGTACGCGAACCGATACAGAGACTGAATTGATAATTACAGAGATCGATAAATCGAATGCCATAATGGTGCGTTATTCAAACGCTCGTGCCTGCATGACTATGCCCGAACGGGGCCGGGGTCAGGCGCCTCGGACGAGCCCGAGCCGCAACCCGACGCGGCGCAGGCCGCGCCGCAGCCGGTGAAGCTGGCGGGCGGCGCGCGGGGCGAGGCCGAGTCTGCGCCGGCAGACGACGTGCGACACGCGCCCGATCCGCGGGCCCGGATCCGGCGCGCCCTTGCGCAGGGCGATGTCCGGGCGCTCCGCCGACTGCGCGATCGTCAGCGCGCGCGCCGCCGGGAGAGTCACGCTGCGGAACATCGCGCGCGTGTAGTAGGAAAACTCGTCGTAGGCGATGAGGGTCCGCGCCCGCCCGGTCGCCGGGTCCTCGACCGTCAGCGTGCCCGCCCGCGGCCCGTAGGTCACGAGGAGCCCGATCACGTCGCGGGGGCGCCCCAGGGGAACGGCGACGCGCGTGCCCTCCGGGATCTCCAGGAAGTCCAGCGGGATGCCGTTGCGGCGCAGGGCGAACCCGCAGGTCAGGCCGGGGAGGGCGCGCAGCGGCAAGACCTCGAACCGGCCCGGCAGGGTCCGGAACCGGTCGATATAGGCCCGCCCCGGCGGCGGCGCGCGCAGGAAGCTGTAGACCAGGGTGCCGTAGAGGTCGGCGCCCGCCGGCGTGACGTGGGTCGCGTCCTTCAGCAGGTAGGTGATGTCGCCCGCGCCCGCGGCCGCCACCGGGGCGGCGATGTCCAGATAGGGGATCCCGTAGAGGGCGCGGTACTCCGCCAGCAGGCCGGCGACGGGCTCGGCCGCGTAGTCGACGCCGCCCTGGTGGAGGTTGAGGAAGGCGACGGGCAGGTCCCGCCGGGCGGTCGCCGCGAGGATGTCGTCGAGATAGGCCCGCATCGTCGCGCCGTCGAAGTAGCGGACGTTGCCGGTGAACAGCTCGAGGAGGACGCGGTCGCAGGGGATCGCGTCCAGGATCTCGTCGATCAGCGCGGCGATGGAGGGCAGGGAATGGCCGCCCCAGCCGCTGCGGAGGAACGTGACCGGGCGCCCCTCGGCCTCGGCCAGGGCGTTGGCCCGCTCGACGTAGCCCGGCAGCTCCGTGACGCTGTAGCCGAGGCAGAGGACGCGGACCATCGGGGCTCGGATCGGACTCGGATCGGGCTCGGGATCGGCCCCGTGCGGCCGGCCCGGCGCCGGTAGCAGCCGGGCGCCGCCGCGTCGAGGCGACGCCGGTCAGTCGATCACGATCGGGTAGCAGCGGGCGCCCACCGCGGCGGCGAGCACCTGCACGGCGCCGACCGTCGAGTGGTCGCCCGCCACGTGGACCACGTCGGTGGCGCGCAGGCTCGGCAGGTGGGCGCTGAGCGGGCCGGAGCGCACGTCCGGCGGCCGCTGGCGGCCGCGATCGGCGCAGAGCACGATCCGGCCGACGCCGGTGCGGCGCAGCCAGTCCAGGCTCTCGCGCATGTAGAGGTCCAGGGCGTCGCGGGCGCCGACGGCCAGGGCCATCTCGCGGGCGGGCTCGACGTAGCGGGCCGCCCGGGCGATCGCCCAGATCGCGCCGAAGCCGGCGCCGGCCGCCACCAGCACGAGCCGGCCGCCCCCGGGGCGGTACTGCCCCCGGCCGACGGGGCCCTTGAGACGCACCGGCTGGTCGAGGCGGAGCCCGTCGAGGGGATCGCCCTCGGGGTCGCGGGCGACGTGGAACACCACGTCGTTGATCTCGGTCGTGCCGTCGAGCCGCATGGTCGGGGACAGCGTCCGCGTCGGCAGACCCGCGAAGGTCACCAGTGCCTGGTGGCCGGGCTCGCCGGTCGGGCGCCGGGTCAGGGTCGCGACGATCTCGAGGATGCCGGGACTGAGCCGGCGGATCTCCGTGACCGTGCCCTTGCGGACGGCGACCGGCGGCGGCGGCGCCTCCTCCTGGCCCTGGATCGGGGCGCCGGGGAGGGCCGGGCGCAGGGCCTCGGCCCGGGCCCGGCGGGCCGGATGGCGGCGGCCGGACGGCGCCGCGCTGCCCTGAGCGATCCCCTGAGCGATCCCCTGGCCGGCGAGCAGGTTGCCGGACTGCGCCTGCAGCGGCGCGATCATGCCCTCGGCCAGCGCCGCCTCCAGCGGCGTGTCGCCGGTCGAGACGCGGACCGACCGACCGTTGACGACGAGCGAGCAGCGCGCCCCCATGGCTCTCCCCCGCATGCCCTGGTGACGGATCAGCGGGCGCGGATCAGGAGCGAGTCGACCAGGGCCGCCCAGCGCTCGCGGGTCGCGCGGACATCGTCGGTCGGGGCCGATTCGGTCAGGAGCTGGCGCTGCGCCCGCAGCGACTCGACCTCCTGCCGCTGGGCCCGGAGCACCGCCTTCATCACCTGCAGCTCGGTCTCGAGGCGGGCGATCGCGTCGGCCTCGTCCCGCGCCTCCGCGTCGTCCGCGGCCTCGTCGGCATAGGCGTCGGCGAACGCGTCGACGCGGCGCGGGTCGCGGAGGGGCATCCGGGTCCGGACCTGCTGCTCCAGCCGGACCGGCCGGGCCATCAGGCGGCGCACGAGGTCCGAGCCGCCCGCCTGCTGGTAACGCCGTGCCGCCTCGGCCATCCGACCCATCCCCATCGCGGGCGCTGGAGGGCCCGTCTATCAACAGGAGCTTGATCGGACATGGTTAAGGCAGACTTAAACCGATCCGCGACTTTCGCCGGATCGGGTCCTGGGAGCAGCCCTCAGGCCGCTTCCGGGGCGGCCCCGACGATCTGGCGGGCCTGCAGCATGGTCATCGGCTCGCCGAAGGCCGGGCCGAGGGCGTACTCGCAGCCGAGACCGGCGAGCGCCTGGGCGTCGGCCTCGGACTCGCAGCCCTCCGCCACGATGGCGAGGTTCAGCTCGCTCGCCATGCGCACGATGGAGCGGAGGATCGCGGTCTGCCCGGTGCCGATCTGGCGCACGAAGGTCGCGTCGACCTTGATCGTGTCGAACGGGAAGCGCTGGAGATAGGAGAGGGCCGAGTAGCCGGTGCCGAAATCCGACAGGCACAGGCCGGCGCCGAGGTCGTGGATCCGCGCCAGCATCTGGGCGGCGTATTCCGGGTTCTCCATCACGAGGCTCTCGCTGAATTCCAGCTTGAGCGAGCCGGGCAGGGCCCCGGAGCGGGCCAGCACGGTCTTCACGTCGTGCAGGAGGTCGTGGCGCAGGAGCTGGCGCGAGGACAGGTTGCAGGCCGCGAAGATCGGCGGCTCGACCTCCAGGGAGCGCTGCCACGCCGCGAGTTCGAGAGCCGTGCGCTCCAGGGCGAAGATGCCGAGATTGACCACGAAGCCGCTCTCCTCGGCGAGCGGCAGGAAGGTCGAGGCGGGGATGCGCCCGAGCTTCGGGTGGTCCCAGCGCAGCACGGTCTCGAACCCCGCCACGGTGCGGTCCTCGAGCCGCACCACCGGCAGGAACAGCACCCGCATCTCGTTGCGCTCGATCGCCTTGCGCAGGTCGCTCTCCAGCATCAGCCGGTCCGAGCGGTCGGTGCGCATGTGAGCGCGGAACACCTCGATCCGGTCGCCGCCGTTGCGCTTGGCCTGGATCATGGCGATCTCGGCGCTCTTGAACACCTCGTCGCGCTTCAGGTTGGCGCCGGCCTCGTAGAGGGCGAGGCCGATCGAGACGGTCAGGAAGATCTCGCGGTCGGCGTAGGTGATCGGCGTGGCGATCGCCCGGCGGATCATCTCGGCGAAGGCCAGGATCCGGTCCGGGTCGCGCTCGGAGAGCAGGATCACCGCGAACTCGTCGCCGGCGACCCGGGCCAGCGTGTCCTGCGGCCGCAGCAGGCGGCCGAGGCGCCGCGACAGGGTCAGCAGGATCGAGTCGCCCGCCGACAGGCCGATCGCGTCGTTGATGCCCTTGAACCGGTCGACGTCGAGGACGATCACGGTGGGCTTGAGGCGCTGGTCCTGGCCGGCGAAGGCCAGAGCCGCGTCGAGGCGGTCGCCGAACAATTCGCGGTTCGGCAGGCCGGTGAGGCTGTCGTGCACGGCGTCGTGGAGCAGGCGCTCCTCGGCGGTCTTGATCTCGGTGACGTCCGCGATGGTGCCGACCACCCGGATCACCTCGCCGTCGGCGCCGATCACCGGCCGCGCCTTCAGGCGGTACCAGAAGAACGTGCCGGCCTCCGAGCGCAGGCGGAAATCGTGGACGATGCGGCCGCGCCGCTCCTCGATCACCGTGTCGAGGGCGGCCGAGTAGCGCTCCACGTCGAAGGGGTGGAGCGCGCCCAGCCAGTTGGTGGCCGGCCCCTCCAGGGTGCCGCGGGCGAGGCCGAGCTGGCCCTCGATCTCAGGGCCGACGAAGACCCGGTCGGCGGGCACGTCCCAGTCGAACACCACGTCGCCGGCGCCGGTCAGCGCCAGCGCCCGCCGCTCCGTGTCGGAGACCAGGGTGTGGCTGAGGCCGCCGCCCGCGAAGGCGTGCTGGAGCACCGTGAAGCCGATCAGCATCACGATCAGCACGAGGCCGCCGATCAGGGCCGGCTGCACGAGGTCGCTGCCGATCTGGCCGGTGACCGCGAAGCCCGCCGCCGTCACCCAGACGACGAGCATGAGCCAGGTCGGCACCAGCAGGATCGCCCGGTCGTAGCCGTTATGGGCGGCGAGGTAGACGATCAGCAGCAGGCCGATCCCGGCCACCGCGGCGATCGAGATCCGCGCCACGCCCGCCGCCACCGGCGGGTCGAACACCGCGAGCCCGACGAGGCCCGCCAGGAAGGCGAGCCAGAAGAACGCCACGTGGCTGTAGCGCACGTGCCAGCGGGCGAGGTTGAGATAGGCGAACAGGAAGACCAGCAGCGTCGCCCCGAGCACCGCCTCCGCGGAGGCCCGGTAGACCCGCTCGGCGAGCTCGGTGACCGGGAACACCCGCTGCAGGAAGCCGAAATCGATGCAGGCATAGGCCAGCACCGACCACGCGAGCGCGGCGGCGGCCGGGAAGATGATCGCGCCCTTGACCACGAACACGATGGTCAGGAACAGGGCCAGCAGGCCGCTGATCCCGATGATGATGCCCTTGTAGAGGGTCAGGCCGGCGGTCTTGCGGCGGTAGGCGTCCTGGTCCCAGAGGCGCAGCTGGGGGACGTTGGAGCCACGCAGCTCGGCCACGTAAGTGACGGTGGCGCCGGGATCGAGCGTGATGGTGAACTGGTCGGCCTCCGGGTTCTCGTCCCGCTCGGGCCGGATGCCCTGGCTCGCCGTGATGGCGGCGATGCGCGAGCCGCCGAGATCGGGCCAGATCACCCCGGAATCGACCAGCCGGAAATGCGGGGCGACCAGGATGCGGTCGATCTGCTCGTCGGTGTCGTTGGTGAGCGCGAACACGATCCAGTCGGGCCGGGCGCCGGCGTCGCGCGCCTTCACGACGATGCGCCGGACGATGCCGTCCTTGCCGGGCGCCGTGGAGATCTGGATCAGGTCGCCGTCGGAGCGGTAGCGCTCGATCGCGGTGGTCAGGTCGATCACCGGCGCGTCGAGGGTGACGCGGACCGCCTCCACGGCCTGGGCGGGCGCGCTCGCGGCGAGCGTGAGCGCGAGGGCACCGACGAGACCGCCGACCAGGGTCAGGAGGAGGGCGAGGATGCGCAAGGGTGTCTTGACTTCCGGCCGTGCGAGCTTCGGCATCGGCCGCCCGGGCGGCCTCGATCGATAGGCGCGGACCTGACCTGGGGCAAGGTCGCCCCGGGGCCGGTCCACCGCCCGCGGATCGCGCCCCTTTGCGGCCAAATCAAGTTGGGCGGGGCGGGGGCCGGCCGTTGCGGGGGGCTCCGCTCGCAAAGACGGTGGCGCGGCGACCGACCGAAGCTGCCCTACGCTCCCCTGAGCGCGCCCGCGATCCTGTCGAGGGCGGGCAGCTTGCGGATCGGGCCGATCGCCGCCAGCGTCGGCGTGCCCCGCAGCATCGCGGCCGCCGCGGCGCGGACGTCCTCGACCGTGACGGCATCGACCTTGTCGATCACCTCCCCGGCGGGAATCACCCGGCCCCAGGCCAGGATCTGGCGGGCGTTGCGCTCGATGCGCCCGCCCGGCGTCTCCAGGGCCGAGAGCAGCGAGACCTTCAGCTGCGCCTTGGCGCGGGCGATCTCGGTGGCGTCGAGGTCGCGGGCCGCCCGGGCGGTGGCCGCCAGGGTCACGTCGACGAGCTCGGGCAGGTCCGCCCCGGCGGTGCCGGCGCCGATTCCGAACAGGCCGCAATCGGAGAAGGGCCAGTGGAAGGCCTGGATCTCGTAGGCGAGGCCGCGGGTCTCGCGCACCTCCTGCCAGAGCCGCGAGGTCAGGCCGCCGCCCAGCACCTGCGCGAACATGTGGAGCGCGTAGTAGCGGTCGTCCCGGAAGGAGAGGCCCGGCAGGCCGATCACCACGTTGGCCTGCTCGAGCTTGCGCGGCATCCGCCGCTCGCCGCCGCCGTAGATTCCCGGCACCGAGGCGGGGGCGGTCTTGGCCGGCAGAGCGCCGAAATGGCGCTCGGCCGCCGCCACGATCGCCTCGTGGGTCACGGCCCCGGCGCCGGCCACGACGATGCGGTCCGGCGTGTATTCCCGGTCGAGATAGGCGCGGATCCCGGCCTCGTCGAAGCTCCGGATCGTCTCGGGCCGCCCGAGGATCGGCCGGCCGACCGGCTGGTCCGGGAAGGCCGCCTCCGTGAAGGCGTCGTAGACCACGTCGTCCGGCGTGTCCTCGACGGCGGCGTATTCCTGCAGGATGACGCCTTTCTCCCGGGCGAGCTCGCCCGCGTCGAACACCGAGTCGGTGAGGATGTCGCCGATCACGTCGAGGGCGAGGCCGGCATCCTCGCCGAGCACCCGGGCGGTGTAGCTCGTCCCCTCCGTGGAGGTTGCGGCGTTGATCTCGCCGCCGACATTCTCGATCTCTTCCGCGATCTTCTGCGCCGACCGGGTGCGGGTGCCCTTGAAGGCCATGTGCTCGATGAGGTGGGACAGGCCCGCCTCGTCGGCCCGCTCGTTGCGCGAGCCGGCGCCGACCCAGACGCCGAGGCTCGCGGTGGCGACCCCGGGCATCGGCTCGGTCACCACCGTGACGCCGTTCGGAAGCCGCGTGGTGCGCAGGGACGGCGAGGCGGCGTGGGTGGAGAAATGCTGGTTCATCGACGGCTCGTCGCGGAGGGGGCCGGATGCGGCGCGGGTCCCCGCTCCCGCACGGGAGAGGGGGCGCGTCGCGTGACGCGCGCCGGGCTCACGCACCCCTCGTGATGCGGGCGCGCTCGCGGATGAGCGCCTCCAGGGCGGCCTGGTCGTTGGCGACCCGGGTCAGGCGCTCGGGCCGGTCCATCAGGTCGGCGAGGTGCGGGGGCAGGGCGGGGCGCAGGCCGCCGGTCGCCCGGGCGACCGCGTCCGGGAACTTCGCGGGATGCGCGGTGGCGAGCGCCACCACGGGGGTCGCCGGGTCCCGCTCCAGGAGCCGCCGCCCGGCCCGGACGCCGATGGCGCTGTGGGGATCGAGCACCACGCCGGTGGCGGCCTGGGTCAGGGCGATCTCCGCCATGACGTCGGGCTCCGGCACCGCCACGGCGTCGAACTCTGACCGCACCGTCGCCAGCACCTCGGGGCTCAGCGAGAACCCGCCGGACTGCTTCAGACCGGCCATCAGCCGCGACAGGGACGCGGCGTCGCGCCCCAGCGCCTCGAACAGCAGCCGCTCGAAGTTCGACGAGATCTGGATGTCCATGGAGGGCGAGGTGGTGGGGACCACGCCGCGCAGCTCGTAGGCGCCGTGCTCCAGGGTCCGCACCAGGATGTCGTTGGCGTTGGTGCCGATCATCAGCCGCTCGACCGGCAGACCCATCTGCTTGGCGACCCAGCCGGCGAGCACGTCGCCGAAATTGCCGGTCGGCACCGCGAAGGAGACCGGGCGGTGGGGGGAGCCCAGCGCCACGGCGCTGGTGAAGTAGTAGACCGCCTGCGCCGCGACCCGGGCCCAGTTGATCGAGTTGACGCCCGACAGCCGCACCGCGTCGGCGAAATCGGCGTGCTGGAACAGGGCTTTGACGAGGTTCTGGCAATCGTCGAAGGTGCCGTCGACGGCCAGCGCGTGGACGTTCTGCGCCGGCACCGAGGTCATCTGCCGCCGCTGCACCTCCGAGACCCGCCCGTGCGGGTAGAGGATGAACACGTCGACCCGGTCGAGGCCGCCGAAGGCCTCCACGGCGGCGGAGCCCGTGTCGCCCGAGGTCGCGCCCACGATGGTGGCGCGGGCGCCGCGCTCGGCCAGGACGTGGTCCATCAGCCGCCCGAGCAGCTGCATCGCCACGTCCTTGAAGGCGAGCGTCGGCCCGTGGAAGAGCTCCAGCAGGAACAGGTTGTCGTCGAGCTGGGTCAGCGGGCAGACCGCCGGGTGGCGGAACGTCGCATAGGCCGCGTCGATCATCCGGTCGAGGTCCAGACCGGCGACGTCGCCGTCGATCAGCGGGCGCAGCACCCTTTTGGCGGCCTCCGCGTAGGGCCGGCCCGCCAGGTCGGCGATCTCCGAACGGCCGATCTGCGGCCAGGTCTGCGGCACGTAGAGCCCGCCGTCGCGGGCGAGGCCCGCCAGGAGCGCGTCCGAGAACGAGAGCGGCGCGGCCGCGCCGCGAGTCGAGACGTGGAGCACGGGGTCCTCCGAGGGAAGGCGCCCCCTCTACACGATGCCGGCGGACCTGTCGAAAGCCGAGCGCCGCCGCTCTGGCTGCCGGGCGCGCACGGGGCGGGGCCGGCGGTTTAACCGGGGCTGAACGGGCCGGTTCAGGGCCGGTTGCCCGGCCGCGTCCTAGAGCCGGACCGCCCCGCGGCCCTGAGCCGCCGGGGCGGATCCCGTCTCGGAGAGAGCCGACATGACCCGAATCATCGCCCTCGCGGGCGTCGCGGCACTGCTGTCCGGCACCGTCGCCTTCGCGCAGGCCCCGCCGCCGCCCGGCGGCCCGAGGCCCGGCCCCGAGGCCGGCGCGCCACCCCCGCCCCCCGGCGACCCGCGCCGCGGTCCCGGCCCGGACGGCCCCCCGCCGCCTCCGCCCCCACCTCCGCCGTCGCGGGCCGCCCACATCGTGCTGGAGCGCGGCGACGCGCGGGTCGACGTGAAGTGCGCCGACGACGACACGACCAAGGCCTGCGCCGACGTCACCCTGCAGATGCTCGAGAAGCTCGGGACGTTCCGGCCCTGAGCTCGGCCTCCGCGCCCGCCGTGCCGGCGGCGGGTGCCCCTCGGGGGCGCGCTCTCCTGCGCGCTCTCCTGCGCGCGTCCTCAGGCGCGCGTGCCGGGCGCCTTGGTGAGGCGGCAGCCGGTGATGCGCCACTGCCCGTCCGCGTCGCGGGCGAGGCTGTACTCGGCCGTCCAGTCGTCGCCGTACTCGTCCTGGATCGCCACAGACTGGACCACGCCCGCCGCGTCCGTGTCCCGCGCCTCGCCGAACACGAAGCTGCGGTGGCGGTAGACCGGACGGTACTGGTTCCGGACCATGCTGATGAACAGGTCGGCATTCGGGAACAGGTCCCGGATCCCGGGCGCGGCCTGCTCGTAGGCGGTCTGCGCGTCGTCGCGGCCGAGCGCCTGCTCCTGCTTGGCGATGACCGCCCGGGCCGCCGCGCGCCCCGCCTCGTCGGCCGCCACCGGCCCCGCGAGGCCGAGGACGAGGAGCAGGGCGGGCCACGCGCGCATCGCTGTCACTCCGGCAAGGTCAGGCAAGGTCCGGCAGGGTCGGACCGAGATCCGTCATCGTCACGGGAAGATGGTCTTCGCCACGCCCACGACAATGTTTGTGACCCTGCCGACAGTGATCGCCGCACCGTCACCGCATCGTGACCGATCATCGCGCCGCGCGGAAGCGCGGGCCGGCGGGAAGGTGCGGCCGGACGGGAAGCGCGCATGGGTTGGGCAGGCATCGCGCCCTGGTTGTGCAAGTCGCTGGAAAGATAGGCATTTTCGCGCCCGACGGGCGCCGCGGGTTTGACCCTCCGCGGCGGTTTTGCGAGCCTCCGCTTGCCGACTCGGTTCCGGCGGGGAACCGACCGGGCGGAGCGCGGGACGACGATGCAGAGCCACGCGGACGACAGCGCCGATGCCCGTCCGGCACAGGCCATGAGTGTCGGGGTGTTCATCCCCATAGGCAACAACGGCTGGCTGCTGTCGGAGAACGCCCCGCAGTACCGCCCGAGCTTCGCGCTCAACAAGGCGATCACCCTGAAGGCGGAGGGCTACGGGCTCGACTTCGCCCTGTCGATGATCAAGCTCCGCGGCTTCGGCGGCAAGACCGAGTTCTGGGACCACAACCTCGAATCCTTCACCCTGATGGCGGGGCTCGCCGCCGTCACCACCCGGATCCGGCTGTTCGCCACCGCGGCGACCCTGTGCCTGCCGCCCGCCATCGTGGCCCGCATGGCCGCGACCATCGATTCGATCTCCGACGGGCGCTTCGGCCTGAACCTCGTCACCGGCTGGCAGAAGCCGGAATACGACCAGATGGGCCTGTGGCCCGGGGATGAGTATTTTGCCAGGCGCTACGACTATCTGGCCGAGTACGCCCAGATACTGCGCGACCTGTGGGAGACGGGCGCCAGCGACCGCAAGGGCACGTACTTCCAGATGAACGATTGCCGGCTGAGCCCCCGGCCGCAGGCGCCGGTGAAGATCATCTGCGCCGGCCAGAGCGGCGCCGGACTGGCCTTCACGGCCCAGTACGCCGACTACAATTTCTGCTTGGGCAAGGGGCTCAACACGCCGACCGCCTTCGCGCCCGTGGTGGAGAAGCTCGCCGAGGCCGGCGCGCGGACCGGGCGGCGGGTGACCGCCTTCGCGCTGTTCATGATCATCGCCGACGAGACCGACGACGCCGCGATGGCGACCTGGGCGCACTACAAGGCGGGCGCGGATGCCGAGGCGATCGCGTGGCTCGGCGTCCAGGGCGCGGCCGACACCAAGTCCGGCAGCGACACCAACGTGCGCCAGCTCGCCGACCCGACCTCGGCGGTGAACCTCAACATGGGCACCCTGGTGGGCAGCTACGCCAGCGTGGCCGCGATGCTCGACGCCGTCATGACCATCGACGGCGTCGAGGGCGTGCTGCTCGTCTTCGACGATTTCCTCAAGGGCCTCGACGATTTCGGGACCCGGATCCAGCCCCTGATGCGGTCGCGCCGGCACGTGACGGCGGCGGCACTGCCCGAGGTCGCCTGATGGACCGCCCGATGGACCGCCCGATGGATCGCCAGATGGATCGCCAGATGGATCGCCCCGCCGGATTCCGCGACGCCCAGGGCCGGCACGGCGGCGTCGTCCTGCCGGCCCGCCCGGAGCCGATCGCCCTCGATCCCGCGACCACGGTCCTCATCGTGGTGGACGTCCAGAACGCCTACGCGAGCCCGGGCGGCTACCTCGACCGGGCCGGCTTCGACGTCTCGGGCACCGGCCCGGTGATCGCCCGGATCGCCCGGGCGGTGGCGGCGGCGCGATCCGCCGGCATCCGGGTCCTGTGGTTCCAGAACGGCTGGGACCCGGCCTATGTCGAGGCCGGTGGCCCGGGCTCGCCGAACTGGCACAAATCCAACGCGCTCAAGACGATGCGGCGGAATCCTGAAGCGAACGCGCAGCTCCTCGCCAAGGGATCCTGGGACTACGCGCTGGTGGACGCCCTGAATCCGGCGCCCGGCGACATCGTGATGGGTAAGTCGCGCTACAGCGGCTTCTACAACACGCCCCTCGACAGCACCCTGCGGGCCCGGGGCGTGACCACGCTGGTCTTCACCGGCATCGCCACCAACGTCTGCGTCGAGTCGACGCTGCGGGACGGGTTCCACCGGGAGTATTTCGGGATCGTGCTGGCCGACGCCACGCACCAGGCCGGGCCGGAGAGCCTGCAGCACGCGGCGCTCGCCAACATCGAGACCTTCTTCGGCTGGGTCTCGGACGTCGCCGCCTTCGAGGCCGCCCTCGGGGCGTCCTCACATGCCGGGATCGATACATCCGGCGGTACATCCGGCGGCGATCTGGCCGGATAAGTGCATCGCGCCCCCGGCCGGTGACCGGCAGGGTGCGCGAAGACCGCCGCGACGCGGCCTCCCGCGCGGCCTGCCCGGCCCGGCCGACAGGTCGCGCGCGGGAGGCGCAGGGGAATGCCCAAGCAGGTCGTGATACCGCCGGGGACCGGCAAGCCGCTGGCCCCCTACGTGCCGGGCACCCTGGCCGACGGGATCCTGTACGTCTCGGGCACGCTGCCGCTCGATGCGGAGGCCAACGTGGTCCATGTCGGCGACGCGGCGGCCCAGACCCGCCACGTGCTGGAGACCATCCGGGGCGTGGTCGAGGCCGCGGGCGGCACCATGGACGACGTCACCTTCAACCACGTCTTCCTGGCGGACTGGGCCGACTACGCGGCGATCAACGCCGTCTACGCCGAGTATTTCCCGGGCGAGAAGCCCGCGCGCTACTGCATCCAGTGCGGCCTCGTGAAGCCCGAGGCCCGCGTGGAGATCGCCGCGATCGCCCATATCGGCCGCTGATGGGCCCGCTCCCCCACGCGGTGGCCGGCCCGGCGGGCGGGCGGCCGGTGCTGCTCTCGCCGGGCCTCGGCGGCGCGGCGGGCTACTTCGCGCCGCAGATGGCGGCCCTGACCGCGCGGTTCCGGGTCGTCACCTACGACCACCGCGGCACCGGGCGCTCGCCCGGCCGGCTCGCGCCGGACCACGACGTTCCCGCCATGGCGCGGGACGCGCTCGGGGTGCTGGACGCGGCCGGGATCGACCGGGCCGACGTGGTCGGCCACGCGCTCGGCGGCCTGATCGCCCTCCAGATGGCGCTGGACGCCCCCGGGCGGGTCGGGCGCCTCGTCGTGATCAACGGCTGGGACGCGATGGACCCGGCCACGCGCCGCTGCTTCGCGGCCCGCCGGGCGATCCTGGCCGGGGGCGGGCCGGAGGCCTACGTGCGGGCCCAGGCGATCTTCCTGTACCCGGCCCCCTGGCTCTCCGCGGAGGCCGACCGGGTCGAAGCCGACGCGGCGCAGGCCCTGGCGCATTTCCCCGGCGCCGAGACCGTGCTGACCCGCATCGCCGCCCTGGAGCGCTTCACCATCGCGGACCGTCTCGGGTCGATCGGCCACGAGACCCTGGTCATGGCCGCCCGGGACGACGTGCTGGTGCCCTACACCCGGTCCGAGCGGCTGGCGGCGGCGCTGCCCAAGGCCCGGCTCGCCCTCGCCCCGGAGGGCGGCCACGCCCACAGCGTCACCCGGCCCGAGGCCTTCAACCGGGCGCTCCTGGAGTTCCTGGACCGGGACTGAGCGCCCGCTACGCCCGCAGCGCGATCATCGGCAGCACCACCGCGTCGAGGGCGGCGGCCAGCACCGGGAGCAGGGCCGGCCAGCGCAAGGCCGCCGCGGTGCCGATCCGCCCCCGGGCGAAGGCCAGGATCAGCATCGGCGCCAGCGGCAGCAGGTCCCGGGCCTGCATCCCCCCGAGGCCGCCCGCCGGGGCGAGGGCCTGCGGCAGCACCGCCAGCCAGAGGCCGAGCAGCGCGCAGCCCGAGAGCCACAGCCGCTCCGCGCGCGGGGGCAGGGGGCCGCGCCGCAGCGCGACGGGCGGCACCAGCAGCGCGGCGGCCCAGACCCCGGTGAGGAACCCGGGCAGCGGGACGGGCAGGGACACCAATCCGCCCCCCGCCGCGCCGGGGGGCGGAAGCCCGGGGCTCGCGGCCGGCAGGAGCGCCGGCAGGAGAGCCGGCAGGAGAGCCGGCAGCAGGGCGAGCGCGGCGAGCGGCAGTCGCTCCCGCCAGGCGCGGACGCGTCGCCCCGGGGGCGGGAACGGCACCAGCAGCATCCCCACGAGGGGCGCGCAGGCCGGCCGCGCCAGCACCACCAGGGCGATCGCCAGCGCCGCGCCGGCGCGGCGCGCCGATCCGTGCCGGCCCGTCATCGGCCGGGGGCTGAGCAGCGCGGCCGCGAGCGAGGCCGGGAAGCACAGCAGCGCGAACAGCGCGGCCCGGCCCCGGGTCGCCAGGGCCAGGGCGGCGAGCCCCAGGCCCAGGAACGCCGCGATGCCGGCGAGCCGGCCGCAGACGGCGAGGGCGGACGGGGTCTCGCCGGTGAGGCCGATCCAGGCCAGCGCGAGGCAGGCCGGGAAGCCGAGGCCCAGGAAGGCAAGGGCCCAGAACCGGCCGTCGCCGGTGATCGGCAGGCTCACGGCCCCGTCCGGGTCGCGCGGGCGGCCGGCCCCTGCGCGGCGGGCGCGCGGACAGGGCGCGGCATCGCCGGCCCGCTCAAGCGGCGGGCCGCGCGCGCGCGGCCCGCAGGAGGTCCGGCACGAGCCCCGGCAGCGCCGCGGCCAGGAGGCCCGCCGCCCGCAGGACCTCCGCGGCCTCCCGGGGGGAGCGGCGGGCGAGGGCCAGGGCGAGCCGCAGGGGCACCTGCGCGCCGAAGCTCGCCGCCGCCAGGGCGAGGGCCGTCGCGGCGCCGTGGTGCTTGCCGGCGTAGAGGATCTGGCTGCGCAGGAAGTAGAACAGCCGCCGCGCCCGCACCTGCCGGGTCGTGCCCTGGCCGACATGGCGGGCGACCGCCCCGGCCACGTGCCGCACCGCGAAGCCCGCCGCCCGGGCCCGTTCGCAGAGGTCGGCATCCTCCCAGTAGACGAAGAAGCGCGGGTCGAACCCGCCGAGGCTCCGGAACAGGTCGCGGCGGATCATCAGGAAGGCGCCCATCACCTGGTCGACGGCGCGGTCCTCCGCATGGTCCCACTCCAGCAGGAAGTGCGGCCGCACGAGGCCGAGACGGTCCAGCGCCAGGGCGCGGCCGAGGAGGCCCAGCGCCGAGGGCGCCCGGGCGCAGGAGCGCGCGGTCCGCCCGTCCGGGTCGACGAGCCGCGCGCCCACGATCCCGGTCCGCGGGTCGGCCGCCAGGGCGGCCAGGGCCACGCCGAGCGCGTCGGGCGCGACCTGCGTGTCCGGGTTCAGGAACAGGATCGCGGGGGCGTCGCCGGCGGCGGCGCCCTGGTCGCAGGCCCGGCCGAAGCCGAGATTCGCGGTGTTCTGGATCAGCCGCAGCGGGCGGGGCAGGGCGGGCAGGGTCTCGGCGGAGCCGTCCGTCGAGGCGTTGTCCACCACGGTGACCTGCACGGCCGCGGCGTCCCGCGCGGCCGCGAGGCTCGCGAGGCAGGCGCGCAGCAGGCCGCCGCCGTTCCAGTTGACGATCACGACGTCGAGGGCAGGGCGGTCGGTCACGGCAGGTCCCGGGGCAGGTCCCGGGGCGGCCCGAGGCGCCCGAGGGCGCCGTCGCGCGCGGCCGCGAGGAGCCTGAGCAGCACGGCGGGCCGGAAGCCCGAATCCGCCCAGTACAGCCCGGCCTGGAGCGGCAGGTAGGCGGCCTGGGCGAGTTTCCAACGCGGCGGCACGTGCGGCAGCCGCCACGCGTAGATCGCGTTGCGCAGGTAGGTCGCCATGCGGAACAGGGGCTGGCGCGGCATCGTGATCCCGAAGGCCCGGATCGTCCCGCCGCCGACGCGGTGCGGGATCGCGACGGCGTCGGCTCGGTAGCAGCCGTAGCCGAGGCTCCAGGCACGGAAGCACCATTCGAGCTCGACCCCGTCGATGAAGAAGTCGCCGCGGAACGGCCCGACCCGCGCGAAGGCGTCGAGGTCGAGGAGCGAGCCCGAGGTCGCCAGGAACTGCACGGGAGCGAGGCCGTCGCGTGCCGGCGCGCCGGGACGGGGCGGGTAGGCCGGCGCCTTGTGGCCCGGTGCCGGCGCGGGCGCCGGGCCCACCACCGCCGCCGGGATCCCGGCCTCCCGCAGCCGGTCCCGCGCCGCCAGCAGCGCGGCGGCGAGATCCGCGGGCGGCTCGGCGTCCTGGTCGAGGAGGAGGAGGGTCCCGCCCCCCGCGGCACGGGCGGCCGCCGCGATCCGGTTGAGCGCCTCGGCGATGCCGAGATTCGTGCCCGCCGACAGCAGGGTCACGCCGGCCCGGGCGAGCTGGTCGGCCGTCCCGGCCGGGAGGCCGCCATTGTCGAAGGCGATCACCGCGGCGTCGCCGGCCGAGGCCAGGGCCCGGACGCGCGCCACCTGGTCCGGCCGCGGCCGGAACAGGGTGATCCCGAGGACGAGGCTGCCGAGCCGCGGGTCGGGCACCGGCCGCGTCCCGGTAACGGGCGCGGGACGGCCCGTCACGCCCGCTCCACCGCGGCGGTCGCCGCCTCCAGGGCCGCCGTGATGGCGGCGGCCTGCTCGGCGCTGAGCGGGCCGCGGGCGAGCCGCATCTGCAGGGCGAGCTTCAGCCCCTCCTTGGCGCGCACGACCGAGGGCGGGGGACCGTCGCCCCGGGCGGCCTCGGCCTCCGCCATCCGGGCGAGGATCGCCTCGAGGGTCGGGCGGTTGCCGTCCAGGAAGGCCTGCCCCTCGGGCGTGATCGCGTGCAGCCGCTTGGTGCCCTCCCCGGGGGTCACCGTGACGTGGCCGAGTTCCTCCAGGAGGGTCAGCGTCGGGTAGACGGTCCCGGGGCTCGGGCTGTAGGCGCCGCCGACCCGCTCCTCGATCGCCTTGATGATCTCGTAGCCGTGGCGCGGCTTCTCGGCGATCAGGTGGAGGATGACGAGGCGCAGGTCGCCGTGGGCGAAGAAGCGCGCGAGGTCGCCGCGGCCGCCGCGGCCGAACATCCGGCGGTCGCCGGGACCGCGACCCGGGTGGCCGTGGGGCCCGTGCCGTCCGCGGGGGTCGCCGCCCATCGGCCCGCGATGGGCGCGGACGCGGAAGGCGTCGAAGGGATCGGCGTGCAGGCCGTCCGAGACATAGGGATGCATGGAGACGACTCGATTTCGATATGACGAATTTTCAGATATATCGAAATACGGTCGACAGCAAGTCCCCTCCGCCGGTCCGCGGCATGACCCGCGGCATGGCCCGCGGCGCGGACGCCGGCGGCGCCCCGCGGTTTACGGATTCGGCCGGTTCCGCTAGTGCGACTTGTGTCCGACAGGACGATCGCTCCCGCGCCGCCTCGCGCCTCCGACGCTGCCCGCCAGCTGCCGCCCATGACCCGATCAGAGCCCCGCGCCTCGACGGCGCCCGCCCGGCGGGCGGCCGATGGATCCCGCGCCCCGTGACGGCCCGCGGCGAACGCCCCTCCGCAGAGTCCTGAGATGCGCCGCGACTCCGACGGGACCGGCCGGATCTCGGCCCTGACGCGGATGCGACGCCGCCTCGGCCGGCTGCGCGACCCGCTGGCCACGCCGGCGGCGCTGCACCGACGCTGGGCGGGCGCGGCGACCGGCGCGGATCTCGAGGCGCGCCTGATCGCCGCCCTGGCCCCGCACTTTGACACGGCGTTCTACGCGAACTGGTACGGGATCGCGGCCGACCCGGTGCGCGACTACCTCGTCCACGGCTGGCGCGCGGGCCGCGACCCGCGCCCCGACTTCGACTCCGCCGCCTACCTCGCCGCCCATCCCCACCTCGTCCGCGCCGGCATCAACCCGCTCCTGCACGCCCTCGCGCGCCGCCGCGCCGGACGTGAAGGGGAGGGGGAGGCGGCCGCCCTGCCGAAGCCCGACACGGCCGAGGCCCACCGCCTCGCCCGCCGCCTCGTCGACGGCGCCTTCTACCTG
>NZ_JBKFAL010000063.1:0-5918 GCF_053345625.1 Methylobacterium sp. D53M
AACCGGCACCGGGTGCAGCGCGTCGTCGAGGATCCAGGCGGTCCGGTCGCCCACCGGGCTGCCGATCGGCGCGTACGGCGTGTCGCAGGTCGTGCCGGCGGGGACCTTCCAGACGAGCGGCGTCACCACGGTCTCGGTCGGCCCGTAGCCGTTGATGAGGCGGCGCGGCCCGAGGGCGCGGTTGACGCGCGCGAGTTCGTCGCGCAGCATCGCCTCGCCGCCGAAGGAGAGCAGGTCGAGGGTCGGCGCGCCGCCCTCCTGCTCGGCCCAGCGCGTCAGTTCCCGGACGTAGCTCGGCGGGAAGCCGGCATTCGTCACGCCGTGCCGGCGGAACGCCGCGAACACCTCCGCCGGCGACCAGAGCGCGTCGTCGCGGAGCACGAGGCTGGCGCCGCAGGCGAGCGCCGTCAGCCAGCGCTCGTGCCCGCCGTCGAAGTTGAAGGTGATGAAGTGGAACTCGCGGGAGTCCGCGTCCATCTCGTAGAGCGGCGCGGTCGCGCGGACGTGCATCGCGAGCGGGCCGTGCGCGACCGCCACCGCCTTCGGCTTCCCCGTCGAGCCGGAGGTGTAGATCAGGTAGGCGAGGTTCTCCGGGTGGAGCGCCACCGGGGGTGGAGGCCCCGCGCCCGTGTCCGGCGCGTCCGCGTCGATCAGGATCCGCGGGACCGCGGCCGGCCCGCGGCCGGCATGGGCGCGATCCGTGACGAGGACGCGCGCGCCGCTGTCGGCGACCATCGCGGCGATGCGCGCGTCCGGCAGGTCGAGCCCGAGCGGCAGGTAGGCGCCGCCCGCCTTGAGCACGCCGAGATAGGCGGCGAGCAGGCCGGGCGAGCGGGGCAGCATCACGGCGGCGACCGTGTCCGGGCCGATGCCGGCCTCGGCGAGACGGTGCGCGAGGCGGTTCGCCTCGGCGTCCAGCGCGCCGCGGCTCGTGGCGCGATCGGCGAAGATCACCGCGGTCCGTTCGGGGTCCGCGCGCGCGAACCCCGCGATGGTCACGTGAACGGGCTGCCCGTCGACCTCGGACGGCGCGGAGGGCGGGTTCAGCCGCGCGATCTCGCCCGGTGTGAGCAGGGGCGCCCCGTGGATCGGCGCGTCCGGCGCCGCGACGAGGATGCCCAGCAGGGTCAGGAAAT
Organism: Methylobacterium sp. D53M; assembly: GCF_053345625.1. Taxonomy (NCBI): domain Bacteria; kingdom Pseudomonadati; phylum Pseudomonadota; class Alphaproteobacteria; order Hyphomicrobiales; family Methylobacteriaceae; genus Methylobacterium; species Methylobacterium sp. D53M. The sequence continues at coordinate 1,137 of NZ_JBKFAL010000063.1, forward strand.
GGTCGCGCCAGCGCGCGACGGTGGCCGCGTCGAACAGGTCGCGGGCGTAGGTGAGGTGCGCGGTGAAGCCGCCCTGCGCGTCCTCCAGCGTGGTCAGGCCGAGATCCACGTGGGCGCTGCCGGTGGCGCGGGGGACGCGCTCGACCGACAGGTCGCCGAGGCGGATCGTGGCGAGCGGGCGCTCCTGCAGGTGCTGGACGATCGCCTGGAACAGGGGATTGCGGCCCGGATGCCGGTCGGGGCTCAGGGCGCTCACGAGCCGCTCGAACGGCACGGATTGATGGGCCTGGGCCTCCACGAGGAGCGCCCGCGTCGCCTCCACGCACGCGGCGAAGCTGTCCAGCGGGCCGAACGCGAAGGGCAGCACCAGGGTGTTGGCGAAGCTGCCGATCACGCCCGCGGTCTCGGGCCGGGTGCGGTTCGCCACCGGCACGCCCAGGCGGAGAGCGCGCTCGCCGCCGAGGCGCTGGAGCAGGATCGCGAAGCCGGCGGCGAGGACGTGGAACGCGGTCGCGCCGCCGCGGCGGGCCAGGGCGCGGATGTCCGCCGCGGTCGCGGGCGGCAGCGGGAAGGTCAGCGTCTCCCCCGTGAAACTGGGCACGTCGGGGCGCGGCCGGTCGGCGGGCAGGGCGAGGACGGGGTGCTCCGTGCCGAGGAGGTCCGTCCAGAACCCGAGGCTCGCGGCCTGGGCGCCCGCGTCCAGCATCCGCGCCTGCCAGGCGGCGTAATCCGCGTAGGTGATGGCGGGGGCCGCTCTCTCCGGCGCGTCGGATCCGTAGCCGGTGGCGACCGCGTCGATCAGCAGGTCCATCGACACGGCGTCGCCGACGATGTGGTGCAGGGTCAGGAAGACGACGTGCCGGTCCGGCGCCTCGCGCACCAGGGCGGCGCGCAGCAGGGGCCCGCGCGCGAGGTCGAAGGGCGCCCGCTCGACGGCCGCCTCGATCGCGGCGCGGCGCGCCCGCGCCTCGGCCGCGTCGCAGCCGGTCAGGTCGTGGCGGGCCATCGCGAAGGTGCCCGCCGGGTCGACCTGCTGCACCGGCTCCCCGTCGCGCAGGGGGAAGCGCGCGCGCAGGCCCGCGTGACGGGCGACGGCGCCGGCGAACGCCCGGTCCAGCGCCTCGGGGTCGAGCGGACCGGTCAGGCGCAGCGCGCCGACGATGTGATAGGCGGGGCTCTCCGGGTCGAGCTGCCAGAGGAGCCAGAACCGGCGCTGCGCGTCGGAGAGCGGTCCCGCGTCGCCGCCCTCCGCGGGCAGGATCGGCAGGCGGTCCGCGTCGAGGCCGCGCGCGGCGAGGTCCTGCACGAACCGGCGGCGCTTGCCGTCGGGCAGCGCGGAGAAGCGCGCCGCCAGGGCGCGCAGCTGGTCGTCCCGGGATGGGCCGGTGTCGGTCATTCGGCGTGTTCCAGCGCGTCGAGGAGGTCGCTCATCGCGTCGATGTCGGCGTCCGCGCCACCCGCGTCCCGGCCGTCGATCGCGACCGCGAGATCCGCCAGGGTGCGCGCTTCGAAGACGGCGCGCAGGGGCAGGGCGATGCCGTGCGCCTCGCTCAGGCGCGCGACGACCCGGGCGACGAGGAGCGAGTGCCCGCCCAGGGCGAAGAAGTTGTCGCCGCGCCCGACCGAGGGGAGGTTCAGCACCTCGGCCCAGATTGCGGCGAGGCGGCGCTCCGTCCCGGTCCGCGGCGGGTCGGCGGCCGGGTCGGCGACCGGCTCCGGCGCCGGCAGGGCGGCGCGGTCGACCTTGCCGTTGGGGGTCAGCGGCAGGGCATCGAGCGTCACGACGGCCGCGGGCACCATCGCGTCCGGCAGCGTCGCGGCGAGCGCCCGGCGCAGCTCCGCGGGGTCGAGCGCCGCCCCGGGGCCGGGGACGACGTGGGCCACCAGCCGCGCGTCGCCGGGCCGGTCCTGCCGCGCGGTCACGACGGCCTGCGCGACGCCGGGTTGCGCGATCAGCGCCGCCTCGACCTCGCCGGGCTCGATGCGCACGCCGCGGATCTTTACCTGGTGGTCGACGCGGCCGCGGTAGTCGAGGGCCCCGTCCGCGCGCCAGCGCGCGCGGTCGCCGGTCCGGTACATGCGCGCGCCGGGCGGCCCGAAGGGGCAGGGGACGAAGCGCTCGCCCGTGAGCCCCGGCCGCCCGAGATACCCGCGGGCGAGCCCGGCGCCCGCGAGGTAGAGTTCGCCGACCGTGCCCGGCGGGACCGGCCGCAGGCCGCCGTCGAGGATGTAGGCCTGCGTGTTCCACAGGGGCGCGCCGACGGTGACGGCCTCTGCGCCGGGCACGATCTCGGCCGCCGTGGACCAGATCGTGGTCTCGGTCGGGCCGTAGAGGTTGGTGACCCGCGCCGCCCGCGCGCTCAGGGCGCCCGCGAGGTCGGGCGGCAGCGCCTCGCCGCCCACCAGCACCCGCACGCCGCGCAGGGCGTCCGTCTCCGCGAGACCGCGCCACAGGGTCGGCGTGGCCTGCATCAGCGTGATGCCCGCCTCGCGGACGAGCCGCGCCAGACGCCCGGGATCGAGCACGTCGTCCCGCCCGGCCAGCACCACGCGCGCGCTGCGGAGGAGCGGCCCGAACAGTTCCAGGCCCGCGATGTCGAAGCCGACCGTGGTGACGGCGAGCAGCCGGTCCGCCGGCGTCACGCCGAGGCGATCGACGAGGTCGTGCAGCAGGTTGGTCAGGCCGGCATGCGGGACCACGACCCCCTTGGGCCGGCCCGTGGAGCCGGACGTGTAGATCACGTAGGCGGGATGGGCCGGCACGAGCGGGCGCGCCCGGTTCCGGTCGGTCGGCGCGCGGGCCGGCGCGGCCGCGAGCGCCGCGCGCCCGTCCGGGGCGTCGAGCACCAGGGCGGGCAGGCCGTCCGGCCGCGGCCACGCGTCGACGGTCACGAGGCCGGCGGGCCGGGCATCGGCCAGCATGAGGGCGAGCCGCTCCGCGGGGTAGCCCGGGTCGAGGGGCAGGTAGGCCGCCCCGGCCTTGAGCACGCCCAGCAGCGCCGCGACGAGGTCCGGCCCGCGCGGCAGCGCCACCGCCACGATGTTCTCCGGTCCGATCCCGCGGGCGATGAGCGCGTGGGCGATCCGGTTGGCGCGGGCCTCGAGCTCCGCGTAGCGCAGCACCTCCGAACCGGCCACCAGGGCGACGGCCTCCGGCGTGCGGGCCGCCTGCGCGGCGACGAGCGCCGGCAGGGTCTCGGGCGGCACCGCCCGCGCCGTCGCGTTCCAGTCCGTCAGGACCTGCCGCCGCTCGCCGGCCTCGAACAGGTCGAGATCCCCGATTGCCCGGTCCGGCGCGGCCGCCAGGGCCGCGAGCAGCCGCGCGAACCGGTCCGCGAGGCGGGTCGCGCCGGCCTCTTCGAAGAGGTCCGTGGCGTATTCGAGGTGGCCGACGACGCCCGCCTCCGTCCCGTCGGCCCCGCGCCGCTCGACGAGGTCGAAGGCGAGGTCGAACCGCGCGGCCCCGGCACCGACCGGATCCGGGACGGCGCGCAGGCCGGCCAGATCGAACGAATCCGGCACGCCGTCCTGAAGCGCCAGCATGACCTGGAACAGGGGATGGCGCGCGAGCGAGCGCGGCGGGTTCAGCACCTCCACGAGGCGCTCGAAGGGCACGTCCTGGTGCGCGTAGGCCTCGAGCGCGACGGCGCGGGCCCGCCCCACGAGGTCGCGCCCGCTCGGGTCGCCGGACGTGTCGGTCCGCAGCACGAGCGTGTTGACGAAGCAGCCGACGAGGCCGTCGAGGGCCTCGTCCGTGCGGCCCGCGATCGGGCTGCCGAGCGGGATGTCCTCGCCCGCGCCCAGGCGGGTCAGGAGCGCCGACAGGCCGGCCTGGAGCACCATGAAGAGGCTCGCCCGCTCGCGCCGCGCGAGATCCGACAGGGCGCGGTGCAGGTCCTGCCCGAGGGCGAGGGGCACGCGCCGCCCGCGGTGGCTCGCCGTCGCCGGGCGCGGCCGGTCGGTAGGCAGCGCGAGGCCTTCGGGCAGCCCCGCGAGCTGCGCGCGCCAGTAGCCGATCTCGCGGGCGATCAGGCTGTCCGGGTCGGCCTCGTCGCCGAGACGGTCGCGCTGCCAGAGCGCGTAGTCCGCGTACTGCACCGGCAGGGCCGGGCGCTCCGGCGCCGCGCCGCGGCGGCGTGCCGCGTAGGCCGCCGCGAGATCGCGCATCAGCGGAGTCAGCGACCAGCCGTCGGCGGCGACGTGGTGGATCAGGAGGAGGAGCCCGTGCGCGTCCGGGCCGAACCGGTACAGCCGCGCGCGGATCGGCAGGTCGACGGCCAGGTCGAAGGGCGCGCGCGCTGCCGCGGACAGCGCCTCCGGCCACGTTTCCGGGTCCGCCGCGCGCAGGTCGAGGCCGGGCCGCGCCGCGTCGGGCGGCAGGACCTGCTGCACCGGCGCCCCGTCGGTCGCGACGATGTGGGTCCGCAGGCTCTCGTGGCGCGCCACCACGTCGGCGAGGGCCGCGCGCAGCGCGTCGGCGTCGAGCGGGCCCGTGAGGCGGAGCGCGATCGGGATGTTGTAGGGATGCGCGCCGTCGATCCGCGACAGCAGCCACATCCGGGTCTGGGCCGCGGAGAGCGGGACGACGTCCGGCCGCGGGCGCGCGACGAGGGGCGTGCGCGCGGGGCCGACGTGTCCGGCCGCCTCTTCGCCCGCGTCCTCACCCGCGTCGCCGCCCGCGGCGATCCACCCGCTCAGCGCCGCGACCGTCGGGGCCTCGAACACGGCGCGCAGCGGCAGCTCGACGCCGAGCGCCGCGCGCAGCCGGCTGACGAGGCGCGT
>NZ_JBKFAL010000064.1:0-5716 GCF_053345625.1 Methylobacterium sp. D53M
GCCGGGCCGCGGCGGAAGCTCGGCCGTCCGGAACCAGCCGCCGCGATCCGTGTTCGCTCACGAACGCGGAGACCCGTTGCCCCCATGATCATGATCCTCATCTGCTTTCTCGCGCCGTGGCTCGCCATGTTCCTGCGCGGAAAGGTGTTCCAGGGCATCCTCTGCATCATCCTCCACCTGACGATCATCGGATGGATCCCGGCGACGATCTGGGCGCTCGTCGTCACCCGCAAGGAAACGGCCTGACCGGGGCGGAGCGGCCGGGATCGGCGGCTCCGCCGCGCGGTCCGAACCCCGCATACGGGAACGGCGGGGCTCTCGCCCCGCCGCTCACGCCGTCCGTCGGGTAATCCGTCGCCCGGGCGGCCCCGAGGGCCGCCGCGGCTCAGAAGCCCATCAGCACCCCGGCCGAGCCGGTCACCGTCATCGCGAGGCCGCCCAGGAAGGCGCCGATCATCGCGTAGGAGAAGCCCTTCAGGACCATGTCGTGCACTCCTTTCATCAAGCGGCGGGTCCTCAGCCGGACCCGGTCGGTTCGTCTGCAATGATGATGCCGGATCGGCCGGGCGCGTGCGGTGCGAAGAGTCACGCTGCACCGCGGAACTGTTCGGCGCGCGTTCAGGCGGCGACGGTCAGCGGACGTGCCGCCGGGGCCGTCTCGCTCACGCGAAATGGGCCGGCAGGCTGAGGGCCTGCGCGTAGGTCACGAGCGCGACCGCGCCGGCGATCAGGGTCGCCACCAAAGCGATGCGGTTGGTCCAGGTCATCGTCGTCTCCATCGGGTTCGCGACTGTGTTCGCGGTGTGATCCCGATGTACGCCCAAGCTTTCGGGCCCGGCGTGTCCCGGAACACCTGCGGTCGCCGGAGCCGCTCGGGACCACCGCGCGCGGGCCGCTTCCGGCCACCCGGGAATCGCGAGCGGCGCCCCGTCGGCGCTAGGCGGATTGCGGCCCCGACGCGCCGTCCTTCGCCGCGGCGCGCAGAGCGGCCGGGCGCGCCCGGCAGCGGTCCAGATAGGCATCGAGGGCCGCACTCGGCGGGAAGGCCGCGCGGCCGAAGCCCAGGGCGCTGCCGATCAGGATGTCGGCGCCGGAGAACCGCGCGCCCATCACGTAGGGGCCGCGCGCCAGGGCGGCTTCCAGGCGGTCGACCACCGCCGCGTGGTTCCGGCGCTTCTGCGGCGATCCCGCGAGCTCAGCCGTCAGGCCGGCGAACAGCGCGGGCTCGAACTCGGCGACGTACCAGGCCAGCCACGTCAGGTACGCGCCGCGCTCGGGGGCGCCCACCGCCGGCGCCAGCCCGGCTTCGGGGAACGTCTCCGCCAAGTAGAGCACGATGGCCTGGGACTCGGTGACCAGACCGCCCGCGTGCAGGACGGCCGGGACGCGCTTGTCGGGATGCGGGTTGGCGGCGTCCGGCACGCCCTCGCCCGTCATCGGCCGGAAGATCGAGACCGGCGCGATGGTGTAGGGCACCCCCATCTCCTCCAAGAGCCAGACGATGCGCGAGGAGCGCGATTGCGGGGCGTGGTACAGGGTGATCATGGCGCGGTTCCTGTCGGCACGGCGCGCGGGATGGCCGTGGCGGGAGGACTTGTAGGGACGCCCTGCTGACAGCATTCTGTCAGCAGGAGTCGGTGGATGCGGCGCGCGGACAGGCTGTTTCAGATCATCCAGATCCTGCGCCGCTCGCCGCGCCCGGTGACGGCCGCCGAGATCGCCCGGGAGCTGGAGGTCTCGGTCCGCACGGTCTACCGCGACGTCGCCGACCTCGTCGGCCAGCGCGTGCCGATCCAGGGCGAGGCCGGGCTCGGCTACGTGCTCGGCGAGGCGTTCGACATGCCGCCGCTGATGCTGACGCCCGACGAGATCGAGGCGGCCGTCCTCGGCGCGCAGTGGGTCGCGGGACGGGGCGAGCCGGTCCTCGCCAAGGCGGCGCGCGATCTCATCGCCAAGATCACCGCCGTGGTCCCCGAGCGCCTGCGCCCGCTCATCGCCGATCCGTCGATCGGCACGCCGACGGCGTTCGCGCAGGCCGCGGACGGGATCGACGTCGCTCGCGCGCGGACCTGGATCCGCGAGGGCCGCAAGATCCGCATCCAGTACCGCGACGTCCGCGGCGATCCGAGCCAGCGCGTGATCTGGCCGGTGATCGTCGGGTTCTTCGATCAGGCCCGGATGGTGGCCGGCTGGTGCGAGCTGCGCGGGGCGTTCCGGCACTTCCGCACGGACCGGATCACGGACGCCGAGTTCCTGGAGGAGCGGCACGGCCTCCGGCCCGCCGTCCTGCGTGCGCGCTGGAAGCGGAGCCTGCCGGACCGGCAGGAGGCGGCGAACCCCGCCGCGCCGGCCGCGTCGTAGGGCCGGATGACAGGGCCACGCGGAATGACCTGGCGACCCCGGTAGGGCTCGAACCTACGACCTGCCGCTTAGAAGGCGGCTGTTGTGGTCGATTAAGCTGTTACGGATGCGCCGTTTTTCAGCGCGTTATCGTTGCCGTGTTGCGTTGGTGTTGCCAGCTCGATCGCACCGAGCACGGAAAGCTCGCCCGCGGTGATCGCACGGCGGTCCATTCGTCCGGCCCGAAACAAGTGGCCGTAGACTCGCTGCGTGAACTCGGGCGACTCGTGCCCGGCCCATTCCGAGACCTGCCCAATCTTCGCCCCCTCATCAATCCAGAGCGACACGGCGAAATGCCGGAAGCTGTGCGCCGTCCAGCGTGGCGAGCCGTCGGCCGTCACGATACCGAGGACGATCTGTAGAGGACCTAGTTGCCGGTTGACGATGTTCGGGTAGCCGATCGGTGTTCCAGTGTCCGACGGGAACACCAGACCGCCGTCCTCTGCCATCCTAGCTCGCCAGTTCGCCAGGATCGTTGCGAGTTGTGGGCCGATCGGCACGCTTCGCAGAGCCGCCGCCGTCTTCACGGTGTCTCGAACATTATAGCGGTCGACTCCTTCTCGGATCCGAATGTGCTCAGGATCGACGTTGGCCCAGGACAGGCCGCGCGCCTCACCAATGCGCAAGCCGGCAAGGGCCATTGTGGCGAGGAGTGGCCGGAGCCATGGTGTTGGGCGGAACGTCTCGACAGCGACTCCTGAGTGCCGCGCGCGGAAGATACGCGCCTGCCGGATCGGATGCTCGGCCGAGACCCGCTGCACCTCAACGAAACGGGCCCCCTCTCCGCTTCGCTCACGAGCGATTAGAAACAGAGCTTCGGTATCAGCGGCTGCGGCGAGCATCGCCCTGACGACCTCGCGTTCTGGAATGTGGATCGTCTCCTCGACCTCACGGATCTCTGCGCGCCGTGTTTTCCGCCGGCTCCGAAGCGAGCGAACTGGATTAGGTCGCGAACCCATAACGGCTGGCACGGTTGAACCGCGGCGTCGTTAGCCCTCTGAGCAGGAGGGCCTTGATGGCGCGGTTTGATCTGACGGATGCGGAGTGGGCGGTGATCGAGCCGTTGTTGCCGACGGACGTGCGCGGCAAGGAGCGCGTGGATGACCGGCGGGTGCTGAATGGGATCTTCTGGCGGCTGCGCACGGGCGCGCCCTGGGCCGACATCCCGGCGCGCTACGGCCGACATACGACCTGCGGCAACCGTTTTCGGCGCTGGCGCAAGCGTGGCATCTGGGATCGGCTTCTGGACGCGGTGTCAAAGGCTTACGACGGCGACCTGCAGATGATCGACGCGACCAGCGTGCGGGTTCACCAGCATGCCGCCTGCGCCCAAAAAAAGATGGCCGATCCGGTGGCATGGGTCGCTCGCGCGGCGGCCTGACGAGCAAGATCCACGCGCTGGTGGATGCTGACGGCCGTCCGGTGGCGCTCAAGATCACCGCGGGTCAAGCGCACGATGGGCGCGCGGCGGCCGACATGCTGGGCGGTCTGGGCACGGGCCAGATCCTGCTGGGGGATCGAGCCTATAACAGCGACGCGCTTCGCACTCGGATGGCGGAGCAGGGCGCGTGGGCGAATGTGAAGCCGATGCCCAACCGCAAGCGAGTGCCGGCGTTCAGCCCGTTCCTGTACAAGTACCGCAACTTGGTCGAGCGCTTCTTCAGCAAGATCAAGCACTTCCGAGCCGTCGCCACCCGTTACGACAAGGATCCCGACAACTTCCTAGCCAGCGTCAAGCTCGCAGCCCTGCGGGTCTGGCTGCGAGCTTAATGAGTCCGCGACCTAGCGTGGGCAAGTCGCCGACGGATCGCCTCATCGAAGATCGCACCCAGCACGATCCTGGCACGCCGACACGTGTCGTCGGTGCGTCCCTCAGCCTTGAGCCGTTCGAGCCAGTCACCGACGTCCGCTGGGTGGAGTTTCGGAAGTAACCGAGCACCCAGGTACGGCTTTACATGCCCCCCATAGTAGACGCGGTAATTGTGAAGCGTGGCGCCTGCCGCCTGATCCGCTTCCAGCGCGGCGATCAGCAATCTGTAGGCGTGGTCCACCGTGCTCGCTGCGCGGTCTGGTAAGTGGGTGCCGGTTATCACCTCGCTTCGAACACGTACGAGAAACCCATCAGCCTCCTTCTTCGTGGGGAATTGGCGGAAGCGGCGGGCGCCCCCGCTATCGGTGTAGCTCGCCAACCATACGGTTTTTCCGCTTGGGAGCATTCGCTTCCTAATCGTTGCCATGTCGCTCATATCACTGACGAAATTTTCCGACCAATCCAAGGAATCGCCAAGGATGCCGCCGTCATGTAGAATTCTACGACATGGCTCTTGACCGGTCTACGCGGTCATGTAATTTTTTATGGACATGGGCGGTCGATATGGCGTTCTTCAATGACCTAGTTCGGGTCATCGCTGAAGTGCAAGGCTTAGATGAAATGACCGTCCGGGGGATTGGACTAAATGTACGTGATGCCGGTCATATCCGCAAAGGAGGTCGAGGACTGTCCGCAGCAAAAATGAGTCCTAAAGACGCCGCAAGTCTTCTAATCGGTACCTGCGCGACAAATATGTCGAAACAAGCGGGCAATGCTGTCGGCGAATTCTATTATGCTTCCTTCAAGAACGCTCGAGGCCTATCAACAAAAGGTCGTGCCCTCCTAGGACGTATCATGCTTGATGAAGTCCCGGCCGGAGATTTTCTCGCAGAACTGATCCAGATTTCTGCAATCACCAGACAAAATGAGTTTGCTTCTTTCCTGGCCGACAATTTTGATTTTCCACAAGGAGGCATCGACAGAAATCAAATTGCATCAGAAATCGATCGGTCAGTATATCTCGAAATCCACTTTTCCAGACCGTCGCCACGGATCGACTTCTTAGTTCGAGGCGTCGAAGACAGGCACATATATTCAAGAATGTGGTTTTCTAAGGAAGCGCGCCCTAATACTTCGGATCGCCGAGAGACCGTAATGATCACTCATAAAACTCTCCGATCTATCGGATCAGAGCTAGAATAAATCAAGGAGAAGTCATGAAGGATCTGACACCGCGCCCGGCCGGCGCGAACGATACTGGCTTGCCGCTTTCCCACGACCTCATGACTGGCGCGGAGGCAATCTCAAGATTCATGTTCGGCGATGCGACCGACACGAACAAGCGACGGGTCTACCATGCCAGCGACAAGTTGGGGCTGCCGACCTTCAGACTTGGCGGCACACTGTGCGCCCGCCGTAGCACCATCCTGACCTGGATCACGAAGCAGGAGCAGCAGGGGGGCGCGGCGTGAGCGCTGTCGTACTCCCTTTCCGGTTTGCTAGGCG
>NZ_JBKFAL010000065.1:0-4974 GCF_053345625.1 Methylobacterium sp. D53M
CGGCACCCGGCAGGTCGAGGCCGCCTCCGCCAACCTCACCGAGCTCGCCCAGGCCCTCATGGCCCTGGCCGAACGATACCGGAACTGATCCGCCGCTCCGACCGTCCTCCTACGGCTACGGCCCGATCGTTCGGACCGCACTCTCCTTGTCCGGCTGGTCCGGATCGGCGGAGGCCGGAGACACTCAGCCGCGATGCGCCGGCCGGTGCGGCGCCTGTCGCCGGGACGCGGTCGCGGCGCGCGCGCGGGCTGCCCGGACGCGCACGATGTCGGCCATCCCGACCGGCCGCGGCGGTGCCTCGCCGGTGAACGGCATCCGGCTGTGAACGTCGCCGTAATAGTCCGACCCGCCCATCCCGAAGCCGCCGGCGACGACGGGTCCGTCGAGGAGCGGCTCTCCGGCCGACGCTCCGGTGGCGATGAGGACGAGGAGTGGGACGGCGAGGAGGAGGCGCATGATCACATGCGTACACCGTCCTGCGTCAGCTTCGCGGCGGCGGCGGTCACGATGGCGTGCGCGCTGCCGGCCCGCGGCGCTGCCCTCAGGTGTTCGGGTCGACGCCGCGATAGCGCGTCGGATGCGTGCGCGCCTTCTGCCAGCCGGTCCGCCCCTGCGCGAAGCCGACCTCTAGGAAGTGGACGAGCGGGTTCACGCCGGCCGCGCGAACATCTGGGTTCGCGTCGAGATACCCGTCGGTGCTGAAATGCCCGCTCGGGTCACGGCCCTCGCGCCAGCCGAGATCGAGGTAGTGTCGCGCCGGACCGTGGGGATACTGGCACGTGTCGGCGTACCAGCTCCTGTAATAGGCCTCATCGAAGCCCGGGAGCGGGCTCTCCAGATAATGATCGAGACCGTACCGGTCGCGGATCTGGCCGGCGACGCGCGCGGCGACGGCCGCGTAATCCCGCAGATGCGTCCCTTCCACGAAGGCCTCGTCCTCGGCGAGACCGAAGCGCGCTGCGCGCAGCGCCGCGAACGGGTCGAAGAACGAGACCCCCCGGCGTGCGCAGACGGCGCGGAGGAGATCGGAATAGACCTCGACCGCGGCGGGATCGCGCTCGGCAACCCTCGAGACCGGCGTCGGCGGCAGCGCCGAGACCAACGTGTCGAGGGCGAAGGCCTGGAAGCGGTCGACGATGCGATCCGCGTGGTCGGAGAAGTCGGCCGTCGCCGATCGCCCGAGCGCCAACGGCGAGCGGATGTCGTTGGTCCCGACGAACAGGACCGCCAGGAAGGCCGGCAGGGGCGCACGCAGCAGGTCGAGGGCCCGGCGGTAGGAGCGGGCCGTCGCGCCCGCGAGCCCGGCATTCAGCACGGGACGGGAAACGACCGGCCGCGGCATGTGAGCCGCGTGCAAGTCGCCGGCGAGCACGACGCAGCCGCTCGGCGCAGCGTCGAAGACGGCCTGGATATGGCCGATCTTGTGACGGCGGAGGGCGCCGCTGCGGAGCGCCCTCACGGCCTCTGACAAACCCATACGAATCTTGAACACCGCCCCCGCGTCCCGCACCGTAGGAGGCTCAGTTTTCTTAAGTCCAGTCCCCCCCGAGCGCGAAACGGATTTTCGGCGCCGCCGGTGTTGCCGGGCGACAGTGCCGGGAATGCCGCCCGGATCATGAATGCTGGCCGGTGGCGGAACCAGATTCGCCGGTGCGCTGTTGTGGAGCCCTCCGCGATGGTGCAATGGAGCCGCCCCTGCGGGCGCCGTCGACCGCCACGAATCCCTCTCGTGCTCTCGTCCTCGATCGATCACATGGTCCGCGGCTACTTATCGTTCACGCCCTTCAAGTTGAGAGACCTTCATCCGGCACCGGTGGCGCGGCGACATGTCTTTTTCATTCACGGATTCGACGCCCGCAGCGGCATCCGCTTCCCCGCCTTCTTCAAGCGGGAGCTTCACCGTCACGCGACCCGGTTCGGGGCGATGGCGCGCGCGGTCTCGGAGATCCGGACCGATCCGGATGGTCTGACCCGGAGCTGGACGGTCGACGCGCCCGCCGACGGCGACGGTGCGGCGGTCCGCTGCGAGACCCTGATCTGGAGCGATATCGTCCATGCGGATCTCGCGCGTCCCGTGTCGCGCAAGCTGGCTCTGCTGGCGCGGAGCGTCGCGGCGGGGCTCGCACAGGCATTGGTCTTCAAGACGTCCCGGTTCGGATGGCCCTACACGGTGCTGACCGCCTTCCCGTTCTTCGTCGCCTTCGTGGCCCCGGCGCTCCTGATCGCGCTCGGCACCGCGATCTACGCTGCCGTCAGCCCGGTGGCGCCGACGGAAACGGTCGGCGTGGCGCTGCTTCTCGCGGCCGCGGCGCTCGCGCTCCTGTACGGCGCCAAGAAGGCGCTCGGGCGCCTGTTCTTCTGGCACATCCTGAGCATCCGGATCTTCTTCTGGCAGCACGCGACCGGTCGGCGGCCGGATTACGCAGACCGGGTCGCGGCCTTCCGGGACCGTGTCCTGGCCGAACTGGCCCACTGGCGCGCGAACCCCGCGGACGCGCCCGACGAGGTCATGATCGTCGGCCATTCCCTCGGCGCAGCCATGGCGGTCGAGGTCGCCGCGCAGGTCCTCGCGCGCCTCGGGACCGACGATCGAGGGCATCCGCGCCTGTCGCTCGTCACGCTCGGCTCGGGGCTGCCCTTCGTGGCGCTCCAGCACGAGGCCCGCGCGCTGCGCGACGACATCGCGACCCTCGTCTTCAGCGACCGCATCGTCTGGTGCGACTACCAGGCCCCCCAGGATTGGCTCAACTGCTACGGCTTCAATCCGATCTTCGATCTCGGATTCGGACGACCCGCCTTCCTGGCCTGCAACCCGCTCATCCGTTCCGCCGGGGTCAAGGACAGGATACCCGAGGACGACTACAAGCGCCTGCGCCTCAAGCCTTTCCACATGCACTTCCAGTTCCTGAAAGCCAATTTCAGGCCGGGGGAGTACGATTTTTTCGAGATGATCCTCGGGCGGCAATCGCTGCTCGACCGCGCCCTGCGGCCAGTCTGCCGCCGCGCGGTCCCGCCCGCGCAGGGCGCGTGATCGCGTCCGCGGGAGACGCGTCGGGACACGATCGGAGCCTCCGGTCCGAGCCGCCGGATATCAGACGGCCACATTCCGGTCGTCAGCACGCCGCCGGAATGTCTCGGCATCTCGAGTCAGGAGCGGACCGGTGGGAGCGATGGGAATGAGGATGCTGCCGGTTCTCGTTGCGCGGAAGGGCGCTCGCGTCGGGATGCTCCTGGCGCTGCTCGCCGTCCCGGTCGCGGGCGAGGCCGGCTGGAAGGGGCCGGAGGCGCAACCGCTGTTCGTCAACGAGGCCAATCCGGCCGGCTACAACTACGCGCCGAGCGTCATCACCGAGAACGGGACCACCGACATCTGGTGGTGCGGTCAGGGCAAGACGGACGTCATCTTCCATCGCTCCTACACGCCGCAGACCGGCTTCTCGCCGGCGCGGATCGTGTTCCAGCCGACGCCCAACTCCTGGAACCGGCAGTACGTCTGTGATCCCAGCGTGATCCGGGGCCGCTTCGTCAACCCGGCGGACGGGCAGACCTACGCCTACGCGATGTACTATTCGGGCGCCGACAACCTGCCCGGGAACAACAACCAGACCGGCCTCGCCTTCTCGAACGACAAGGTGACGTGGGTCGACTACCCGGAACCGGTCATCAAGCCGATCAACCCGGTCGTCGCGCAGGGCAATTACGGCACCGGCCAGCCGGCGACCTTCTCGGACGGCCGGTCCGGCCTGTTCGTCTTCACCACGGATCTCACCGGGCCGCAGGGCGTGCCGGGCTTCGGGGACCTCTACGTCCGGCACACGGCCGACGGCGTGCATTTTGGGGCGCCCGCGCGGGTCCCCAACGCCACGACCGACGGCTCGACCATCAACCCGAACTCGGATTTCGCCTACGATCCCAAGACCGGCGAGGTCTACGTCATCACCGGGCTGCCGGGCCGCGTGTGCCAGCAGGTGGCCTGCAAGGATCCAGGGCGCAATCCCGACCGGGAAACCTACCAGATGGGTCTGTTCAGGATGCCCCTGAAGGCTGTGCTGAGCGGGGCGCCGGCGGCATGGACACCCCTGGGCTACCTGAACTCCGACGTCACGGGCTTCTACCTGAACCACAGTCCCGGCTTCCAGCGCGACGGGGCGGGGTTCCTGACGCCGTTCCTGCCGGACATCACGGTCTTCTTCTCAGGGGGTGACCCCTATCCCGGCACGTGGCGGATCGCCGAGGCGCGGCGGCCGAAGGGCGCCAACCGCCTTCCCCTGCGGCGCGCCTTCGGGCCCGGCGGCCACTGGGTGACGACCGGCTATATCGGGCCGGGCTACACGATCGAGCGCAGCCTCGGCACCGTGTTGACGCTCCCGGCGCCGGGGACCGCGATGCTGATGAGCTGCGCGGCGGGACAGGACCACTTCCTCAGCCGCGACCCGCGATGCGAGGGCCAGACACCGCTCGGGCAGACCGGCTACGTCTACGAGGCGCAGAGGCCGGGGAGCCACCCGATCTACCGTTGCATCGCCGGAGGCCGCGATCATTTCGTGTCGACCGTCCCGGACTGTGAGGGTCACGTGTCCGAGGGGATGCTCGGCTACGCGCTGGACTGAGAATCCGTCCCGCGGCGCGAGACGGCGGCCGGATCGCCCGATCCGCCCGCGCCGGACGGGATGGACTCCCGCCGCTTCAAGTCTCCGATGACCTCCTGGTCGGGACGCCCCTGATCGATGCCGTCCGGGACTGGCTTGCGCGCGCGGGCCGTAAATTTCCCGGTAACGCTACCGGCGCGGCGAAAATACTCGCGCTCTTAATCCGGACTTAACCCTAACCGGTATTCTTAGTCATCCCCGAGAATCGGGTTGCTCCGGTTGGAAAGATAGCGATCCATGTCCTCCATCACCCTGTCGGCCGCGACGCGCCAGAACCTGCTCTCGCTGCAGGACACCGCCCAGCTGATGGCGACCACCCAGAAT
>NZ_JBKFAL010000066.1:0-4350 GCF_053345625.1 Methylobacterium sp. D53M
TGGCGCCGTACTGATCCTGGCGATGGCGGTCACGCCGTTTCTCAACAACGCCGCCACGGTTCTCGTGATGGGTCCAATCGCCGCGAAGCTTGCGACCAGGCTGGGCCTCAGCCTGGATCCCTTCCTGATGGCGGTAGCGCTGGGCGCCGCTTGTGACTTCCTCACGCCGATTGGCCACCAGTGTAATACGCTCGTGATGGGCCCGGGCGGTTACCGTTTCGGTGACTATGCGCGGCTCGGGCTACCGCTCTCACTCATCGTGATCGTGGTCGGTATTCCTCTAATTGCGTTTGTCTGGCCTCTTCATCCCGTGTGATCTGTGCATGGTATGCGTCTATCCGCTCTTCCTGCCGTCCCTGCTGAAAGCTGCCGGGCTGCTTTCGGCCACCTTCGGTCATCTGAAGGCGACCAAATCTCCGGCAAGCAGATGTTCCGAAACGCTGAGTATGATCGCGGTCGAACCTACGGCGGTGAAAATTAGGGAAAAAGGCTGCCTTGGCATTTAGGTGGGCGCGAGTGCGGCGACCAAACTTAATAAGCAGTTGCAGGTCAATGCTCTGAAGCATGATGCGACTGACCCGCGCCGCAGCAGCATCACGGCAGGAAGGCTCAGGGTCATTTTGAAGATTGCAAGCAACAGGCTGAGGTTACGCAGCTCGCCGGACTGCCGACTTGCAGGCGCCACACGGCACTGCCTCAGGTGAAACCGCCTTAATCGAGGTGGCTTTTGTCTGGCAAGGCAAGCAATTTCAGCGCGGCGGCCGCGGCTGCTGTGCTGAAGGGCCGTCCATCCCCAAGTGCAGCGCGCATGAGTTCCTTTCGAATGTTCGCCTGCAGAGCGATCCGCCCCAAATCGATGTCGGTGCCGAAGAGCTGTGTGACCTGCGCCGCATCAATTCCAAGCGCCGCGCTGATCTGCCTGTCATCAGCTCCGAACGCTGCCAAGGCGAGTGCGCATCGCCGTTGGCGGCCGACCACTGTACGCGGCAGACGCTCGAGCAATTCGACGAAATCGAGAATGGGTTCGGGCGCAATAATTGCCGCCCGCTTTCGACCCGCGCCTCGGCGTTTACCTCCGTGCTGACCCGCCATCACAACCTCCAACTTGAATTACGAAATCGGACCACTGAAAAATAAAATCTGCGAGTGGGATCCCGTGCGGTCCGAACCCCTGATCAGCTGAAGTTTTGCCCCTACCCCTCCTCTTCAGCATGGGAGGGGTCATTCGGTCGCCTGCTGGATCAGCGCCGACGCGGTGGCGATGCGGGCGAAGACGTCGGGCGTGGCAGCCATGTCCGGGGCTGCTGGTCAGGGTAGCTACTACGGCCTGGGCAGCTTCCCTGCGCCATTCCGCCATTGCTGATGCGTAGGCCACGGCGGCGATGTTTCCGGCTCGCTGGGCCGCAGGGACGTCGATCGCGTGCACCGGGACGCGCCTAAAGAGGGCCGCCAGTATCTGGCTCGGGTCGTCCCGCATCACGCGGCCACCTCGTTCAGTCCACCTTCGGCGGCGAGATCGTCGACGATCGCGCTGATCTGGGCATCCGTCACGCCGATGTCCGTTGCCCGGGCCCAGACATTCAGCCGGGTTGCGCGGACGTTTGCGGCCTGCAAGTCGGCCAGGACCTGCCACAGCGGGGACGACTGCGCGGTGGCAACCTCTGTTTCAGTGATCATGAAAGGCCCACAGTTACGCAACTCTGCGCGTCAGATACCACAATAAGTATCCAACCCGCCATTGGCTCCGCTTGCCGCATTCGCGGGTGTGCGGGGGTGCTAGAAAACGTGGTCTAGCTATTCTTTCTCTATGAATTATTGGGGACTGTAGATCGTTTATATATAGCCTACCTCAAACTAATCCAGATTAAGCTTCAGGCTATATCGAACGATCGTGAGGCGTCCAGGATCCTCGACACGATGCGCAACCCGATGGCATTCCGGGGGGCTCGGGAAGGCTTGGAGGCGCGGAAGCGAGTGAGCGACATCGACCTCCACGCCCTCTCCAACCGCTACGGACGCGTGTTCGCCGGCTGCACGTTGGTCGTCCCCGGCGCGAACCGAACCTATCGTCTCAACGCGGGCGACAATGCCTACTATCTGCGTCTCTACCGACCCTTCGGCCGATCCAAGGCCGAGATCGCGTTCGAGATGTGCCTGCTGCACAAGTTCGACCAATGCCGAGCATCGACGTGGCGCGACCCATCCTAACTGCCGATGGTGCGCATTGCGCGCACGTGCTGTTCGACGGCGTAGACCACGTGGCCGGCTTGTTCCACGCCCTCGACGGTCGGCCGATCGCCGACGACCCGGAAGACGTGGCGCTGTTCGGCTCGGCGCTGGCGCGGCTGCACGGGGCTCTATCCGGGATCGAGGCCGGCGGTGCGCGTCCGCTCGATCCAACAACGCTGTGCGCCCAGCCCGCTGCGTCGCTGGCGGGCATTACCGGCAGCGACGCCGTGCGGCACGCCGTAGACCGATACCTCGCGGAGATGCTCAGCGATCCTGCGACGCACGATCTGCCGCCGGGCAATTGTCACGGGGACGCACGGCCGGCCAACGCCATTACTCAGGACGGCACGATCGGCTTCTTCGATGTCGATGATTGTGGCCACGGCCCCTACGCGCTCGATCTCGGGACCGCGATTTGGCATTTCGTGCGCGATGACCCGGCGAAGGCAGTGCTCATCGCCGCGCTACTGGGGGGCCATGAGCGCGTGCGCCCGCTGTCCGGGGCAGAGCGGCGCGCATCGCCGCACTTCGTCAAGCTGGCCAAAATCCGCGCCCTGCTGTTACTCGCGGAGTTCTGCATCCTAGCGGACGATCTCTGGCTGAAAGTCTTCGACTAAGCGGCAACCGTGCTGGATCGCAGGCTAAGGTTCTGAAGCCGCACCCCCTGCGCAATCGTCGGCTTCGCGCAGCGATCAAATGGCGATTCGGATCTCGGTGAGCGAATTGGACCTCGCCACCAATTCAGTGCGCCGACAGTTCCGACACCGGCGCATCGGTAAGCCGCACCACAACGAGAGACGGCCGCCCCGGGTGGCGCGGCCGTTCGACGACGTCGCGCGCTGGCTTGCCGCTCAGCCTCCGTTAGGCACTCGGCCTGCCGTTTTCGGCTTACGCGAGACGCGGCGCTCGACGACTAGAGCACGGCGAGGCGGCGGCTCGGGAACTGGCAGCGGTGGCTCAGTCAATGGCACCTCGCCCAATTCCTTGAGCGGTGGCATCACGGACGCGACCTCCGCGAACACGGTGAATTCATCACCGTGCCGCTCGGCCAGACGCCGTGCCTGGGCTTCAGCTTCGTCCCGGCTGGCATGCTCAAAAGGTCGGCTCGCAATCCGGACCAGGATTCCAGAGTCCTTGTGTCGCCGTGCGATCATGTAGCCGCCGCGGATGGTTTGTTCCGGCTTTTCGATCTGGCCCATGGTCTCGGTATAAGTGCGTTTCGAATATGTCATCGCCGGCCCCTTCAATGCACGCTGCGAATGAACGGGAGGATGACTTAGAGCGCGTAGACGTAGGCGTTGGCATACTCACCATTGGCGCCTTGATCACCGAAGAGGTGTTCTAGGAAGGCGCCGAATGATCGCCGCTTCGGGAAATCCTTGCTGCCGAATTCCGTCTCGCGAATCCGCCGGGCCAGCTCGACCGGGCCGCGATAAGCCGCTGTCGAGAGCACCAACAGCTCGGATTGATTGTGGAAGCCCTCTTCCAGCGCTCTGGTAGCTTCGTACAGCCCAGCGCGTCGTTCCTGCTCGGCGGAGCCGTCCAACAGCCAGGGCAGATCCTGTGCGTCACGCAACGTCTTGAGCGTGGCCGAGACCGGTCCGCCATGGGCAACAATTCGATTCGTGTTATTGGCAGGCATGACTCATTCCTTGGTCGGGGTGAGGATTAGGCCGAGGGGCGGGTACCAGCCGCTTCCTCGGCCGCTTTGTGCCAGCAGGGCGCTGGCGGTCTTCACAGGCCACAGTGAGCGGCCGGCGAACTCGCTTTCTTTTTTGATTTTCGAATAGCTGTCAGCGTGGAGCGTCGGCAATTAGACCGCGTCAGCATCCTCGGCTTCAGCTCGATCCAACTCGCGACCTAGCCTATTCACGGCCTGCAGCATGAAATCTCGATTGCGATCAGCATGCGGGAAGAAGCTGGTCGCGTTCAGCGCGGTACCTAAACCCGACAGGCGCACGACCTTGCCGTTGGCGTCGCGTAGGGTCCCGCCATGGTCGATCACCCAAGGCGTCGGCTGCCGCCGCGCTAGTTCTGTTCTCACGTCACCCTCCACCGAGAATATAGATAGCGGACGCATAGGCGCGTCCAGGACAGAGGACGCACGGGCGCGTCCAGGGA
>NZ_JBKFAL010000067.1:0-3473 GCF_053345625.1 Methylobacterium sp. D53M
ACGGTTCCCGGCCGTCAACAGGCTTGTTGGCCGGAAAGCCGATTTTCTTGGACTCCGAGGACGACAGCCGTGTGACGCCCGATTCGCGCTCCTGTCGGGTGCGCTCAGGCCTCGAGACTCAGGGTCATGCCGTCATAGGCGGGCACGATGCCCTCCGGCAGGCGCGCCGCGAGGGCGCCGTAGTCGAGATCGGTGTGCAGGTTGGTGAGGACCGCCCTGCGCGGGCGGACCGACTCGATCAGCGCGAGGGCGTCCGAGACCGAGAAGTGGGTCGGGTGCGGGGTGTCCCGCAGGGCGTCGATGATCAGCAGGTCGAGACCGCGGAGCCGGGCGAGGCTCGCCTCCGGGATCAGGCTGACGTCGGGCATGTAGGCGGCTGCGCCGAAGCGGAAGCCCAGGGCCGCCTCGTTGCCGTGCTCCACCGGGAGCGATTCCACGGTGACCGCGCCCCCCTCCCCCTCCAGGGTGAGGTCGCGGCCGGCGGCGAGGTCGCGCAGGTCGAGGATCGGCGGGTAGGCGCTCCCGGGGGGCGTCTCGAAGCAGTAGCCGAACCGGGCCGTGAGCAGCGACCGCGTCAGGGCGTCGGCGTAGACCGGGATGCGGGCCCGCATGGCGATCACCAGCGGGCGCAGGTCGTCGATCCCGTGGGTGTGGTCGGCGTGGGCGTGGGTGTAGAGCACCCCGTCGAGGCGCGTCACGCCGGCGTCGATGAGCTGCTCGCGCAGGTCCGGAGAGGTGTCGACCAGGAGCGTGGTCCGCCCCGCCCCCGACGCGCGCTCCACCAGGATCGAGCAGCGCCGCCGGCGGTTGCGCGGCTCCGCCGGGTCGCAGGCGCCCCAGCCGCTGCCGACCCGCGGCACCCCGCCGGACGAGCCGCAACCGAGGATGCGCAGGGTCAGGCTCGCCATCCGGATCTCCCGCTCCGACTCGTCACGCAGCGCCCGGGCGCGTTCCGGCGGCCTTGTCGAACAAGGTGAAGAAATTCGCCGTCGTGGTCCGGGCGAAGTCCTCGGCGGTCAGCCCCAGGGTCCCGGCCAGCGACCGGGCGGTGTCGGCCGTGTAGGCCGGCTCGTTGGTCCGTCCCCGGTGGGGCTCGGGGGCCAGGAACGGCGCGTCGGTCTCCACCAGGATCCGGTCGAGGGGCACGGCCCTGGCGATGTCGCGCAGGTCGTGCGAGCGCCGGAAGGTGACGATGCCCGAGAAGGACACGTACAGCCCGAGCTCCACCCCCGCCTCCGCCAGCCGCCGCCCCGACGAGAAGCAGTGCAGCACCGCCCGGAACGGCGCCCGGCCCATCTCGTCGGCGAGCACCCGCTCCATGTGGTCGTCGGCGTCCCGGGCGTGGATCACGAGCGGCAGGCCGGAGAGCCGGGCCGCCGCGATATGGGCGCGCAGCACCCGCTCCTGCACGGCCTCGGGGGCGGCGTCGGCGTAGTGGTAGTCGAGGCCCGCCTCGCCGATCCCGACGCAGCGCGGGCTGGCCTGGGCGAGGCCCGCGATCGTCTCGGCGGCGACGTCCGGCTCCTCGGCGGCCCCGTGGGGATGGGTGCCGACCGTGTGCCAGACCTCGGGATGAGCCTCGGCGATCGCCCGGTAGGTGTCGGCCTTGGCGACCCGGGTGGCGATCGTGAGCATGCCGGCGACGCCCGCGGCCTTGGCGCGGGCGATCACGCCCGGGAGGTCGGCGGCGAAGTCCGGGAAGTCGAGATGGCAGTGGCTGTCGATGAGCATCGGGTCTCGGGGCCGTCGGGCGGCAGGGTCCTTCAAGCGGCAGGGGCCTTCAAGCGGACGGAGTCTCGGGGCGCTCGAAGCGCGGGAAGATCGGCGCGGGGGCGGGGAGCGCCGTGCCGGGGACGAGCCGGCCCCCCGCCCCCACATCGGCGAGGCCGCGCCGGTCGGCCGGCACCGCCAGCAGGTCGAGGAGCTTGGCCGCCGCCCCCGGCACGAAGGGCTGGGTCAGGATGCCGAAGACGCGCAGGGATTCCAGCGTCGTGTAGAGCACCGCGTTCATCCGCGCCGGGTCGGACTTGCGGAGCTTCCACGGCTCCTGGGCGGCGAAGTAGCGGTTGGCCTCGGCCACCACGGCCCAGATCTCGGCCAGGACGGTGTGGAGCGCGAGCTCGCCCATGAGGGTCCGGGCCCGTGCCGGCAGGGCGTCGGCCTGGGCCAGCAGGGCCGTGTCGGCCGCGTCCAGGCTGCCCGGATCCGGTACCGCGCCGTCGCAGTTCTTGGCGACCATCGTGAGCGAGCGCTGGGCGAGGTTGCCGAGATCGTTGGCGAGATCGGCGTTGATCCGGCCGATGATCGCCTCGTGGCTGTAGCTGCCGTCGCCCCCGAACGGCACCTCGCGCAGCACGAAGTAGCGCACCGGGTCGACCCCGTAGGTGTCGGCGAGCTCGAACGGGTCGAGGACGTTGCCCAGCGACTTCGACATCTTCTCGCCCTTGGAGAGCAGGAAGCCGTGGCCGAAGACGCGCTTCGGGAGCGGCAGCCCGGCCGACATCAGGAAGGCCGGCCAGTAGACCGCGTGGAACCGGACGATGTCCTTGCCGATCACGTGCAGGTCCATCGGCCAGAATCTTTTTTGGGGGTTCTCCGCGTCGGGGAAGCCGGTGACGGTGAGATAGTTGGTGAGCGCGTCGACCCACACGTACATCACGTGGTTGGGGTGGCCGGGCACCGGCACGCCCCAGTCGAAATTGGTGCGGCTGACCGAGAGGTCCTTGAGGCCGGAGCGCACGAAGCTCGCCACCTCGTTCCGGCGCGTGTCCGGCCCGATGAAGTCCGGCTGATCCGCGTAGAGGTCGAGCAGCCGGTCCTGGTAGGCCGACAGTCTGAAAAGGAAATTCTCCTCCTCCATCCACTCGACCGGCGTGTCGGTGGCGAGGCTGCGGCGGCTGCCATCCTCCAGGAGCCGGGTCTCGGACTCGTCGTAGTAGGCCTCGTCGCGGACCGAGTACCAGCCGGCATACTTGTCGAGGTAGATGTCGCCGTTGGCCTCCATCCGCCGCCAGATCTCCTGGGCGGCGGCGTAGTGGCCGGGCTCGGTGGTGCGGATGAAGCGGTCGTAGGCGCAGTCCATCCGGTCGGCCATGGCCTGGAACCGGGCGGCCGTGCCGTCGACGTAGGCACGCGGGGTGGTGCCGGCCCGGGTCGCGGCCTGCTGGATCTTCAGCCCGTGCTCGTCGGTCCCGGTGGAGAACAGCACGTCGTAGCCGTCGAGCCGGTGGAAGCGCGCGATCGCGTCGGCGGCGATCACCTCGTAGGCGTGTCCGATATGGGGCGCGCCGTTGGGGTAGGAGATCGCGGTCGAGAGACCGAACGTCTTTCGGGGATTCGCCGGGGCGTTGGACGTCACGTCTGTGGTGTTCCGGATGAGCGCGGGAAGCTGCCCGCGTTGTCGCGCGGCCGGCGCCGGGACGCAACCGTCGCCGCCTGCGGGCGCGACGGCGATCCTCCGCGGCGGCCGGCAC
>NZ_JBKFAL010000068.1:0-3409 GCF_053345625.1 Methylobacterium sp. D53M
AGGGCTGTGATCGGTGAGAGACCCTGCACCAAGGCCGTGAGTTGGCCGGCAATCAGGTCGGCGCCGCCCGTGCTGCTGACGGTCTCGGAGATTGGGATCAAGGCACCCAGGAGGACGAGCACGGGCCATTCGACGGCTTGGTAAGCCTCGTGCGGCGTCAAGCTCCGCAGAAGCAGCACGGCGACCACCGCACCGAAGAAGGAGACAGCGACGGGCACGACGTGAAGGGCGACGAGGCCCATGGCCAGGAACAGGATCGCGGCCGGCAGCCAACTCCGGTCGTTCCGGCCGAGGGCGATCTCCCGAGCGGCGAGGGGAAGCACCTTGAGCATCCCGAGGGCCGATGCCAACGCCGCACCGTGCCCGCGCACCACGACGACGTCCCCAGCCCGGAAACGGACGGCGGACAGGCTCTGTTCGATGCGGCGGCCGCGCCGGCTGACGGCGAGGATGCCCAGACCGGAACTGTGCTCCAGATCGAGTTGAGCGGCCGTGCGCCCGACGAGTTCGGACTCCGCCGTCACCACGCCCTCCATCACCACGGCCTCCGCCGCGGGCGCGGCGCCGGCTAGGGCCAGTCCGGTGCGTGCCACGAAGCGCTCGAGGGCGTCCGGCTCGCCGTTGAGCAGGAGCACATCGTCGCCCCTAAGCCGGAAGTCCGGGCTGGCCGGGTAGCGCCGAAAACGCTCGCGCAGGATGGTGGCGACGCTGACATCCCCGTCGCCCTGGGCCTCCAGGAAGGCCACCGTCCGGTCGACCGCCGGATGCTCCGGCGGGAGGCGCGCCTCCGTCGTATAGCGCTCCAGCGTGAACGCCGCCTCCATCGAGCGCGTGCCTCCATCCCGCCGGGGCAGCAGGCGCCATCCGAGGCAGAGAAAGACGAAGCCTGCCGCGGCCACGCACAGACCCACGGGGGCGTAGTCGAACATGCCGAAGGGTTTACCGGTCAGGTCGGCGCGGACCTTTGAGACGATGACGTTCGGCGATGTGCCCACCAGCGTGACGATGCCGCCGATGAGCGAGGCCGAGGCCATCGGCATGAGCAGCGCCGAGGGTGTTGTCCCGCTGCGGCGGGCGACTTGTAGCGCGATCGGCATGAAGATGGCGAGCGCACCGACGTTCTTCGTCACCATCGATAGGAGGAGGACCCCGGCCACGAGGATCGGCACTTGGCGGACCGGGCTGGTCATGTACGGCATGAGCGGACGCATCAGGGTCTCGACCGCGCCGGAGCGAGCAATGGCCACCGAGAGGACGAGGGCAGACCCGACGATGATCACGATGTCGTCGGAGAATCCCGAGAACGCCTTGTCGGCGGGCACGAGCCCCACCGCGATGCCGACGGCGAGGGCAGTCAGGGCCACGAGATCGTAGGGCAGGCGATCCCACACGAAAGCGGCTACCGTCAAGCCGATCAGGCCGAAGGCGAGCACTTGATCGACGGTCATCCAGAGACACCTGTTCGGGACACCGTCGCAACGGCGCGGGCTGAGAGGGGTAGGCGTTGGAGCAGGCCGGGGAACGACGAGATCATCCGGCAGGGGACGGGGGAGCGGACGCGGTCGATCGCCGGCACCGCGCTATCCCCCCCGGCCGGCGGCAGATCCTCGAAGTGGTCGGGCAAAAAGTCGTCCATGGCTTTTTGCAGAACCGCCACCAGACCCTTATGCCGCTGAGTGTCAATCTGGCGCGGCTTTCCGGCGCGGAGCGCACCGCCCTCGCTCGCTTCGCCGCCGTGGTGGCCCGGTCAAGCGGTCCAGCGCCGGTGCTCGATCCGATCCGGGCTTGGCTCGTCGCCTCGGGGGCCGACGCCGAGATCCTCGCGATGTTCGATGCCGCCCTTCGGACGCCGCCGCCGCTCGACGAGGCGTTGGCGGGCCTGAGCGAGCCCGACACCGGCCTGATCGGCTTCATACTCTGCTTGATCGCCGCCCGGCACGCCGGGCCGCCGGGATGGGCCTTCGCGGACTACGTCGCCTTGCATCGCGGCCTGCCCACCACGGCCGTGCGCGCCGCAGAGCGCCGCTACCGCGTGTGATCAGACGTCCGTTGCCCCTTCCGTGAGCGCCTGCAGGGATACCTGCAAGGCATCGTCGCTCACGAGCAGGTGGCGCGAGATGTCGGCGAGGGTCAGCCAGCCCACCACCTTTCGAGTCCCATCGACCACCGGAAGGCGCCGAACGTAGTTCGACCCCATGATGTCGAGGGCCGCGCGGAGGGAATCGCCGGGATCGCAGGAGAGGACGGGGCGCGAGGCGACCTCCTGGACCGCCACGGCGGTGGGATCGCGCCCACGGGCGACGACCCGATAGAGCAGATCCCGATCCGTGACGATGCCGACCAGCTGATCGGCCGAGCCGACCGGCAGCGCCCCCACCTCGATTTCGCCCATCAGGACCGCCGCAGCCTGCACGCTCGATTGCGGCTCTATGAACTCGACGTCGCGGGCCATCACGTCGGCGACGCGAAGGTGCTCGGCGGACAGTTTCGGCATTGCGCCCTCTGCAAGGTGGGGGACCGGTGTGACAGCCGCCGTGATCGCCTCGGCGATGACGGCCGATCATCACTTTCTCAAAGCCAGGACGACGCCTCCCAGCGTCAGCGCCATGGCCAGCATTTCCCGCGGACCCAAAGGCTCGCCGAGGAACAACGTCGCGGAGAGGATGCCGATGAGAGGGACGAGCAGCATACTCGTGGAAGCCGCCACGGGCGGCAACCGTCGAAGCGCCTCGAACCACGTGAGAAAGCAGGCAGCCATTGGGATCAGGGTGACGTAGACGAACGCCCATGCGCTCGCGCCGCTGAGCGCCATGACGGCCGGCCGTTCGAGCGTTATGCCGAGCACCACCATCGGCAGACAGCCCAGTCCGACTTGCCACGCGGTCATCGCGAAGGGGGGCACTGGCAGAGCGCGGCTATTAAGGACCGCGCCGAGCGCGAAAAGGACCGCAGCCGCGAGCGCGAATCCGATGCCGGGCAATTTCTCCTCGCCCAGGGCGCCTGCGCCAGCACCGAGCAGCACGCCGATCCCGGAGAGGCCGAGCACCAGCGCGAGTAAGCCCCGCAGCGTCGGGCGATGGCCTGACACCGCCCAGGCGAACAAGGTCGCCCAGACCGGCATCGAATAAACCAACAGGGCGGCCTCGCTGACGGTAATCCAGCGCAGGCTGAGCGACGAGAAACCCATCCACGCAAAGACGTTGGTGTACGCTGCCATCGCCAGCCGGGCGCGAGCCCCCCGGGGCACGGAGAGACGTTCGCCGCGCATCAGCGCCACAAGGGCGAGCAGCATTGCTGCGATCAGGCCCGCCGCGCCCCGCCCGAACAGCGGGGGCCAGCTTTGCAGGACGACCTTCATCGCCAGCCAGCCGAACCCCCACCCGAGCGCGGTCACGAGGAGCGCCGCAAA
>NZ_JBKFAL010000008.1:0-216824 GCF_053345625.1 Methylobacterium sp. D53M
CGCGCGCCGCCCTCGACGACGCCTCACCGTCATCGCGAGCGCAGCGAAGCGACCCAGGGTCGCGCAACATTGGCAGGCGTCGCGCTGCTGGATTGCTTCGCTCCGCTCGCGAGGACGTCGGTGCCGAAGACTCATCGGCCGCTGGCACCGTCACATGGGCCGAGCCCTGCCGGCGTTCCGTCGCGCCGCCGGATCGGTGCACCACGCACGGCCGTCATCGACGTCACATCGGCCCGGAATGCCGAGCGCCAGCGGACGCAGATCCGCTCGCTAAGTTATTCTCGGAGCTTGAGGGACGAAGGAGCGTGACATATGAGCGATTCGAATCGGTATTGCCGGGTCTTTGTCGACGAAATGTCTATAGAGATCGGATTTATGGCCGTAAACGGTTCGATATATCGCGAATAACAGAGAAAATAAGTCGATTATTGCTGAATTGATCGATCGAATATGGGGGTGATGTGATCTATCTGTCGTCGATGACTTGTCTTCAGGTCACGCTCCGGGGCATCCGGCTCCGCGCAACGGACGGGTTCTCCGGAGGCCGCGCGCCGGCGCCTCTCCGAGCGGCCTGATGCGCCGGGTCTTCTCGACGGCCGGGACACATCCCCGGACGCGCTTCAAGCTCTGGCAGGAGGTCGTCGCCGAACGGATCGGGCCAATCGAGCAGCGGCGGCGCGCCGACGGGCCGTTCGCGGGCGAGATCGAGATCGGCGCCGTCGGCCCGCTGACCTTCAGCCGGATCACCCAGAGCGCCCTCACGACCACGATCACCGCCGATACGGTCCGGCGCCGGCCTGACGGGCTGATCCGCTTGAACTTCCGTCTCGCCGGCGCGTCCACCTTTCAGCAGCACGGCCGCGAGGCGGTGCAGGGGACGGGAGACCTCACCGTCATCGACCATCACCCGGGCGTGCTGGACGCGCGCACGGATGGCCAGACACTGGTCATGGCCCTGCCGCGGGAGCGCCTCGAGGGCCTGCTCGGACCGGCCCGGCTGTTCGCGGCCCTGACGATGCCCGCCGGATCGGCCACGACCCGCCTGGTGACGACCTTCTTCGGGGATCTGCTCCGGGTGAACCGGCAGCTCTCCCCCGAGGCGGCGGAGCGCATGGCGACCATCGGCGTGGATCTGATCGTGGCCGCGCTCGCGGATCGGATGGCCCGGGAGGTGCCGCATTCCCTGCACGGCAGCGTCGTGGTCCAGCGCGCCAAGGCCCATGTCGAGGCGAATCTCGGCGACCAGACCCTCGATCCGCCCCGGCTCGCCGCCGCGATGGGCGTGTCCCTGCGCCGGCTCCAGGAGATGTTCCACGAGCGCGGCCAGCACATCTCCGACTGGATCTGGGAGCGCCGCCTCGCGGCGGCGGCCAGGCGCCTCTCCGATCCGGTCAGCCTGCACCGCCCGATCGGCGTCGTGGCCTACGAGTGCGGCTTCGCGAGCCAGGCCCATTTCGCCCGGCGCTTCAAGGACCGCCACGGCCTGTCGCCCCGCGCCTACAGGGAAGCCGCGATCTTGCGCCTGTCCGGCAGCCGGCCGGATCCGTGAGACGCCGCGACTCCGGTGCCGGTCGCGCTCGGCCGGGACGCGGCGCCGGGACGAGGGGCGGAGCCGTGCCCCGGGGCACGGCACCGACGTCGCGGCCCCCGCTGCCCTCACCCGGCGCAAGCCGCCTCCGGCCGCACCGCTTCCCCGGCCGCGCGCCCCGCCGCGTCGAAGAGCGCGCGGCAATACGCGATCAGGCGGTCGGTCCGATCCGCGCCGCTCCGGAAGGCGATGTGCCCGTCCGGGCGCACCAGCACGAGCGCCGGCCGGCCCTCCAGCCCGTAGGCGCCGTGTGCCCGGCCGTCCAGATCCGAAAGGACGGGCACCTCCGCCGCCGCGATCAGGGGGCCGGCGAGGACGAGCCGCGGACGCAGCCAGGGCCAGGGCGCCACGGCCCGGACCGCCTCCAGAAGGGCGGGCGCCGCCTCCGGCGACCGTCCGTCGAAGCACAGGAGCGCCCAGCCCGTCGTCCATCCGTCCGGGTTGTAGAGGAACGGGAACAGGCGCGTGCGCACCCCGTCCCGCGTCACCGGCGCGTCCGGCGCGCGCTGGCCCGGCTTCGGCCCCGGCCGCAGCAGGTGCGTCAGGTTCGCGAGGCCCGACAGGTGATCCGCGTTCAGGAGGCTGCCGGGATAGGCGACGCCCATCTGCTGCATGTCGTCCGTCCCCTGCAGCAGGGAGCCCAGGTTCGGCAGCGCCTTCGCGGCCAGCCCCAGCACCGTGTCGGTGACGGGGCCGCGATAGACGGTCCACCGGAACCCGCGCACCTGCTGGGCGCTCAGCCGGGCGTGCTCGCCGCCGCGCTCGCCGTCGTAGGAGTCGAGGATGGCGGGCGCCGCCTCGCCCCGCAGGGTCATGGCCAGCCGCCACGCGATCTCGACCGCGTCGTGGAGGCCAGCATTCATTCCCTGGCCGCCGATCGGCAGGGACAGGTGCCCGGCATCGCCCGCCAGGAAGACGCGGCCCCGCGCGTAGCCGGGGGAGACCCCGTAGGCGAAGCGGCTGTGGGTGAGCCATTGCGGGTCGCTCAGGGTGAGGGTCTCGTCGCCGGTGACCTCCCGGGCGAGGGCCTGGATCTCCGCGAGCGTCGGGTCGCGGTCCGGCACGCCGGCGTCGTCGGCCAGGAAGAACAGCCGGTGGTAGCCGCCCCAGACCGGCATGATGCCGGCGAAGCCGCGCGGGTAGTAGAAGAACCAGAGCTGGTCCGGCTCGGACCCGCGGCGCCAGGACAGCCGGGCGTCGACCTGCCGGTTCATGCAGCCCGTGAGCCGCTCGGGCTCGAAATCCAGGCCGAGCCGGGCGCGGACCGTGCTCCGGGCCCCGTCGGCGGCCACGCAGTAGCGGGCGCGCAGCCGCGTCTCCGGCCCGTCCGCGCCCCGCCGGAGGGTCACGGTGACGCCCGCCGCGTCCTGGTTGATGCCGGTCACCGTGCAGCCCCGGTCCAGCCGGCCGCCGCGGGCCTCGAACGCGTCGATCAGGGTCCGCTCGATCACGTCCTGCCCGCTGTACAGGACATCGGGATAGGGGCTGGCGACGTCGGCGATGGGGATCGGCGCCGTCGGCGCGCCGTCGACGAAGAAGTTGATGGTGCGGACCGCGTAGGCGTTCTCCGCCAGGGCGTCGCGCAGGCCGATGCCGGCGAGCAGCTCCTGCGGGCGGGCCCAGAGATTGTTGGCCCGCGAGTACGCCCTGACCTCCGCGCGCTGCTCCAGGACCAGGCACGACACGCCGTGATGGCGCAGGGCGCAGCCCGCGGTCAGGCCGACGGGGCCCGCGCCGACGACGATCACGTCGGCGTCGTAGCCCGGGGCGGCGTGGGCGTCGGTCATCGGTCGGTCTCCTGTCGGCTTTCCTGTCGGGTCTCGTGCGGGGTCTCCTGCCGGGCCTCCGCGGCGATGGACGCGATGGCGGCGTGGGAGGCGCCGATCCGCCGCTGCAGGCCCTGCAGCAGCGCGGCGGCGGCCTCGACGGCCTCGGGCGCGAGGCCCTCGGTGAGCCCGTCCGACCAGAGGGCGTTGCGCGCCATCGCCTGCCGGTAGGCCTCCGCGCCCCGCGGGGTCATGGCGACGAGGGGTGCGCGGCGGTGGTGGGGGTTGGGCGCGAGCCGGATCAGCCCGTCGGCCCGCATCTCGCCGACGAGGCGCTGCACCGACTGGCGGGCGAGGCCCATGTTGCGGGCGATGTGGGCGACGGGCAGCGGCGCCGGCGCGAGGGCGATGGCCCCCAGCACCTGCCAGCGGGCGCTGGTGAGCCCGAGATCCTGCACCAGCGTGTCGCCGGCCGCGAGCAGGTCGCCGTTGAGGCGGAACACCGCGACCACGAGGTCCGACAGGGCGTGCCGGGTCCGGTCGCGGTCGCGGGCTGTCCGAGGCGGGTCGGGCTCCATGGGGCACGTCCTGGCGGCAGGATATTGTCAGAATGACAGTATGCTGTCATCGTGCGGACAACGGCGCCGGCGCCGGACGGTTCCACGCCGGCGGCGGGCCGGATCCGGATGTCGGATACGGGGACGGGTGCCCGCCGGGCCCTAAGCCACCGCCGCGAGATCCCCGAACAGCGACAGCACGACCGGGCGCCGGTCGAGGTTGTAGATCGCCGCCTCCCGGGCGGCGCGGCCGAACCGGTCGGCGACCTCCACCAGGGCCGCGAGGCGGGCGGGGGGCTCATCCCGGCGCCGGTCGATCTCGGCCGAGACGAAGCGCAGCACCGCGTCCTGGGCGGCCTCGAACCGCGCCTCGGCGTCGCGGCCCGCCAGGGTCTCGGCGAGCTTGAGCACCCGGCCCCAGTCGGGCGTGCGCGCCCGCGCCAGCAGGGTCTCGATCTCGGCCACGAGGCCGGCGGTGACCGGATCGAGCATCGCGAGCGCGCGGGCGACCGAGCCCTCGCACTGGGCCAGCGCCCGGGCCAGGGCGGTCTCGTCGGGCTGCGCGAAGGGCTCGGGCAGGCCGCGCACCACCCGGGCGACGTCCTCGGCCGGGAGGGGGCGCAGCATCAGCGTCCGGCAGCGGGAGCGGATGGTCGGCAGCAGCCGGCCGGGCTGGTGGGACAGGATCAGGAACAGCGCGCGGGGCGGCGGCTCCTCCAGCACCTTCAGCAGCGCGTTGGCGGCGTTGGCGTTCAGGTCCTCGGCGCTGTCGAGGATGCAGACGCGCCAGCCCGAATCCGCGGCCGTCGAGGCGAACAGGTCGAGGGCGCGGCGCACGGCGTCGACCGAGATCTTGGTCGGCAGCGTCTTGGCGCCGGCGCTCCGGTGGCGGCGCAGGACCACGAGGTTCGGGTGCGACAGGCCCGCCACCTTGCCGAGGACGGCGTCGCCCGCCGGCACGGCGAGGCCCGCCGGGCCCCCGCCCCCCGGGTAGGCGAGCAGGCGCCGGGCGACCCGGTAAGCCAGGGTCGCCTTGCCGATGCCGGGGGCGCCGCCGATCAGCCACGCGTGGTGCAGGCGCCCCGCCGCGATGGCGGCCGCGAAGGCGTCGGCCGCGGCCGCGTGGCCGACGAGCCCGAGGGTCTCGCGCGGGCGCGGGATCCCGGCGAGGTCCCCGGGCTCGACGTCGTCGGCGGCGCGGTCGGTGGGCTTCACGGGGCGGGTCTCACGGGGCGGGCTTCACGGGCGGGCTTCATGGAGTGAGTCTCACGGCGCGGGCCGGCGGGCTCCGATCTGGGCGGCGCGCCCGCGCGACTGCTTACACGGCCGCCGGCCAGGATGGGACCGGTCGGGCCGGGACCGGCCACGCCCGTACGGCCGCTCACGCGGCGTCGCCGCTCCGGCCCGCCCCCGCCGGCCGGTCGGGCAGGAGCGCCGGCAGCCGGGACGCGACGGCGGCGCGGATCGCCGCCTCGACCGTGTCGGGATCGCGGGACGCGTCGATCACCGCGCAGCGCCCCGGTTCCGCCCGGGCGATCGCCAGGAAGGCCTCCCGCAGCCGGATGTGGAAGTCGAGGGCCTCGGCCTCGAACCGGTCGGCCCCCTGCCCCGTCCGGGCGCCGCGCCCGGCCGCGCGGGCGAGGCCGGACTCGGGGGCGAGGTCGAGGATCAGGGTGAGATCGGGCCGGGTCGGGCCGACGACGACCCGCTCCAGGGCGTCCACGAGCCCGGGATCGAGCCCCCCGGCGGCGCCCTGGTAGGCCCGGGTCGAGTCGATGAACCGGTCGCACAGCACGGTCTCGCCCCGGCGGAGCGCCGGGCGGATCAGCCGGTCGAGATGGTCGATCCGGGCGGCGCTGAACAGCAGGGCCTCCGCGAAGGGGCCGTAGGGCTTGGCGACGCCGTCGAGCAGCGCCGTGCGGATCTCCTCCGCCCGCGGCGAGCCGCCGGGCTCGCGCGTCACGCAGACGGGCCGCCCCGAGCGCGCGCGCAGGGTCGCGGCGAGGCGGGCGATCTGGGTCGACTTGCCGGCCCCCTCCCCGCCCTCGACGGTGATGAAGGTGCCGCCCGCCCCGGCGGGAGCCCCGGACAGCGGCCCGGTCACGCGCGCGCCGTCACGACGGGTTGGCCGCCCCGGCAGCACCCTTGTCGGTCCCCTTGTCCCCGCCCTTGTCGGTTCCCTTGCCGGCCCGGTCGAAGGCCTTGCGGACGAGGCCGGTGCCGAATTCCAGCGCCGCGTCCATCGCCCGCTGCGACAGGGTGCCGGGCTCCACCGCGGCGCCGGCGAAGAGCGGCTGGTCGAGGGCGACGGTGTCGCCGCGCTGGACGCGCAGGATCCCGACCCGCTGGCCCTCCTCCACCGGGGCGATGAGCGGCCCGGTATAGATCGCCCTGGCGCTGACCCGGTCGCTGGAGCCCCGCGGCAGCAGCACCCGCACGGGCTTCTTCGCCACCAGCGGCACCGAGCCCGACTGGCCGCCGAACACCGAGGCCTCGGCCACGGTCTCGCCCGGCGCGAAGACCTGCCGGGGCTCGAAGGCGCGGAACCCCCACTCCATCAGCTTGCGCGACTCGGAGGCGCGGTCCCGGGCGGTCTTGAGCCCCGAGACCACCAGCACGAGCCGCTGGCCGTTCTGCACCGCCGAGCCGGTGAGCGCGTAGCCGGATTCCTCTAGGTAGCCGGTCTTGAGCCCGTCCGCGCCGATGTCGAGGGCGAGCAGCGGGTTGCGGTTCTGCTGGCGGATCTTGTTCCAGGTGAACTCCTTCTCGGCGAAGATCTTGTAGTAGTCCGGGTAGGTGTCGATGATGTGCAGCGCGAGCTTCGCCATGTCCCGGGCCGTGACCTTCTGGTCGGGCGCCGAGTAGCCGGTGGCGTTGCGGAAGGTCGAGTTCGTCAGCCCGATCTCCTTGGCGCGCTGGTTCATCAGCCCGGCGAAGGCCTCCTCGGAGCCGGCCATGTTCTCCGCGATGGTGATGGCCGCGTCGTTGCCCGACTGCACGATCAGGCCGCGCAGCAGGTCCGACATCTTGATGCGGCTGTTCACCTGCGCGAACATCGACGAGCCGCCGCCCCCGGCCCCGCCGCGCTTCCACGCGTCCTCGGTGACGGTGAACTCCGTGTCCATCGACAGGCGGCCGGATTTCAGCGCCTCGAACACGATGTCGGTGGTCATGAGCTTGGCCATGCTGGCCGGCGAGAACCGCTCGTCGGCGGCCTTCTCGAACAGGACCGAGCCGGAATCGGCGTCGATCAGGATCGCGTGCGGGGCCGCGGTCTGGAAAGTCTGCGCGGCGGCGGCGGCGAGGCCGGCGCCCAGCGCGCAGGCGGCCGCGAGAAGGGTGAGAAGGGGTCTGCGCATCACCGTTCCGTCCCGCGCCTGCCGTCGGGCCGGAAGCGTCCCGCCCGTATCCCAATAACAAGCGTGACCATATTACGGTTTCGGCGCCGGATCGAATGCGAAATGCCGCATTGGCCGCCGCATCGACCGCCACATGGGCCGCCACATGGGCCGCCGGACCCGTCGGGCGGCCGCGGGTCGGCCCGGGCGCCGCCGTCAGTAGATCCCGGCGAGGCGGGCGTGTCCCGCCTTACCGGCGGTCTTGGTGGCCGGCCCCTTGGCGGCGGGGGCCTTGGGGGCGGTCTTGGCAGAGGTGGTCACGGAGCCGTTCGCGGCCGGCGCACCGGCCTTCGTGGCCGACGCTCTGGCCGGCACCGCGGCGAGGCGCGCCATGGCGAGCTTGGCCGAGGCCGGCATCGCGGCGGGCATCGCGGCCGGGGACGCGCCGTGCGGCGCGGAGGACGGGCCCGACGACGCCTTGGCGAGCTTCACGGTCCCGGGCGCCGGGACCGCCCGGCGATGGACTTCGGCGAGGGCCGGGCCGGCCTTCGGGCCGGCCTTCCCGGCGGCATGACCGTGCGCCGGCGGCGCGGCCGGGGCGAGGCCGGGGGTGTGGGCCGGGTTGAGACCCGCGACCTTCAGGGTCCCGGCCCCGAGGCCGCCCCTGGCGGCGACGGCCGGCACCGGGGCGGGCCGGAACTCGCGCACCCGCGACGCGGTGGGCTGCACGGCCGCCGGGACCGTCACGGCGGCCGAGGCCAGCACGATCGGCGCGCGCACCGGCGCCGCCCGCTCGGGCCGGGCGGCCGGGGCCTCGGCGGGCGCCTTCTCGGCCGCCGTCCCGCTCTCTTCCGCCTCCTGGGCGGGTTTGAAGGCCAGCGCCGGGGCGGAGCGCGTGTAGCGCTCGGTGTCCTCCGTCGGGCCGAGATCGGCCACCATCACGGTCGAGCGGCCGGCGGGCCGCCCGTCGGTGCGCAGGCTCGCGAGGAGCTTGCGGTCGTCGCTGCCGGCCACCGAGGCCTTGCCGACATACTCGACGCGCACCCGCGCGGTGCCCCTGCGGTGGAAGCCCAGCGCTTCGGCCGCATCCTCCGACACGTCCATGACCCGGCCGGCATGGTAGGGGCCGCGGTCGTTGACGCGCACCAGCATCGAGTAGCCGTTCTCGAGGTTCGTCACCCGGGCGTAGCTCGGCAGCGGCAGGGTCGGGTGGGCGGCGGCGATCGAGTGGCGGTCGAAGACCTCGCCGTTGGCGGTCATGCGGCCGTGGAAGGCCGAGCCGTACCAGGAGGCGAGCCCCTCGCGGACGTAGCCGCTCGGATTCTCCTTCGGCACGTAGGTCTGCCCGGCCACCACGTAGGGCTTGCCGGTGTAGCGGCGCCCGCCGCCCTTCGGGATCACGTCGCCCTCGTTGTAGAGGCGCGGGCTCGCCTTGACCCCGTATTTCGGGTCGATCCCGTTCCCGGCGGCGAGCTTCTGCTGAGGCGAGGTCGCGCAGTTGGCCGTGGCCAGGGCCACGCCCGAGACGGCGATGAGCCGCAGGGCGAGGCGCGCCGGCCGGGGAAGCGTCGTGCGCACCATCGTGGACTTCACCAAACTCTACGCGTGAGCGGGGCCCGACCGGACCGGAGCCGGCCGCGTGCACGGGGCCGCGATCGGTCCACCCAGATTTGTAGCGGTCGCGTAAAGGAAGCCTGAACGATGGGCTGCGGCCGGGTTCAGGAAGCGGGCCGCGCGGCCGGTCGGTTCTCGAGCATTGCGCGCGGATCGACGGGCAACATCTTGTTCGGGAACGGATTTTTCAAATTCTTGCTGGCGCGCCCGTCCGACCGCCCCCGGGCGCGGCGCTCCACTTTTCCGTGTGGGAGCGGGGCCAGGATCGCGATGGCTCGGGGCCGAGCCGGTGCGGAGGCCGCGGGCCGCTTGATCCGCGCCGGCCCTCTGCGGTCCCGGAGGGCCGGAAGGCGCCGCGCGCAGCAGCGGCACGCTCCGGAGCGGCCGCGCCGCCCCGGGTGTAATAGGCCGAAGGCCGAGTTCGCCCTCAGCGGGACTGCGTGTCGGTGAGCTGCCCGATCGACTGGGTGCCCCGCTGCTTGAACAGCAGGTCGAGGCCTTCCAGCATCAGCGCGTGCATCTTGGTCCGCTCGGCGTAGGCGAGGTCGCGCAGCTGGTCGTAGACCGGCGGCTCCAGGTAGACCGACATCTGGCGGGCGCGCTGCTTGAGCGTGGCCGCCTGCTTCGGCGCCGGGGGCGCGAGGGTGAGCGACACGATCTCGGCGCCCTGCGGCCGGGCCGCATGGGGCCGGGCCGGCGGGCTCGCCGAGGCCACGATCGCCGCGAGGCTGAGCTTAGGCGGCTTGGACATGCTGGCCCGTCCTCAGGGACTGCGTGCGGCGCTCGATCCACGACCAGAGGCGGCGGACCTCGCCGGCGGCCTGGCCCTTGGGGTTGAACTCGGTGACGCCCTGGCCGAGGCCGATCGCGTCCTGGTGGTCGGTGCGGGCGACGATGTTCACGTCGGGCAGGATGCCGAGCACCGCGAGCCCGTCCGCGGCGTCGCGGACCCGGTAGGAGCGCGGCGGGGTCTGGTTCAGCACGAAGGCGAACTTCTTCTCCAGCCGGTAGACGGCGGCCAGGGTCGGCTTGAACGCCCGCAGGTCCGCGGGGGTCGGCCGGCACGGGATGATGCACAGATCCGCGGCGCGGATCGCCGAGAGGGTGCCGGTGGAATCGACGCCGGGCGTGTCGATGAACACGTAGTCGTAGGCTGAGTCGCGCAGGCGCTCCATCACGGCGTCGATCTGGGTGGCGTCGATCTGCGCCACCTCGGGACCGTCGGCCGTGCGGTGGTCCAGCCAGTCGGAGATCGTGGCCTGCCGGTCCATCTCCAGGATGCAGACCGTGTGGCCCGCCTCCCGGGCGGCCACCGCCAGTGAGATGCACAGCGTGCTCTTGCCGCTGCCGCCCTTCTGCGTGACGAAGGTGATCGCTTTCATCCCGGGCGTCCTCCAGAAGGCCCCATACATCCGTCCGGGCGCCCGCAACTGCCGGTCGCCGCGCCGTCTGTGCCAACCTCAGGTATGGGATTCGCGGCGTGCCGCGATCCTGTGACCCAAGGATGTCGGGGCACAGGTTGGGGCCGACATGGTTAACGAGCCGTTAAGACAACGGTCCCTCGCGGATATCCCCGCCCAGTGCGGCAGCAGGACAGCAGTCTAAACTTCAAGTTAAGATTCTTGGCATATAGAGGGTTAACAGCCTTTCCAGCGACGCCCGGATACCGTAGCGTGAGCGCGGGTGAGACGAGGAGCTTGGTGGGGGTGAAAACCTCAAGTTTAAAGACAAGGATCGCCCCATCGAGGAATGGCATGTCCGAAGCCCCGATCCCGCAATCCATTTTGGAGGCCTCCGGCGTCGTGGGCACCTGGGCCCACGATTACTGGGCGGGGCAGCTGGCGCTCTCGGCCCCGCTCGCGGATCTGCTCGGCCTGGACCCCGAGGCGGCCGCCGCCGGCGTGTCCCTGGAGGCCTTCCTCGACCGCACCCATCCCGAGGACCGCGTCCGGATCGAGAGCTATCTCCACGCGGTGGCCGAGACCGGCGGTCCCGTCGAGGCGGAGTTCCGCACGAAGGACACCCGCACCGGGATCCGCACGCTGCTGATGCGCGGCCGGATCGAGCGCGACCCCGCCGGCGGGGCGACCCGCGGGCGCGGCATCGCCATCGACCGCACCGAGGAGCAGGCCGCCAACCTCGTGCAGAGCGAGCGGGTGGTGAACCGGATGGCCGAGCACGTCATCGCCCTGCGCGACCTCGCCCGCGCCCTGCACCGGCCGTCGCTGACCGACCGGATCGAGCACCTGATGATCGAGATCGGCTTCGAGCTCGCCCGCTTCCTGCCCGAGCCCGAGGACGAGCCGCGCCACTGAGCGCGCCACTGAGAGCGCGACGGGACGCGGAAGCCCCGCCGGACCGATTGATCGCTCCCGTTCCGGCAAGCTACTGTCCCGGCAACACTTTGCCGGGAGGACGGGGATGGCCCGCGACACGATCTACGACCGCGACCTCGACCGCGTCCCGGCCAACCACCAGCCGCTGACGCCCCTGCTCTACCTGGACCGGGCCGCGCGGGTGTTTCCCGACCACGTCGCGGTGGTCCACGGCCCCCTGCGGCGGCCCTACCGGGAGGTCTACGCCCGGGCCCGCCGCCTCGCCTCGGCGCTGGCGGCGCGCGGGATCGGCCGCGGCGACACCGTGGCGGCGCTGCTCGCCAACACCCCCGAGATGATCGAGTGCCACTACGGCGTGCCGATGACCGGGGCGGTGCTCAACACCCTCAACACCCGCCTCGACGCCGACGCGATCCGCTTCTGCCTGCAGCACGGCGAGGCCAAGGTGCTGATCACCGACCGCGAGTTCTCCCGGACGGCCGCCGGGGCCCTGGAGGGGCTGGAGCCCAAGCCCTTCGTGATCGACGTCGACGATCCCGAGTACGACGGCCCGGGCGCCCGCCTGGGCGCGACCGACTACGAGGCCTTCCTGGCCGGCGGCGACCCGGAGCACGACTGGCGGCTGCCGGACGACGAGTGGGACGCGATCACCCTGAACTACACGTCGGGCACCACCGGCGACCCGAAGGGCGTGGTCTACCACCATCGCGGGGCGGCGCTGCTGGCCCTCGGCAACGTCATCACGGGCGGGCTCGGCCAGCACCCGGTCTATCTCTGGACCCTGCCGATGTTCCACTGCAACGGCTGGTGCTTCCCCTGGACCCTGTCGATCGTGGCCGGGACCCATGTCTGCCTGCGGCAGGTGCGGGCCGAGACGATGTACCGGCTGATGGCCGAGCACGGGGTCACGCATCTCTGCGGCGCGCCGATCGTCATGCAGATGCTGATCAACGCCCCCGATGCCGAGCGCCGCGACCTGCCCCGGCGCGTCGCCTTCTTCACCGCCGCGGCCCCGCCGCCGGAGGCGGTGCTGGCCGGCATGTCGGAGGCCGGGTTCGACGTGACCCACCTGTACGGCCTGACCGAGAGCTACGGCCCGGCGGTGGTCAACGCCTGGCACGCCGACTGGGACGCGCTGGCGGCCGACCAGCGGGCGGCCCGGAAGGCCCGCCAGGGCGTGCGCTACCCGGTGCTCGAGGCCCTCGACGTGCGCGACCCGGAGACGCTGGAGCCGGTGCCCGCCGACGGGGCGACGATCGGCGAGGTGATGATGCGCGGCAACGTGGTGATGCGCGGCTACCTCAAGAACCCGGCGGCCACGCAGGCCGCCTTCAAGGGCGGCTGGTTCCGCACCGGCGACCTCGGGGTGAAGCACCCGGACGGCTACGTGCAGCTCAAGGACCGCTCGAAGGACATCATCATCTCGGGCGGCGAGAACATCTCGTCGATCGAGGTCGAGGACGCCCTGTTCAAGCACCCGGCAGTGGCCGCGGCCGCGGTGGTGGCCAAGCCCGACGCGAAGTGGGGCGAGACGCCCTGCGCCTTCGTCGAGCTCAAAGCCGGCGCGACCCCCACGGCCGACGAGCTGATCCAGTGGTGCCGGGGGCGGCTGGCCTCCTACAAGCTCCCCCGCCACGTGGTCTTCGGCGAGTTGCCGAAGACCTCCACCGGCAAGGTGCAGAAGTTCATCCT
The DNA here is from genome assembly GCF_053345625.1 of Methylobacterium sp. D53M. Taxonomy (NCBI): domain Bacteria; kingdom Pseudomonadati; phylum Pseudomonadota; class Alphaproteobacteria; order Hyphomicrobiales; family Methylobacteriaceae; genus Methylobacterium; species Methylobacterium sp. D53M. The sequence goes on from NZ_JBKFAL010000008.1 coordinate 12,892, forward strand.
GCGCGAGCGGGCCCGGCAGGACGGGGCCTGATCCGCGCCCGGCCCGGCACCCGTCGATCGGAGCGGCGGGCCGGTCAGGCCTGCGGCGGATCCCGGCGGTCGACGCGCACCGGCACCGGCACGGGCTTCGGGGCGGACCCGGCGTCGCGGAGGTCGGCCAGGATCTGGGCGACGAACGCCTGGAGCGACACGAGGCTGAACAGGGTGATCGACGCGACCAGGGCGGCGGAGACCAGGGTCTTGGCGGTTTCGGGATCCACGGCGGGAGTCCTTGGCTTCGCCCCGCCGCGGGCGATCCGGGCGGGGGGCGCCGCTGTGGCGCCGGTGCCTCCCCAAAGTGGGCGCGCCGCCCGCGCCGCGCCAGCGCCGCCGCGGTCGCGCCTGGCATGCGCGGAGGGCCGGGCTCGGCCGCGATCCCGGTCGCCGCGACGCTTCGTCCGGCCGGCGATGATCGCGCGGGACCGTGCAGCTTTCCTGGCTGGTGGAACGTTGCGTTTCCCGCAATAAGCGCCGGCGCGGAGCGGCGCGCATCCGGGAGAGACGGCATGGCCGGCAGCGGCATCGCGGGCGGCATCGCGAACGGCATCGCGAACGGCACCCGCGCGGTGCTGCGCGCCGCTCAGGGGCTGATCCTGGCCGCCGGACTGGGAACTGTGCTGGGAGCCGGGCCTGTCGCGGGCCCCGCCCGGGCGCAGGGGCCGGTCCCGGCCCAGCCCGCGCCCCTGCCCGCTCCCCAGCCCGCGACGCCTCCGAACGCCCCGCCCCGGAGCGCGGCGCCCGCCCCCGCCGCGCCGGGAGCGGCGGCGGCGGAGCCGGGCCCGGCCGAGCCGGTGACCCGCGCCGGCTACTTCTACATCGGCGGCCGCTACCAGAAGCTCGGCGATAAGACCGTGATGGTCGGCCAGATGTTCGTGCAGTCGCGCACCCCGGCCCGGGTCACGCAGCCCTACCCGGTGGTGATGGTCCACGGCCTCGCCCAGACCGGCGTGAACTACCTCGCCACCGCGGACGGCCGCCCGGGCTGGGTGCAGCGCTTCGTCGAGAAGGGCTACCAGGTCTACGTGGTCGATCAGGTCGGGCGCGGGCGCTCGGGCACCAACCCGGAGGTCTACGGCCCCTACGACCGGCTCGGCACCCGCAGCCTGGAGCGCACCCACACGGCGCCCGAGGTCTACGACCTCTACCCGCAGGCCAAGCTCCACACCCGCTGGCCGGGCGGGGCCGGCGTGCAGGGCAACGCCGCCTTCGACCAGTTCTTCGCCAGCCAGGTCCCTTTCCTCGCCAACAGCCAGCAGACCGAGGAATGGGTCGACCCGGCCCTGGTGGCGCTGCTGGACAGGATCGGGCCGGCGATCCTGCTCACCCACGGTCAGGCGGCCCTGTTCGGCTGGGCGGCCTCGGACGCGCGGCCGGACCTCGTGAAGGCCCATGTCGCCGTCGAGCCCAATGGCCCGCCCTTCTTCGACGTGCAGTTCCGCGGCGGCAAGGAGTTCTGGGAGAAGACCGGCGACGGGCGCGCCCGCGCCTACGGGCTGACCCGCATGCCGCTGACCTTCGACCCGCCGGTCCGGGCGCCCGAGGACCTGACGGTGGCGCAGGCGGCCAAGGGGTCCGAATCCAAGTCCGACAGGGCCGCGGACGGGCGGATCCGCTGCTGGCTGCAGGGCGAGCCCGTCCGGTCCCTGCCGAACCTCGCCAAGGTGCCGGCCGTGGTGGTGACCGCGGAGGCCTCGTTCCACGCGACCTACGACGACTGCACCGTCGCGTTCCTGACCCAGGCCGGCGCCAGGCCGGACGTGGTCCGGCTGGCCGACCGCGGCCTCCACGGCAACGGCCACATGATGATGCTGGAGACGAACAGCGACGCCGTCGCGGACGTCCTGGCCGGCTGGCTCGCGGACCGGGTGAAGTAGCCGCGCGGGACCGCCCCCCGCCCCACCACCGATACGTGTCGCTACGGCAACAGGCGTCGCCTTCCGCGTGAAGGCCGCTTGCGGCCGCGTCCGGCTGCCCGTAGTCCGGATGGAGAAAGATCAAGTTTTACAGTACTTTATCACAATTCTAAACAGCGCGGCCGAGACGCCGGGGTGGGTCCCGGCGCGCGCGGTCGGCTGCCCGCAGCGTCGCATCCGGCAAGAGACCATGAGAGCCGTCCACCCCCTCCCCGGCATCACCCTGCGCGCCCTGCTCGCCGGGGCCTCGCTCGCCGTGCTGGCGCAGGCCGCGCCGAGCCTCGCCCAGGACGCGTCGCGCCGCGGCGGCGCCGGCCCGACCGCCGGCGGCAGCGTGCAGCTCGAGGAGCTGAGCGTCACCGGCCAGGGCGGCGGCCCGGCCTCCGGGGCCCCGGCCGGCGCACCCGTGCGCGGCGCGGAGAGCCCGACCGGCCCAATCGACGGCTACGTGGCCCGGCGCTCGGCGACCGCGACCAAGACCAACACCCCGCTGATCGAGACGCCGCAATCGATCAGCGTCGTGGGCCGCAAGCAGCTCGACACCCAGAACGCCCAGACCCTTACCCAGGCGACCCAGTACGTCGCCGGCACCTACGCGGGCACCTTCGGCGCCGACACGCGCCTCGACTTCTTCCAGCTCCGCGGCTTCGTGGTCAGCGATTACGGCCTCTACCTCAACGGCCTGCAGCTCCTGAACTACGGCTTCGCCTACAGCCGCGTGAACACGTTCGGGCTGGAGCGCATCGAGGTGCTGCGCGGCCCCTCGGCGGTGCTGTTCGGCGCCGGCAATCCCGGCGGCCTGATCAACCAGATCAGCAAGCGCCCGACCGAGACCCCGTTCGGGCTCGTCGAGGTCGGCGGCGGCTCCTTCGACCAGCGCTACGCCGCCTTCGACGTCGGCGGCCCGGCCGACGCCGAGGGCCACTGGTTCGGCCGCCTGACCGGCTACGCCCGCAACGGCGGCACGCAGGTCCAGGGCGCGCCGGACGACAGCTACTACATCGCCCCGGCCTTCACCTATAAGCCGGACGGGTCGACCAAGTTCACGATCCTGTCGAGCTTCCAGCACGACAACACGGCCGTGACGGCGAACTTCCTGCCCTATTACGGCACGGCCCGGCCGACCGTGCTCGGCCTGCGCATCCCGCGCTCGCTCAACGTGGGCGATGCCGGCTTCAACACCTTCCGGCGCGACCAGGCCTTCATCGGCTACGAGTTCGAGCACGTCTTCGACGACACCTGGGCGGTGCGCCAGAACGCCCGCTACGGCTACACGCAGAGCTTCCAGAACTCCTATATCGGCCAGCTCGGCTACACCGACCCGCTCCAGACCCAGCTCGGCCGCTACCTGTTCCGGGATTCCGCCAAGATCGCGCAGCTCGACGTCGACACGCAGGCCGAGGCCAAGTTCTCCGACGGCTTCTTCCGCCACGACTTCCTGATGGGCGTGGAGTACCGGAACTTCCAGATCCACGACAACCAGGCCTCGGGCTTCCCCGGCCCCGACCTCAACATCCTCGCGCCCGCTTACGGCCCGCAGGCGGTCTCGGCCTCGCCCTACCTGATCAACGCCAACTCGTTCCAGCAGGTCGGCCTCTACTTCCAGGACCAGATCAAGCTCACGCCGGAGCTGACCCTGATCCTCGGCGGCCGCCAGGACTTCGTCCAGAACACCGTCTACGACCGCCTGACGCCCGCCAACACCAACGGCCGCAACGACAGCGCCTTCACCTACCGGGCGGCGGCGATCTACAACTTCGACTTCGGCCTCGCGCCCTACATCATGTACGCGACCTCGTTCCAGCCCCAGATCGGCGTGGACATCAACAACCGCACCTTCAGGCCCGATACCGGCGATCAGGTCGAGGGCGGCGTCAAGTTCGAGCCGCCCGGCCAGGGCTACTTCCTGACGCTGGCGGGCTTCGACATCCACCGCAGCAACGTGCTCACCCCCAACCCGGTGAACACGATCTTCCAGACGCAGGTCGGCGCGGTGCGCTCCACCGGCTTCGAGGCGCAGCTCGTCGCCAACGTCGCCGACGGCCTCAACCTCGTGGCGTCCTTCACCAAGTTCGACTTCACCACCGAGCGGGATGCCGATCCGGTGCGGGTGGGCAAGACGCCGGTCAACATCCCCCAGACCCTGGCCTCGCTGTTCGCCGACTACACCATCCCGCTCGGGCCGTGGCGCGGCTTCGGCTTCGGCGGCGGCGTGCGCTACGTCGGCAGCTCCTTCGCGGACGTGGCCAACACCCTGCGGGTGCCCGACTACGTGCTGTTCGACGCGCAGGTGCACTACGATGTCGAGAACTGGCGCTTCCAGGTGAACGCCTCGAACCTCGCCGATCGGCGCTACGTCGCCTCCTGCCAGTCGAACGTGTCCTGCTTCTACGGCGACGCCCGGCGGGTGCTGGCGAAGGTCAGCTACAAGTGGTGAGGCGGTTCGGGCGGTTCTTGTTTGCGGCCGCCCGCAGCATGGTGACCAGCCCCGTCATCGCGAGCGGAGCGAGGCGATCCAGGGCAGCGCGACATCGGCGGGCGTGGCGCTGCTGGATTGCTTCGCTCCGCTCGCAGCGACGACGGCGCCCCGATCAGCCGTCCGCAGCCTCCGCCCCGGTGATCGGCTGCGGCCCGGAGAGCCGGGTCGGCAGGGTGTCGATCCGCAGGGACCGGCGGAGCGCCCGCGAGAACGCGTCGACCGCCATCGTCACCAGCGCGGTGGCGGCGATCAGCACCAGGGCCACGTCGAGGCGCAATTCCGAGATCGCGGCGTCGACATAGAAGCCCAAGGTCGTGACCCCCAGGATGCCGAAGATCGCGCTCTCCCGCAGGATCAGCTCCCAGCGGTAGAGCAGGTAGGCCAGGAACTGCCCGTAGAGCCGCGGCACGGTCTCGTAGGCGTAGAGGTCGAGGCCCCGGGGGGCGTCCGGCCGGTAGGGGATCGCGTCGGCGTGCCGGCCCATCAGGTAGGCGACGATGCCGGCATTGTGCAGGGCCAGCGCCAGGATCGCCGGCAGCATCGAGGGGCCGAGCAGCTGCAGGGCGACGTAGGCCAGCATGTATTCCGGCGTGGAGCGCACCACCACGAGGAGCGCCCGCCCCAGCGGCCGCCCGATCGGCCCGGCGAAGCGCCGCGCGGTCAGCGGGAACAGGACGAGGGCCCCGAGGGCGGTGGCGGCCAGGGCGATCTGCGCCAGGATCAGGGTCTGGGCGGTCCCGGGCAGGACCTGCTCGGTCAGGATCGGGCGCAGCCACGACCAGAGCCGCGCCCAGGTCTCGGGCTCGGCGAGCGGCGCGCCCCGGAGCGGGGCCGGCACGACGTCGTGGCCGAGGAAGCGGGCGAGGCTCGGGCCGATCGCCGCGCTGCCGACGGTCGGCGGCAGCGCCAGCACGGCGCCGACGAGGAGGAACGGCAGGGTCCGGGCGCGCACCCAGAGCCGGCGCGTGCCGATCAGCGCGTAGAAGATCAGGAGCAGCGCCCCGGCCTCGGCGTAGCGGCCCTGGCGGAAAGCGGATTCGAAGGCGAAGCCCATGGTCGGCAGGCCGATGAAGCCCAGCACGAGGCTGGAGCGCAGGCCGCATTCGAGGCGATAGAGGGTGTAGTCGCGCATCCGTCCGGCCACTTCGGGCAGGCGCGCGTACAGGAAGGCCGAGACCGCCCCGGTTCCCGCGGGCAGGACGCGGAGCGCCGCGAGGTCGGCCTCCTCGATCAACTCGGCGTAGACCTTGGCGCAGATGCCCGCGTAGGGCAGCGCGATGGCGAGGACGCCGGTGGTCGCCGACAGGCCGAAGACCTGCATCAGCAGCAGCGCCCAGAACAGCTCGTGGACGGCGCGCAGGCCCGCGCAGGCGAGCCGGACGGGGCGCGAGCGGGCGAAGGGGACGGCGAGCAGCAGCCCCGCCCCGGCCCCGAGCCCGACGCCGAGCATCGCGAAGGCCACGGTGTAGAGGACGCTCCAGCCCTCGACGGCGAAAAAATCGGGCCGGATCAGGCCGCCCAGCAGCCGGGCGAGGTCGGCGAAGGGGTGGAGGGTCGTGACCTGCAGGTCGGCGACCAGCAGGCCGGCGAGCGCCGCCGCCAGGAACCAGCGGCTCACCGCCGCGTAGCCCGGCCGCGGCAGGAACCCGGCCTTGCCCGCGACGGCGCCCATCAGGCCGCCTCGTAGAACGGGTTGAGCCGCGCCGGATCGAGGTCCTTCGACGGGGCGTCGAGGACGATGCGGCCGGCCTCCAGCACCACGATCCGGTCGGTGTGGGCGAGGGCCAGGGCCACGTCGTGGAGCGCCAGGATCAGGGTCTCGTGCCCGCGGGCCAGCTCGGTGAGGATCCGGCCGCCCTGCTGGCGGTCCAGCGCCGAGACCGGCTCGTCCGCCACCAGGATCGGCCGTCCGTTGTAGAGGGCGCGGGCCACCGAGACGCGCTGCTGCTGGCCGCCGGAGAGCTCCCCGGCCCGGTCCCAGAGCCGGTCCGCGAGCCCGACCCGGTCGAGGACCGCCGCCACGGCGGCGACGTCGGCCCGCGCCGGCCGGACCAGGGTGCGCAGGTTGTGCAGGGTCGAGCGCCGGTCGAGGCGGCCCATGTAGACGTTGTGGAACACCGAGAGCGGCCGCACCAGGGCGGCCGCCTGCGGCACCAGGGCCACCCGCCCGGGGGCCTGCCCGTGGATCAGGCCGATCAGGGTCGACTTGCCGGCCCCCGAGCGCCCCATGAGCGCGACCCGCTCGCCCGCCCGCACGGTCAGGTCGAGGCCCGACAGAACCGGGCGCCCGTCATAGGCCGCGGAGGCGTTCGCCAGGACGATGGCCGCGCCGGACCCCGCGCCCGCCTCCTTGCCCGACTCCTCGCCGGCTGCCGCGCCGCGCGACACGCGCGTCAGTCCAGGAGGCCGGTGGAGCGTCCCACCTCGACGAGGGGCTCGTAGGCCGCGTTGGTCACGGGGATGAACTTCGAGCGCCCGAACGGCTCCAGGATCGCCGGGTCGGCGATGCCGGTCAGCGCGGCCCGCAGCCTGTCGGTGAAGCCGGCGCCGTAGGTCTGCTCCACATCGCCCCGCACGGTCCACTGGTAATCGGGGAAGGTCGGGCTCTCCCAGATCACCGAGACGGCCTTTGGGTCGACCTTGCCGGCCTTCGAGTCGAGGTCCCAGACCGAGTAGTCGACGGCGCCGACCGCGAAGGCGCCGGACTGGACCAGCTGGATCGTCCGGGTGTGGTCGCCCGAGAAGCCGACCCGGGCGAAGACCTGCTCCGGGGTCTTCCCCGGGAAGGCCTGCCGGACGAAGTACTCGGGCATCAGCCGCCCGGAGGTCGAGGCGCGGGCGCCGAACGTGAAGGTCCTGCCCGCGACGGCCTTCGGGAAATCCTTCTCCGGCTTCAGCCCGGTGGCGGCGTTGGCGATGACGTAGGTCTTGAACGCCGCGTCCTCGGCGCCCTGCGCGATCGCCTGGGAGCCCGGCACGGCCTTGCGCGCCTGGACGCCGGTGAAGCCGCCGAACCACGCGAGCTGCACCTGCCCGTTGGTGAAGGCGGTGACCGCCGCCGGGTAGCTCTTCACCGGGATGTAGCGCACCGGCACGCCGAGCTCGGCCTCCAGATAGGCGGCGACCTTGCCGAAGCGCTCGACCAGCCGGCTCTCGTCCTGGTCGGGGATGCCGGTGAAGACGAGGGGCGGGAGCGCCTTCGCGGCCGGCTTCTCCTGCGCCCGCGCCGGCCCGGCGGCGGCCAGGGCCGCCAGGACGCCCAGGGCGAGCCGCCCCAGCCAGCCCGGTCCCGGCTTCGATCCCGACCTTGATCCCGACTTGGAGCCCGGCTTCGATCCCAGCGTCGATCCCTGCATCGCGTCCTCGTGGCACCACGCCCACGCACGGTGGGCTCGCAACACGGCGGGCGTAGCAGAAGACGCCGCGCGCGCCAGCCTCGATCCTCGCGATCCCGGCGCCCTGCGGCGACGGGAGACCGCCGAGACGCCGCCGGGATCCCCCGGGAACCGTCTCAGGCGCCGGGCGCCACCGCGATCGCCGACAGGGTGAGGTGCTCCGGCAGGGCGGCGTCCGGCACCGGCACGGCCCGGATCCCGGCCGGGAGCACGCCGCCGAGCAGGTCCAGGAAGTCTCCCGACGCGGCGATCTCGATCTCGGCCGCCTTGGCCTGGGTCTCGATCCGCGCCAGGGCGTTCATCGCCGGACCCAGCACCGTGTACTCGGCCCGCACGCCGTCGTCGAAGACCCCGACCAGCAGGTCGCCCGCGTGCAGGGCGACCACGACCCGCAGGGGGAACAGATTCTCCCGGGCGCGGGCCGCGTTGAGCGCGGCGATCCGGTCGCGGATCGACAGGGCGCAGGCGAGCGCCGCGCGCGCCTGGACGTCGGGATGGCCGACGACGAACTGCACCAGCACCGCGTCGCCGATATACTTGTCGACGAGGCCGCCCTGCTCCGCCACCGCCGCCTGGGCCGCCGCCCGGACCCCCAGCAGGGCCGTCACCATAGCCTCGGGCGGGTGCTCGCGGGAGAGCCGCGAGAAGCCGCGGATGTCGAGGATCATCAGGCAGGCGTGGCGCCGGTGGATGCCGAGGCCGGAATCGCCGTCGTCGGCGGCGAGGTCGAGGGCGACCGTGTCGGGCACGAAGCGGGCGAGCTGGGTCCGCTCGTGCTCCATGCGCAGGGCCCGCACCACCGCGGCGCGCAGGCGGACCATGCCGTCGACCACCAGGAGGCCCGCCGCCATGAAGGTGGCGAGCCCGGTGAGCTGCGCGGTCGGGAAGGTGTCGGCGTTCGGGAACAGGTCCGGATGGACCAGGCCGACGAGGAAGGCCGCGCTCCAGCAGACGGTGACGAGCCCGCAGAACAGCAGGGTCTGCGCCACCCGCATGCTCAGGCCGGTCTGGAGCAGGAGCAGGAAGGCGGGCAGGCGGCTCACCGCGTCGGCGCCGAGCCCCGCCCCGCCGCCGGCCAGCATGTGCTCGATGATCACGTAGACGGCGAGCCCGGCATTGAGGCCGGTGCCGGCCCAGCTGTAGACGGTGGCCGCGGGGCCGCCGCCGCGCTCCCGCAGCCCGAACCAGATCGTGCCGAGGCCGTACAGGCCGAGGATGAACCAGTGGCTCAGGGCGTGCAGCGAGCCGTCATAGGCCTGGGCCGCCATCAGCAGCACCAGCACGATCACCACCCGCAGGCCGAGCAGGCGCAGGCCGCCGCCGGCCTGCATGGTCCGCAAAACCGCCTCGTCGTCCGATCCGGGATCCGCCCGGCCCTCGGCAGGAGCCCGCGCGGGCCGCAGCGCGGAGAGCGTCGGGTTGCCGGCGCTGCCCGAGGCCATCAACCGCCCCGGCCGAGGCGCCGGGCCGCCGCGAAGCGGTTGAGGAAGCGCGGCTCCTTCTCGGGGGCGATCCGGATCGCGAGGTGCAGGGTGCCGTCGGCCTCCGACCGGCGGTCGAGGATCTCGGCGTTCTCGTAGAGCCAGTTCAGCGCCGCCCCGTCCTCCGGCGGCAGCGCCACCGCGAAGCTTGCGCGGTTGCGCCCGATCCGCGCCTCGATCCGGGCCGCCAGGGCGGCGAGCCCCTCCCCGGTCACCGCCGAGACCAGGACCGGCGCGGTGCTGTCGCGGTCGTTGCGGGCCCTGGCCTGGCCGCTGAGGTTCAGGAGCCGCGCGCGCTCGTCGTCGTCGAGCAGGTCGGCCTTGTTCCAGACCTCGATGATCCGGTCGGTGCTGGTCTCGATGCCGAGCTCGCGCAGGACCTCGCCGACATCCTCGGCCTGGGCCTCGGAATCGACGTGGGCGACGTCCCGCACGTGGAGCAGCACGTCGGCCTCGATGGCGTCCTCGAGCGTCGCCCGGAAGGCCGCGATCAGGGGCGTCGGCAGGTCGGAGATGAAGCCCACCGTGTCCGACAGGATCACTGTCTCGCCGTGGGGCAGCTTGGTCGCCCGCGCGGTGGGGTCGAGGGTCGCGAACAGCATGTCCTTGGCGGTGACCTCGGCCCGGGTCAGGGCGTTGAACAGGCTCGACTTCCCGGCGTTCGTGTAGCCGACGAGCGCGACGATCGGGTACGGCACCCGGGCCCGGCTCTGCCGGTGCAGGCCGCGGGTGCGCACCACCGCGTCGAGGTCGCGCTCGATCCGGGTCATGCGCTCCTGGATCATGCGCCGGTCGGCCTCGATCTGGGTCTCGCCGGGGCCGCCCAGGAAGCCGAAGCCGCCGCGCTGGCGCTCCAAGTGGGTCCAGGAGCGGACGAGGCGGGACTTCTGGTAGGCGAGGTGGGCATGCTCGACCTGCAGCGTGCCCTCGCGCGTGGAGGCGCGGCGCCCGAAGATCTCCAGGATCAGGCCGGTGCGGTCGATGACCTTGGCGCCCCAGGCTTTCTCGAGGTTGCGCTGCTGCACCGGCGACAGGGCGCAGTCCATCACGACGAGGCCGATCTCGCGGGCGCGGATCAGGCCGGCGATCTCCTCGACCCGGCCCTTGCCGAGATAGGTGGAGGGCCGGATCCGCGGCAGGCTGACGGCGAGGCTCTCGACCACGTCGAGCTCGATCGCGGCGGCGAGCCCGGTCGCCTCGTCGAGGCGGGCCTCCACGGAGCGCGACGGCGCGGCCGGTCCGGGGCCGGCCCCCGCCGCGCCGCGGGCGAGGTAGGGGCCGATCACCAGGGTGTGGGTCGCCGCGGCGATCTCGCCCTCGGGGGCGGCCTGCGCCTGGAGGCGGGCTTCGCCGGACGTCAGCGTTTCGGTCATACGGCCTTCGGCGCCGCCGCCCCGGGCGACGGCTTCGTTGGAGAGGTCGGAGTGTCAGAATGGGGATGCGGGCGGGCCGGGCCAAGATGCCGGCCGCGAACGGGCACAGATATCCGTCGGCGGGCGGGGTCTCCGCCCTCCCCCCGCCGCGGCCGCGCCGGTCGCGCGGCGCCGCCCGCGCGGCGCATCGGGCCTCCGACCCGCCCGATCCCCGGCTTCCGGCCCGCTAGGCGCCGGGGCCGCCGGCCCTCACGCCTTCTCGGCGGTCTCGTCCGGCTCGAACAGCTGCACCGGGTGGCCCGGCATGATCGTGGAGATCGCGTGCTTGTAGACCAGCTGCGAGTGCCCGTCCCGGCGCAGCAGCACGCAGAAATTGTCGAACCACGTCACCACGCCCTGCAGCTTGACGCCGTTGACGAGGAAGATGGTCAGCGGAATCTTGTTCTTGCGGACATGGTTGAGAAAGGTGTCCTGAAGGTTCTGTGCGCGTTCGCCCGCCATCTTCTTGGCCTTCTTGTTGTCCCGGCTCGCTCGGTCCGGGAGGAGTATGCCGCGGGCCGGATCGTCCGATCATCCGGTCCAGGGCCGTGTATACCAACACCATGACGACGTGAAAGCGTGGGTGCAAGCAACCCCCGTTCCAGCCGATCCGTGACGGATCGGCCCCGCCCTCAACGCGCGCCCCGGCGCCGCGGCCTCACGGGCCGATGCCGAGGGACTTCAACTTGCGGTGCAGGGCCGAGCGCTCCATGCCGATGAACTCGGCGGTGCGCGAGATGTTGCCCGAGAACCGCGCGATCTGCGCCACGAGGTACTCGCGCTCGAAGATCTCGCGGGCCTCCCGGAGCGCGAGGCTCATCAGCTTCTCGCCGCCCGCGCCGCCCGGCGTCGTCGGCACCAGGGCGCCGATCTCGGAGGGCAGCATCTCCGAGGTGACCTCCTGCTCCGGGTCGGCCTGGGTCAGGATCATCAGCCGCTCGACGTTGTTCTTGAGCTGGCGCACGTTCCCCGGCCAGTTGTGCGACTGCAGCACCGCCATGGCGTCCTCGGCGATCCGGCGCTTGGGCAGGCCGGTCTGGGACGAGATGTTGTCCATGAAGAACTGGATCAGCTCGGGCACGTCCTCCCGGCGCTCCGACAGGGCCGGCACCCGGATCGGCACCACCGACAGGCGGTGGAACAGGTCCTCGCGGAAGCGGCCGGCGGCGATCTCCTCCTGAAGGTCCCGGGAGGACGAGGAGATGATGCGGACATCGACGTGGACCCGCGTCGTGCCGCCGACCCGCTGGAAGTTCTGGTCGACGAGGACGCGCAGGATCCGGTTCTGGGTCTCCCGCGGCATGTCGGCGACCTCGTCGAGGTAGAGGGTGCCGCCGTGGGCCTCCTCCAGGGCGCCGACCCGCCGGCCGCTCTCGCCCTCGACCCCGAACAGCTCGGCCTCCATGGTCTCGGGCAGGATCGCCGCCGCGTTGAGGAGCACGAACGGGCCGTTCGAGCGGGCCGAGGCCTTGTGCAGGCTGCGCGCCGCGAGCTCCTTGCCGGCGCCCAGCGCGCCGGTGATCATCACCCGGGCGTTCGTCGGCGCCACCCGGTCGAGGGTCTGGCGCAGCTGGTTGATGGCGAGCGACGTGCCGACGATGCGGTTGGTGGCGCCGGAGCGCGCCGTCAGGTCGCGGACCTCGCGCCGGAGCCGGGAGGCCTCCAGCGCCCGCTCGGCCACGAGGATCAGCCGGTCGGCCTTGAACGGCTTCTCGATGAAGTCGTAGGCGCCCGCCTTGATGGCCGAGACCGCGGTCTCGATGTTGCCGTGGCCCGAGATCATCACCACCGGCAGGTCGGGGTTCGCGGCCTTGATCAGGTCGAGCACCTGCAGGCCGTCGAGCCGGGAGCCCTGCAGCCAGATGTCGAGGAAGACGAGGTGCGGCCGGCGCGCCTCGATGGCGGCGAGCGCCTCGTCCGAGCCTCCGGCCGTGCGGCAGCGGTGGCCCTCGTCGTCCAGGATCCCGGCGACGAGGTCGCGGATGTCGGCCTCGTCGTCGACGATCAGGATATCGGCGCTCATGCGTGCATCTCCGCGATCCGGGGGGCCGTCGGCGCGGCGCCCTTCTCCTCTGTCGTGACGGGACTGGTCTCAGGGGCCGCCGCCGCCGGCTCGGGCCCGTGCTCGCGCGGGACCCGCATCCGGACCTGGCCGCCGCGGCCGGCGGGATTGTCGTTCAGCTCGATCCCGCCGCCGTGCTCCTCGAGCACCTTGCTGACGATAGCAAGCCCCAGCCCGGTTCCACCCTCGCGGGTGGTCATGTAGGGCTCGAGCAGGCGCTGGCGCCCCTCGGCCGGGAATCCCTTGCCGTTGTCGGTGACGGCGATCACCGCGAACCCGTCCTCGACGGCGAGGTTCAGGCTGATCTTGCCCTTGCCGAGCTCGGCCTCCGGCACCTCGGCCACCGCCTCGACGGCGTTCTTGAGGATGTTGGTGATCACCTGGCTGAGCAGCCTGATGTCGAAGGCCGCCACGATCTTCTCCGCACTGCCCGCGCCGCCCTGGGCCGAGAACGCGAAGTCGATGTCCGGGTGCGCGACCCGCATCATGAACAGGTTCTGCTTGGCGATCTCGGTGAGGTCGTTCGGCGCGATGGCGGGCTTCGGCATCCGCGCGAAGGCCGAGAACTCGTCGACCATGCGCTTGATCTCGTCCACCTGCCGGACGATCGTGGCGGTGCACTGGTCGAACACCTCCTTGTCGGCGGTGATGACCTTCCCGTACTTGCGCCGGATCCGCTCGGCGGAGAGCTGGATCGGGGTCAGCGGGTTCTTGATCTCGTGGGCGATGCGGCGCGCCACATCGCCCCAGGCGGAGCTGCGCTGCGCCTGGACGAGGTCGGTGATGTCGTCGAGCGTCACCACCGAGCCGCGGGACGCCCCCTGCGCCTGCTCGCTCGTGACCCGCACCGTGATGGTGCGCTCGCCCCGGGACCGGGTGAGCTGGACCTGCTGCTGCTGCAGGCTGCGCGGGCGCGCCTCGCTCTCGGCCAGCACCGGCGCGAGCTCCGGCACCGCGCGGGCCAGCGGCTCTCCGACCAGGGCGTCGCTCGCGAGGTCGAGCATCCGCTCGGCGGCGGGGTTGGCGATGGTGACGAAGCCCGCCGCGTCGAGGCCGATCACCCCGGGCGAGACCCCCGACAGCACGGCCTCGGTGAAGCGGCGGCGGGTGTCGATCAGGTCGCTCGCGGCGATCAGACCGGCGTGCTGGCGGCGCAGCTCCTGGGTCATCTTGTTGAAGCTCTCGCCCAGGTGGGCGAGGTCGCCGCTGGTCTTCTTGGTCGGCACCTGGGCGTAGAAATTGCCCGACGCCACCTGGTCGGCGGCGTTGATCAGCCGCCGGATCGGCGCCACGAACCGGTTGGCGAAGTTCATGCCGAACCAGACGGCCGAGAGCAGCGCGATCAGCGCGATCAGCAGGAACACCGACGCGAAGGTGATCTGGATCGAGCGGCGCAGCGAATCGTAGGTGAGGTACTCGGCCGCCGCCGCCCGGGACACGCCCGGGAACTCGATGGCGAGCTGGCTCACCTCCCGCTGCACCATCAGCACGGCGTCGTCGTAGGCCGGCATGCGTAGCAGCGCGGCGAAGACCCGGCCCTCGGTGGGCAGGAGGCAGATCGGATCGGCGGAGTTCGCCGCGTCCTCGAAGGCCGCCGCCGAGGGCAGGCGGTTCGTCTTCAGGACGTCGATCTTGGCCCGGGCCACCACCTCGGTGGGGCCGCGCATGATCTGCGCCACCGGCAGGCCGAGATTGGTCGCCCGGGTGGTCAGGAAGGTCTGGAACCAGTCCCGGTTCACGTCGAAGTTCGGCCGGGCCCGGGTGAGGTCGTCGGCGAGGATGCGGATCTCGCGGGCGAGGCTCTGGCACTGGTTCTCCTGGTAGGCGTCGGCCACCTCCACGGATTTCAGCACCACGTCCCGGACCCGGTCGGTGAAGCCGAGCGACAGGCCCCGGTCGATCGTCACCGAGGCGACCACGGCGAGCAGGATCGTCGGCAGGATCGCGATCAGCGAGAACAGGCCGACGATGCGGGTGTGCAGGCGCGCCACCGCGGCGTTGGCCTTGCGGGCGTGCAGGAAGACCCGCGCCTCCCAGGCGATGATGACCGCGAGGCCGAGCACCAGGGCGGCGTTGATGGCCAGCAGCGTCACGCCGTAGGCCGGCGTCGGCGTCACCCGGATCACCCCGGCCAGGATCAGGAAGGTCGCGAGCGCCGAGACCAGGGCGGTGATCACCATGGCGGCGCCGATCCAGCCGGGACCGCGCGGGCCCGGCCGCAGCGATTCCGCCAGGGGCGTGCCGGACGGCTGGGACGCCTCGGGGCCCGCGGGCGTGCCCGCGTCCCGCTGATCCGCGGCCGGCTGGACAGCGTCCTGCTGGACCGCGTCCTGGCCCGCCCCGTCGGCACCCCTCTCGGGAACCGACGCGGGGCCTTCCTCTGTCCGTGAGCGTCTCAGGAACGGCATGACTGGTGCAGGGCCACAACAGTGTGGCGGAATTAATACGAATCCGGGCGTCCGGGCGGCGGATCGGCGGCGCGATCCGCCGCACGCGGCCGGCCTTGACCCCGCCCCGCCCCGCCCGTACCCCCGGTCGTGGAGGCGAACGGGGTCTGGTGGCCCTCCTGGTCTTCAAAACCAGCGGTACGCCAACAGCGTACGGTGGGTTCGATTCCCATCCGCTTCCGCCACGCTTCAGACAATCGAAACCGATGAACCAGTGTTCGCCGATATTCAGGCGACACGTGCGATTAAATTCGCGATACTGCTTCATCGGAACTGTGGGGGTGCCGGCTCGTTTCCCGCGATCGATCCCGCACGGGTGCCCGCGTGAAGAACCGATCCGCCGCCACCGTCCCGTTCCCGCCTGCCGCGGCCGGCCGCGCGCGCTGAGGCCGGCCATGCTGGACAGACTCGTCACGCTCCTCCCGCCCGGCGCCCGCGAGGCGCTGCGAACCCTCGCGGCGCGCCGGCCCGTGCGACTTCCCGTGCGACTTCCCCCGCGTCGGCCGGGCGCCGAGGCCACGATCCTGCCGGGGCTCGACGCGCGGCCCGCCCCGATGGCGCCGCTGCACCCGCCCGCCGCCATCAACGACAATCCCCTCCAGGCTCTCCACGACGCCGTCGAGCGGGACCTGCGCGCCAGCGGCCACCTGCGCTGAGCGCGGGCCGCGCGGCCGACCGTCAGCGCTTGGCCGGTGCGGGGCCTTCGGGAATCGTCCCGGGCGCGATCCAGTGGCAGGCCGTGGTGCCGCGCACGGCGGCGCAGTCGTAGCTCGCGCCGCCCAGCGTCACCTTGTCGACGATGCCGGCGAGGTCCGTGCGCGCCAGCGCCGCGCAGCCGAGATGGTCCGCCTTGGGGTCGGCCAAGTGCGCCGCGGCCGCCGCCGCACCGTCGCGCATCAGCATGCGGTAATTGGCCAGCGACGGGCAGCCGATCACCGGCGGCCCGGCCCGCCGGTCCGGGACGCTCCTGTCGGGGCGGGGCGCGCGGGGCGCCTGCTGGGCCTGGACCTGCGCCGCGCCGAGGCCGAGGGCCAGCGCGACGAGGACGGCGTCGGGGAGGAGGCGGCGTGTCATGGGCCGCTCGTAGCACGGCGCGTCCGGTGTTGCGCATCCACCGCGCCGCTACGCTCAGCCCCCCGGCCGGGCCCCTCGCCCGGCCGCCGCAGACCTGCGGCGGATTGGGGGCTCGCCTGCGGATGTTCAGGCTTGACCGCGGGCCCGCCATTTGCGAGCGCCGCGCAGGAACGGAGGACGGGCCATGACGACGGAAATCGACAGCGACCAGAGACTGCACTTGGTCTTCGGCGGTGAATTGCAGGATCTCGACGGGGTCCGGTTCCGGGACATCAAGAACCTCGACATCGTCGGCATCTTCCCGGACTACGCCACCGCCCAGGCCGCGTGGCGGGCCAAGGCCCAGGCCACCGTCGACAGCGCGCAGACGCGCTACTTCGTGGTGCACCTGCACCGGCTGCTGGAGCCGCCGGCCCCCTAAGGGGACCGGGCGCGCGGGGATCCGAACCCGGGTCCGGGGCCGGGTCCGCCGCGCGCGTCCGCGGTGAGAGCGGGGTAAGAGCGCGGTGAGGGCGCGGCCGTGAAGGCATTGTGACACTTCCGGCCCGCTGCTAAGAGCCTCGCCCGTCATCGGATCGTTCCGGCTCCTCGGGAGACCGGTCTGAACAAGAGCGGCGGGAGGTCCGGCCGCGAGCGAGCGGCCGCCCATGAAATCCTCGATCAAGATCATCGCCGGGAATGCCAGCCGGCCCCTGGCCGAGGCGATCGCGGCCTATCTCGAATTGCCGCTCGCCAAGTGCATGGTCCGGCGCTTCGCCGACATGGAGATCTTCGTCGAGCTCCAGGAGAACGTGCGCGGCGAGGACGTGTTCATCGTCCAGTCGACCTCGTTCCCGGCGAACGACCACCTGATGGAGCTGCTGATCATGATCGACGCCGCGCGCCGGTCCTCGGCCCGGCGCATCACGGCGGTGATCCCGTATTTCGGCTACGCGCGGCAGGACCGGCGCACCTCCGGCCGCACCCCGATCTCGGCCAAGCTGGTGGCGAACCTGATCACGGAGGCCGGCGCCGACCGCGTCCTGACCCTCGACCTCCACGCCGGCCAGATCCAGGGCTTCTTCGACATCCCCACCGACAACTTGTTCGCCGCCCCCGTGATGGTGCGCGACATCAAGGAGCGGCTGCCGAGCGCCGACCGGATGGTGGTCTCGCCGGACGTCGGCGGCGTGGTCCGGGCGCGCGCCATCGCCAAGCGGATCGACTGCCCGCTCGCCATCGTCGACAAGCGCCGCGAGCGCCCCGGCGAGTCCGAGGTGATGAACATCATCGGCGAGGTCGAGGGCCGCTCCTGCATCCTCGTGGACGACATCGTCGATTCGGGCGGCACCCTGGTCAACGCCGCCGAGGCCCTGCTCAACGCCGGCGCCAAGGACGTCTCGGCCTACATCACGCACGGCGTGCTGTCGGGCGGCGCGGTCTCGCGCATCGCCGCCTCGCGGATGAAGGAGCTGGTGATCACCGACTCGATCCAGCCGACGCAGGCCGTCAAGCTCGCCCGCAACATCCGGGTAGCGACGATCGCGCCGCTGCTCGGCGAGGCGATCGGCCGGACCGCGACCGAATCCAGCGTCTCCAGCCTGTTCGACTGACGGCGCCGTCCGGCCGATTCTGGCCGGTCCTGAGGCGCCCCGCCCCTACCGGCCCGGCACCCAGCCGCCCCGGTTGCCGGTCTCGGTGCCCGGCGCGGTGAGCACCAGGACCGTGCGGCCCGGCAGCGGCACGGCGGTCCCGGCCGCGATCGCCGGCGCGCCGGGGGTGCGGGCGCCCGCGGGCTCGCCCGTGTCGAAGGCCGGCGTCCACGGGCCGCCGATCACCGGGGCGAGGCGGAAGCTGACGGCCTCCGCCCCGGCATTGAACAGCATCAGCAGGCGCTCGCCCGGGTCGCCGTCGTTGCCGATCTGCATGCCGAACACCTGAAGCCCGTCGTCGGACCAGTGCCGGACCTCCATCTCGATGCCCTCGGGGGAGAGCCAGTGCACGTCGCGCAGGGGCTCGTCGGGGTCGATCAGCGCGCCCGTGAAGAAGCGCCGCCGCCGCAGGGCCGGTTGGGCCCGGCGCAGGGCCAGCAGGTTGGCCACGAAGTCCGTGAGGGCCGGATCCGGATCGACGCTCCAGTCCATCCAGCTCGTCGGGTTGTCCTGGGCGTAGGCGTTGTTGTTGCCGCCCTGGCTGCGGGAGCGCTCGTCGCCCATGAGCAGCATCGGGACGCCCTGGGCCAGCATCACCGTCGCCAGCATGTTGCGCTTCTGGCGGGCGCGGAGCGCCAGGATCGCCGCGTCGTCGGTGTCGCCCTCGACGCCGTAGTTGCGGCTGACGTTGTGGTTATGGCCGTCGCGGTTGTCCTCGCCGTTGGCCGCGTTGTGCTTCTCCTCGTACGACACCGTGTCGGCGAGCGTGTAGCCGTCGTGGCTGGCGATGAAGTTGACGCTGGCCAGCGGCGAGCGCCCGGACGGGGCGAACACCTCGCGCGAGCCGGTCAGCCCCTGCGTGACCTTGGCGAGCGTGGCGGAATCGCCCTTCCAGAAGCCCCGGGCGGCGTCGCGGAACTTGTCGTTCCACTCGCTCCAGCCGCGCGGGTAGCCGCCGAGCTGGTAGCCGCCCTCCCCGACATCCCACGGCTCGGCCACCATCTTGACCCGCGCCAGCACCGGGTCCTGCGCCACGGCCTGGAAGAACGCCGCCTGCGGGGTGAAGGCGAAGGGCGCCCGCCCGAGGCTCGAGGCGAGGTCGAAGCGGAAGCCCGCGATGCCGTAGGCGGTGACCCAGTGGCGCAGCGAATCGAGCACGAGCTGCATCACCCGCGGGTGGCTCGCGTCGAAGGTGTTGCCGCAGCCGGTGCAGTCGCGGTTGCGGCGCGGGTCGGCGGGATCGAGCTTGTAGTAGCTGGCGTTGTCGATGCCGCGGAACGACAGGGTCGGGCCGGTATGGTCGCCCTCGGCGGTGTGGTTGTAGACCACGTCGAGCCAGGTCTCGATCCCGGCGGCGTTCAGCTCCCGGATCGCCGCCTTCAGGCCGCCGAGGCCGCCCTCCCCCAGGTAGCGCGGCTCCGGGGCGAAGTATCCCAGGGGCTGATAGCCCCAGAAATTGACGAGCCCCTTCTCCACCAGGAAGCGGTCGTCCGCGAAGGCCTGGATCGGCAGCAGCTCCAGGGCGGTGACGCCGAGCTTGACGAGGTGCTCGATGATCGCCGGGTGGGCGAGCGCCCCGTAGGTGCCGCGCTCCGCCTCGGGGATGTCGGGATGGGTGCGGGTCAGCGCCTTGACGTGCGCCTCGTACACCACCGTCTCGGCGAGCGGCCGGCGGACCGGGTTGAGGGCGAGGTCGGGCACCTCCGGCGCGGTGACCACGCAGCGCGGCATGTAGACCGCGCTGTCGCGCCGGTCGATCCGGTCCTCGCGCCCGCCGCCCCGGCGGTGGCCGTAGAGCGCGTCGTGCCAGCGGATCCGGCCGCGGATCTCCCGCGCGTAGGGGTCGAGGACGAGCTTCGAGGCGTTGAACCGGTGGCCCGCCGCCGGGTCCCAGGGGCCGTGCACCCGGTAGCCGTAGAGCTGGCCCGGCAACACGCCGCGCAGGTAGCCGTGCCAGACGTCGTCGGTCCGGCAGGGCAGCCGCACCGTGCGGGTCTCGTGCCGCTCTCCCGGCTCGAACAGGCAGATGTCGACCGCGGTGGCGTGTTCGGAGAACAGGGCGAAGTTGACGCCGCGCCCGTCGAAATGGGCGCCGAGCGGTGCCGGCACCCCGTCGTCGACGGCGATCATGCGGGGCGTCCGGTCACACGGATGGCGGCGGGCGGGAGCAGCGGGAGGCGCCGGCTATTCGGCGGCCGCGGCGGCGGTGGGCGGCTCGCGCTCGACCGTGCGGAAGTTCTCGAGCTCCGCCAGGAAGTTGCGCGCCCACCAGTCGACGTCCTCGCGGGTCATGCGCTCGACCATCGGCTTCCAGCGCGCCAGCCGCTCGGCCTTCGGCATGTAGAGGGCCGCGCGGATCGCCTCGGCGACCTCGAATCGGTCGTAGGGGTTGATCAGCAGCGCCTCGGGCAACTGCCGGGCGGCGCCGGCGAATTTCGACAGGACCAGCACCCCCGGATCGTCCTCGCTCTGGGCGACGACGTACTCCTTGGCGACGAGGTTCATGCCGTCGCGCATCGGCGTGACGAGCCCGACCCGGGCGGCCCGGTAGAGGCCGGCCAGCACGGGCCGCGGATAGGCCTTGGTGATGTACTGGATCGGCGTCCAGGCCGGGTCGCCCAGCGAGCCGTTGATCTCGCCGACCTTCTCGTTCACCTCGCGGGCGAGCTGCTCGTATTCCGGCACCTCGCTGCGGGATTTCGGCGTGATCTGGATGTAGGTGACGTTGCCGCGCTGGTCGGGATTCGAGGCGAAGAAGCTCTCCACCGCCTCCATCCGCTCGGGCACGCCCTTGGAATAGTCGAGCCGGTCGACGCCGATCAGCAGCTTGCGGGTGCGCAGGCCCGCGATGGTCTCGCGCACGACCTTGTTGGAATTGGCCTTCTCGGCGGCCTCCTTGAAGCCCGCGACGTCGATGCCGATCGGGAAGGCGCGGATCCGGGTCCGGCGGCCGTCGACCATCAGCGAGCCGCCGCCGAGCGGGATCGCCCGCTGGGTATCGACGAGGTTGCGCTGCAGGTTCTGGACGTCCGCCTCGGTCTGCAGGCCGATCAGGTCGTAGTCGACGATGGCGCGCAGGAGCTCGCCGCTCGCCGGCAGCGAGTTGAACACGTCGGCGGCGGGCCAGGGGATGTGGTGGAAGTAGCCGATCGGGTTGTCGAGCCCGAGTCCGCGCAGCTCGGCGGCGAGCGGCAGCAGGTGGTAATCGTGGACCCAGATGATGTCGTCGGGCTCGACCAGCTTGGCCAGCGCCCGCGCGAAGGTCCGGTTCACGCGGCTGTAGCCGGCATAGTCCGAGCGCGAGAAGGCGCCGAGCCCGAGCCGGTAATGCATGATCGGCCACAGGGCGCGATTCGCGAAGCCGGCGTAGTATTCCAGGTGATCCTGCGGCGAGAGGTCGACGACGGCGTACTGGACCCGGCCCCGGTCGATCAGCGTCGGCTCCTCGGACGGCTCGTCCGTGATGGTGCCGCTCCAGCCGAACCACAGACCTTCGTAGGCCGTGAAGGCCTCCTTGACCGCGACGGCGAGGCCGCCCGCCGCCACCGCCTTGCCGCCCTCCTCCGGGACGGCGACGCGGTTCGATACGATCACAAGGCGTGCCACGCGGGTCGGCTCCGGATCAGGGGCGCGGGTCGGGTCGAGGATCTCGCCGCGCCTGCATCGGGACGTCACTATTATGTCAGAACGCGCGGAGGCCCTGCGCGATCCTTTGTCGGTCGTCCCGCAACCCAAGCGTGAAGCCGGGCGCGGGTCAAGTCGAGGCCCTGCCGTTCCGGGACAGGGCGGCCGCTCCGTCCCGGTCGAGCGCCCCGGTCGGGCGCCCCGTGCGAGCGTTGTACAAGCGTGGCGGTTCTGGCAGATCTTGCCTGAACGGCGCGTGAGCGGTGCCGCCCGTCGCGCCGGACCCCGCGCACGCATCGGAAGGGCGCACAGGGACCGGAACCCGCGACAGCCGAGTCGGTTACTCAGCCATCGCGGGGCCCGCGGTCGCCGCGAGCGGCCCCGTCCCCGCGCCGCGAGGAGTGTTTTCGAGATGGCCGGCAACGAGTTACCGCAAGGCACCCCCGCGGATCCGATCGCGGATCCGCACCGCGAGGGGCCGCACGCCGCGCCGCACGACGCGCCCCACACCGCCGCGGAGGAGCGCGCCCAGTGGCGGGCCCTCCAGGGCGACGTCGAGGGGCTCGCCGACGTGGCGGCCGAGCGCGGGCGCGGCCTGCTCGACGCGGCCCGGCTGCAGGCGCAGAGCTACGTCGAGCAGCGCAAGAGCGACGCCGCGCAGTCGGTCCACGACCTGGCGCAGACGATCCGCAATTCCGGCCGCGATCTCGGCGACAAGCCGAACGTCCGCGCCTTCTTCGACAGCGCCGCGGACGGGCTGGAGCAGCTCGGCTCCTCGATCGAGCGCCGCAGCCTCGGCGAGTTCTACAGCGAGGCCGAGTCCTTCGCCCGGCGCGCGCCGGTGGCGGTCGCCGTGGGGACCTTCGTGGCCGGCCTGATCGCCGCCCGCTTCATCAAGTCGTCCAGTCTGCCGCCGGAGGCGCCGGACGGCGACGCCCGCGACAGCTTCCGGGCCTGACGCCATGACCTACGGCTCCGACCCGCGCCAGGCGGGCCCCTCCACGGGTTCCTCCACGGGCCCAGCCACGGGCCCCTCCAGCATCCAGAGCCTGATCGGCGACGCCCTGCGGGAGACCAACGAGCTCGCCCGCAAGGAGATCGCGCTGTTCCGGGCCGAGATGGCCGGCAACGTCCGCCAGCTCATCGTCGGCCTCGCCTGCATGGTCGGCTCGGCGGTGTTCGCCGTGGTCGCCCTGCTGGTCCTGATCGGCGCCTTCGTGAAGTGGCTCGCCACCATCGTGGGCTCCGAGTGGCTCTCGGCCCTGATCGTCGGCGGCGTTCTGCTGCTCCTCGCCCTCGGGATGGCCCTGTGGGCGCGCAGCGTCCTCTCCCTCTCGACCCTGGCCCCGAAGCGCACGACGCGCCAGGTCCGCCAGGATGCCCAGGCCCTCTCGGAGCGCGTGTCCGGATGAGTACGATGAACGACCTCGAGAAGGAGATCGAGGAGAGCCGCGCCCGGCTCGACGACACGATCGACCGCATCCAGGGCCGGCTCTCGGTGCCGAATCTCGTGGACGAGATGCTGGGCAATGCCCGGCGGGTGCCGGCGCTGAACACGACCTACGATTCGGCCCTGGAGGCGGTGCGCCGCAATCCCGTGCCGGTGCTGCTGATCGCGGCGGGCGTCGGCCTGCTGTTCAACCGGATGGCCCGCGACGCCCAGCGCCGCCGCACCGAGGTCTCGGCCGAGCGCGTGCCCACCCTGAACACCGGCGCGGCCCGCGGCTACGACCCCGACCGCCCGACGGTCCGCCCGGCCCGCGATCCGCTGGACACGACCGAGATCTGAGGACCGGACCCGTCCGGGTCCGGCCGGATCCGGGACGAGACACCGTGCCGCCCGGCCGGACGACCGGGCAGACCGGCGCCGAAGGCGGGCCGGCGAGACCGACATCTGAGGACAGCGCCATGACCGACAAGCCGGGTATTCCCTCCAGCACCCCCGAGCAGCTCGCCGCCGCGGCGGGGATGCCGCACGGCGCCGACGACAAGAGCCTGCGGCCGGATCCGGCCGGCCTCGGCGACCCGGGCGCGCCCGGCACCGCCGCGGGCGATTTCACCCTCCGGCCGGATCCGCGCGGCCTGCACGACCCGCTCCGGCCCGGCGCGGCGACGGGCTCGCACGACGCGGCCGCGCACGACGCCGCCCGCGACACTGCCCAGGACGCTGCCCAGGACGCCGCTTCGGCCGCGAAGGATGGCATCCGGGCGGCGGGCGACCGGGCCACCGAGTTCGCCGGGCAGGCGCGCCGCACCGTCTCGGGCCTCGCCGACGACATCAACGACCGTCTCGGCGGGGCGGCCGATCAGGCGCGCGACCGCGCCACCGCGGCCTACGACGAGGCCCGGGAGCGGGCCGGCGCCCTCCATCGCCGCAACATGCGGGCGCTGGACGACCTGACCAACCAGGGGATCGAGGGGATCAACCGCGGGCGCACCGCCGTCGAGCGCTTCGTGGACGACAACCCGCTCCTCGTCGGCGTCGTCGGCGTGGCCGCGGGCCTGCTCCTCGGCGCGCTGCTGCCGCGCACCCGCCAGGAGGACCGGAGCATCG
Organism: Methylobacterium sp. D53M; assembly: GCF_053345625.1. Lineage (NCBI taxonomy): Bacteria > Pseudomonadati > Pseudomonadota > Alphaproteobacteria > Hyphomicrobiales > Methylobacteriaceae > Methylobacterium > Methylobacterium sp. D53M. Next base: position 37,003 of record NZ_JBKFAL010000008.1, read on the forward strand.
GTCCCTGGGCCGACGAGGTCCGCGACCAGGGCCTGCGCTACGCCCGCGAGGTCACCAATATCGGCCGCGAGTTCGTCCAGACCGCCCTCGACCCGGACAACCTCAACGCCGCCGCCCGCAAGGTGGTCGATCCGGAGAGCCACACGCCGCCCGCGGGCGAGCGGACGCAGCACAATCTCTGATTCGGTGGCCGGGGCCCCTCCGTGGGGGCCTCGGCGCCGTCATCCCGGGCGAGGCGACGTGCCCCGGAGTTGCGCGACGTCGAGCAGCGTGGCGCCGCCCGGATTGCTTCGCTCCGCTCGCAACGACGCGGTGGCCGGATCCTCGCTCCGTCGACCCTTCTGACGGGACGGCGCGTCAGTCCCGGTACAGCCCCGCATGCGCCTCGCGGAGCAGATTCTTCTGGACCTTGCCCATCGTGTTGCGCGGCAGCTCGTCCACGAACAGGACGCGCTTGGGGCACTTGAACCGGGCGAGGCGCCCCTCCAGGGCGGCCTGCACGCCGGCCTCGTCCGGGCAGCCGGCGCCGCCCACCACCACGGCGGTGACGGCCTCGCCGAAATCCGGGTGCGCTAGGCCGATCACGGCGGATTCGACCACGCCCGGCAGGGCGTCGATCTCGGTCTCGACCTCCTTCGGGTAGACGTTGAAGCCCCCCGAGATGATCAGGTCCTTGCCGCGCCCGACGATGTGGACGTAGCCCCGGCCGTCGACCTTGCCGAGGTCGCCCGTGATGAAGAACCCGTCGGCCCGGAACTCGGCCGCGGTCTTCTCGGGCATGCGCCAGTAGCCCTGGAACACGTTCGGGCCCTTCACCTCGATCATGCCGACCGCGTCGGGCCCGAGGGCCGCGCCGGTCTCGGGCTCGACCACCCGCAGGGACACGCCCGGCAGGGGGAAGCCGACCGTTCCGGCGACCCGGTCCCCCGCGTAGGGGTTCGAGGTGCTCATGTTGGTCTCGGTCATGCCGTAGCGCTCGAGGATGGCGTGGCCGGTGCGGGCCTGCCACTCCCGGTGCGTCTCGGCGAGCAGCGGCGCCGAGCCCGACACGAACAGGCGCATGCCCCGGGCCGCCTCCGGCGTCAGGCCCGGCTCCTTGAGGAGCCGGGTGTAGAAAGTCGGGACGCCCATCAGGGCGGTCGCCCGCGGCATCAGGCTCAGGATCAGCTTCGGGTCGAGCCGGGGCAAGAACAGCATGGACCCGCCGCTCGCCAGCACCGTGTTGGTCGCCACGAACAGGCCGTGGGTGTGGAACACCGGCAGGGCGTGGATCAGCACGTCGTCGGCGGTGAAGCGCCAGTACGCGACCAGCGTCCGGGCATTCGACGCGAGGTTGTCGTGGGTCAGCATGGCGCCCTTGGAGCGCCCGGTCGTGCCCGAGGTGTAGAGGATCGCCGCGAGATCCTCCGGACCCCGGGGCACGTCCGCGAAGGCGGCGCCCGCATCGGCGGCCCGGTCAGCGGCCTCCGCGGCGCTGCCGCCGCCCGCGGCGTCGAGGGTCCAGACCTGCCGGACGCCGGCGGCGGCCTCGGCGAGCGCGTCGCGCCGGCCCGGGTCGCAGACGAACACGGTCGGCTCGGCGTCGCCCAGGAAGTAGCCGATCTCCGCCGGGGTGTAGGCGGTGTTGAGCGGCAGGAACACGGCGCCGGCCCGGACCGCGCCGAGATACAGGAAGATCACCTCGGGGCTCTTCTCGACCTGCACGGCCACCCGGTCGCCGGGCGCGACCCCCGCCGCCCGCAGGGCCGCCGCGTAGGCGCCGGAGCGGGCGATCAGGTCCGCGTACGCGTAGCGGCGCCCGTCCGGCGTCTCGATCACGGTCTTGGCGGGATCGGCGGCGCCGTCCCGCACCAGGGAGAAGAGGTGGTTCGTCATCGTGAGGCTGGGCTATCACGGGCTATGGGTCGCGCGCACCCATAGCCGCCCGGAGGCCCCCTCGGCGAGCCCTTTCCGGCGGCGCGTCGTCCGCGCGGTCCGGTGAGTCGCGACGCCTACGCCTCGGCGAGCACCACGGCCCGGGGCGGCGGCAGCTTGGCGCGCAGCTCCCGGGTCACCGCCGGGGCCGCCACCACGGTGCCGAGATTGGCGTAGGTCTCGTGGTTCCGCTCGATGGCGGCGAGGTCGTAGAGGTAGTTGACCATCAGCCCGTGGGACTGGGCCAGCCCCTTCTTGGAGGTGTCGCCCAGGAAGTTGATCCGGTCGAGGCGCGCGCCGTTGCCGAGATGGAACCGGGCCACCGGGTCGAGGGGGCGCCCGCGCTCGTTCTTGGCGCGCAGGAAATAGGCGGCCGCGGCCGGGATCAGCGCCCGGCGCACCGTCTCGGCCCGGGCCTTGTCGGCCGGCCAGGCCGGGTCGTCCAGCGCCCGCAGGGTCTCGACATCCTCGGGCAGCAGGCCCTGCGGGCTGTCGGCCCGGCGCTCCCGCGCCAGCCACGCCGCGAAGCCCGGCACCGGCGAGAGCGTCACGAAGGTCTTGAGCGTGGGGACCTCGCGGGTCAGGTCCTCGACCACCTGCTTGATCAGGAAGTTGCCGAAGGTGACGCCGGCGAGGCCCTTCTGGCAGTTCGAGATCGAGTAGAACACCGCCGTGGTGGCCGCCTGCGGCTGCAGCGGCTTGCGCTCCTGCGACAGGATCGGGGCGATCGCCGGGGCGATCTGGTCGGTGAGCGCCACCTCGACGAAGATCAGCGGCTCGTCGGCGAGCGCCGGGTGGAAGAACGCGAAGCAGCGCCGGTCCGGCGGCTCGATGCGGGCGCGCAGGTCGTCCCAGCCGGAGATGGCGTGGACCGCCTCGTAGCGGATGATCTTCTCCAGGATGTGCGCCGGCGTCGTCCAGTCGATGTGGCGCAGCACGAGGAAGCCGCGGTTGAACCACGACGCGAACAGGTGCTCGAAGTCGCAGTCGAGGCTGTCGACGGCGTCCATCAGGGCGGGGTCGGCCTCGTCGCCGGCGCGCAGGGCCCGGCGCAGGTCGAACAGGTCCTCGCGCATCCGCACGAGGCTCAGCGTGCCGCCGCGGGCGAGGTTGAGGCGGCGAATCAGCTCCTGGCTGCGCGGCTCGGCGGCCTCGTGCAGGCTGCCCAGGCGGGCGCGGGAGGGGGCGGCGCGGTAGGCGGCGATGGCCTCGTCGACGGCGGCGTGGTCCGCGTCGAAGTCGAGGGCGATGGCCCGCAGGAAGGCGTGGCGCTCCGCCTGGCCGAAGCTCGCGTAGCGGTCGAGGATCAGGCGGGCCAGCGCCACCCCGGAGGCCTCGCCGCGCCGGGAGATCAGGTCCTCGCAGAGCTTGACGAGGTCGCCGGCGCTCGCCCGGGGCCCCAGGTCGCCGCGCCCGATCCCGATCAGGTCGCGGCCGCGCTCGCTGATGGTCTGAAGCAGGTCGCCGAAGAAGGAGATCGCCGCCATGACCTTCGCACTGACCCCCGATGACCCGGATTCGAGACGTGTCCGGTCCCGCGACGCCGGCTCGTCGGTCGGGCGCGGACGGAACGGGATCCGGACGCCGGCGGGCGTCCCGATCCGCCCGCCATTCTACGGCGCCGCGGCCGCCGCGACCAGAGCTTGACCGGTCGCCGACGCGGGGATCCCCACGGGGCTCCCCGTGTGCGGGCGCGGCACGACCATCGTGTGACGGGGGTGGTGCGGTGGATCCGGCCGGCCGTCAGAGCCGCTCGGCCACGGTGGCGAGGTCCGCCCGCTCGCGCCAGTCGCCGACGCCGTGCTGGCGGGCGAAGCGCAGCTCCGCGGCGCGGCGGGCGCGCTCGGGATCGCGGGCCCGCGCGATCGCGACCGAGCCGATCGTGAACGGCACCCCGAGGATCTCCTTGGCGAAGTCGACGCGGTAGTTCGGCATCCCGTACTCCCTGCTGCGGCGGCCCCGGCGCCGTTCGCACGGAACGAAACCGCCCTCTCGTTCGTAGTCCGGTCCGTAAACCTCGCGAGGCCCGGCGCCCGGCGCATCGGTCGCGGCGCCCGCTGGCATGCGGGCGGCGCCGGCTGCGTCTGTTGCATATGGTGCGCCGCCGGCTCCGGTGAAGGGGCCCGGGGCGTCCCGGCAGGGATGCATCGCCGCAGCTTGCCCGGCGGCGCGCTCCGCCCGTATCGCTCGCCGCTCCGATCGCCCTCCCCACACGGACCCGACCATGGCTCTCCCGCGGCGGCCCACCCGCCTGCCCCCGACCCGGCCGTGACCGCACCCCTCGACGCGAAGGCCCGGCTCGGCCTGACGCTGATCGCCGGCGGGGCCGTGGCCAACATCTACTACAACCAGCCGCTGCTCGGCCTGATCGTGGCCGAGTTCGGCGACCGCGCCGCCCTGTGGGTGCCGACCACGGCCCTGGTCGGCTACGGGCTCGGCATCGTCGGGCTCGTGCCGCTCGGCGACGCCCTGCCGCGCCGCGCCCTGATCGTGGGGCAGTGCCTCGGCCTCGCCCTGGCCCTGCTCGCCGTGGGCCTCGCACCGAACCTCGCCTGCCTCGCGCTCGCCCATCTGGTGGTCGGCGTGCTGTCCTGCGCGGCCCAGCAGGCGGTCCCGTTCGCGGCCGAGCTCGCCCCGGACGCGAGCCGCGGGCGGATCGTCGGCCAGGTCATGACCGGGCTCCTCACCGGCATCCTGCTCGCTCGCACGGCGAGCGGCTTCCTGGGGGCGCATCTCGGCTGGCGGCCGGTCTTCCTCGTCGCGTCCGTGGTGGCGCTCGCCATGGCGGGCATCGCGCGGGCCACCCTCCCCCACACGGTGCAGACGCACCCGCTGCGCTACCGCGCCCTGATGCTGTCGATCCTCCACCTCGCCCGCACGCAGCCGGTGCTGCGCACGGCGAGCCTGTCGCAGGCGCTGCTGTTCGCCGGCTTCAACGCCTTCTGGGCGACCCTGGCCCTGCTGGTCGAGGCGCCGCCCTTCGGCCTCACCGCCGCCGGGGCCGGGCTGTTCGGCGTGATCGGCGTCTGCGGGGCCTTCGTGGCGCCGATCTCGGGCCGCTTCACCGACCGGCGGGGGGCGAAGCCCGTCGTCCTCGGCGGCAGCCTGCTGGTCGCCCTGTCCTTCGTCGTGCTCTGGGCGGGGGGCACGTGGTCGCTCGCCGCGGTGGCGCTCGGCGTGCTGCTCATCGACATCGGCATGAACGGCGCGCTCATCGCCAACCAGACCCGGGCCTACGCGCTGGTCCCGGGCGCGCGGGGCCGCATCAACACCGTGCTGTTCACGACCCTGTTCGTGTTCGGTGCGGTCGGCGCCTATGCCGGCTCGCAGGCCTTCCTGCTCGTCGGCTGGCCGGGCGTCTGCGCGGTCGGCCTCGCCTTCTCGGCGCTGGCCGTGCTCGTGGCGGCCCGCGACCCGCACCCGCCGGGGGCTCGGGCTACCTGAGCACCCGCGACAGCCGGCACCAGCCCGCCCTGTCGGGCGGAAGTCCGAAGCGCAGGCGCTCCGGGCGCCCGGCGAAGCGCCGCACCGCGATGCCGGCCGCCGCCAGCCGCCGGTAGAGGTCCGGCCCGTCGGGGAAATCGGCGGTCCGGAACAGGCAGGTGCCTCCGACGACCCGGCCGCCGGCCCGGGCGATCATCCGGTCGAGGCGGCCCGCATCCGCGGCCCGGGCCCGGGCGGCCTCGACGCGCCAGCCCGCGTCCGACAGGGCCGCGCGCCCGATCGCCAGGGCCGGGCCCGACACCGCCCAGGGTCCGAGCGCCGCGGCGATCCGGGCCGCCGTGCCGGGCTCGGCGACCGCGAAGCCGAGGCGCAGGCCGGCGAGCCCGTAGGTCTTGCCGAAGGAGCGCAGCACCACGAGGCCCGGCGCCGAGTCCGGTGCGGTGACGTGCGGGCACAGGCTCTCCACAGGCTCCAGGTCCGCGAAGGCCTCGTCGGCGACCAGCAGGCCGCCGCGCCGGCCGAGCGCCGCGGCGAGCGCCCGGCGCTCGGCCAGGGGATGGGTCCGCCCGTCCGGGTTGTTGGGATCGACGATCACCGCCACCTGGGCCGCGCCGAGGGCGTCGACGCTCGAGACCTCCGCCACCGCGTGCCCGGCCCGCGCCCAGGCGGCGGCGTGCTCGGCGTAGGTCGGCCCGAGAACCGCGACCCGGGTCGGGGCCAGGAGCCGGGGCAGGGTCTCGATCAGGACCTGCGTGCCGGGCGCGGGCACGACGTGGTCGGCGTCCGGCGCGCCGTAGGCCGCGGCGGCGGCCTTCCGGAGCGCGCGGACCTCGGCGGCCTCGGGCAGGCGCGCCCAGGCGCTGGCCTCCAGCGCGGGCACGGGATAGGGGACCGGGTTGATCCCCGTCGAGAGGTCGAGCCAGGGCTCCGGCGCGTCGGGAAAGGCTTGTCGGAGCCCGCCGAGATCGCCGCCATGCGCGATCGGGGCGGCCTCACGCGCGGGAACGCTCCACACCGAATGGTCCATCTGCCCGGTACGTTCGCCGACACGCTCGCCGTCCTCGCCGTCGCCCTCGGGATCGAGGCGGCGGCCGGCTATCCCGACGCGCTCTACAGGGCGGCCGGTCACCCTGTCACCTGGATCGGCCGGCTGATTGCCGCCCTGGAGCGCGGCCTCAACCGCGGCTCGGCGCGCCGGCGGCGGGTCGCCGGCTGCCTCGCGCTGGCGCTGCTCCTCGCCGCGGTCGGCTCGGCCGCCCTCGCCGTCACGGCGCTGGCGGGGCTCGCCGGCCCCCTCCCCGCTCTGCTCCTCCTCGGCCTGCTCGGCGCGAGCCTGCCGGCGCAGCGCAGCCTGCACCAGCACGTCGCCGCCGTGGAGACGGCCCTGCGCGCGGGCGGCCTAGAGGCCGGGCGCCGGGCCGTGGCGATGATCGTGGGGCGCGACCCCGACCGCCTCGACGAGGCGGCGGTCTGCCGGGCCGCGATCGAGAGCCTGGCGGAGAACTTCTCCGACGGGATCGTGGCGCCGGCCTTCTGGATCGGCTGCCTCGGCCTGCCGGGGGGCGCCCTCTACAAGGCGGTCAACACCGCCGACAGCATGATCGGCCACCGCAGCCCGCGCTACGCCGCCTTCGGCTGGGCGGCGGCCCGGCTCGACGACGGCGTGAACCTGCCGGCCTCCCGGCTCGCGGGCCTGCTGATCGCCGGGGCGGCGGCCCTGCGCGGCGCCGACGCGCGCGGGGCGCTCCGGGCCATGGCCCGGGACGCGCGCCGGCACCGCTCGCCCAATGCCGGCTGGCCCGAATCCGCCATGGCGGGGGCGCTCGGCCTACGGCTCGCGGGGCCGCGGGTCTACGACGGCACCCTCGTCCCGGACGCGCATATGGGCGACGGCCGGGACGCCGCCACGGCCGACGACATCGCCCGGGCGCTGGCCCTCTACCGCACCGCCTGCTGGCTGCAGGGCGGGCTCGTGCTGGCGCTCCTCGCGCTCTGCCTGTCGCTCACCGGCTGAGCCGTCCTCGCGAAGGGAGCGAAGGGCGCCAGGGCCGCGCGATCTCTGAGATCGTGGCGCCGACGGGATCGCTTCGCTCCGGTCGCAGAGACGGCGGCAATTCCCGATCGGGCCTTGGCACGGCCCGCGCACCGGACGCATCGTGGCCGGACGGAGCTGGATGAGGGAGACGCCGATGCGTGCCGTGTTCGTGGATGCCAGCGAGACCCTGGCGGCGGTGGCCCGGCGGCTGCTGCGGCCGGACGATCCGCCCTTCGCGATCCACGCGGATCCCGGAATCGCGCCGCAGGACCTGCCCGCGATCCTCGACGGCGCCGAGACCGCGGTGATCGACCACACCGCCCTCCCCCTCGACGTGGCCCGGGCCTGCGCGGGCCTGAAGCACGTCGTGTTCCTCGGCACCGGCGCCCGCAGCTACATGGACCCGGAGGCGCTCCGGGACGCCCTCGGCGTCACCGTCCACACCATCAAGGGCTACGGCGACACGGCGGTCGCCGAGTGCGCCTTCGCGCTGATGTGGGCCGCCGCCCGCGGCCTGCCCGAGATGGACCGGGCGATGCGCGCCGGATCCTGGCTGCGCACCGAGGGGATCCAGCTCACCGGCAAGACCGTCGGCCTCGTCGGGTTCGGCGGGATCGCGGCCGAGATGGCGCGCCTCTGCCGGGGCGTGGGCATGCGAGTGCTCGCCTGGAACCGGACCCCGAAGACCCATCCCGGCGTCGACTTCGTCCCGCTCGACCGCCTGCTCGCCGAGAGCGACGTGGTCTCGCTCCACCTGCTCCTGACCGACGCGACGCGCGGCTTCCTGTCGGCCGCGCGGATCGCCGCGATGAAGCCCGGCGCGATGCTGATCAACACCGCCCGCGGGGCGGTGCTCGACGAGGACGCCCTGGTCGCGGCCCTGCGCACCGGCCACGTGGCGCGGGCCGGGCTCGACGTGTTCACCGTCGAGCCCCTGCCGCCGGATCACCCGCTGGCGCACCTGCCCAGCGTCACCCTGTCGGCGCACTCGGCGTTCCGCACGCCCGAGGCGAGCGACAACCTGATCGGCGCCGCCCTCGACCATTGCCGGCGGATCGCCGCCGGCTGACAGCTGCGCCGCGGGAGCGGCCGCCCCGATGCTCGGCTCTCCTAGTGCTCGGTGCCCTGCATGTTCGGGCGCGGCTCGCCGCCGTGGTGGTGGATCACGCTGGAGCGCTCCGGGCTCCCCTTCGCGTCGGCGACCTGCTTCCTAGCCGCGGCGGCCAGGAACCAGATGCCGCCGAGCGTCCCGAAGGCGAGGATCATGAGCGGAAATCCCTGACTCATCGCGGTGCCCTCCTCGACGATGGCCCGCGGGCTTGCGGGTCTGCATCATCCTGCCGGTCTTGCCGGCCTGAGGAAGGATAACGCACGAATCCGGACCGTGTTCAGGCCGGTCTCGCGGCCGTCGGCACCGCCCGCCGCGCCGCGTCGCGGCGCAGGGCGGAGAGCACCACGAACATGAGGCCCGCCCCCACGGCGAGGCAGGCGGCCAGGAACAGCATCGGCACGAGGTCGCTCTGGGTCTGGTCGCGGATGAACGGCACGGCGTTCTGGGCGACGAAGCCGCCGAGATTGCCGACCGAATTGATCGCCGCGATCCCGGCGGCCGCCGAGGCACCGCGCAGGAACGTCCCGGGCATCGACCAGAAGACCGGCTGGGCGGCGAAGGTCCCGGCCGCGGCCACGCACAGGCAGGCGAACTTCACGGCGTTGCCCGGCAGGACGACGGAGAGCGCGAGGCCCGCCGCCCCGACCAGCGCCGGCCCGACCACGTGCCAGGTCAGAGCGTTGCCCTGCGCCCCCGTGCGGGCGGCGTGGCGCGGCACCCACCACAGGGCGAAGGCCGTGGCGAGCCACGGGATGATGTTGAGGAAGCCGTTGGTGAGGTTCGAGACGCCGAAGCCCTTGACCACGGTGGGGAGCCAGTAGCCCAGGCCGTAGGCGGCGAGCGGCAGGGAGACGTAGACCCCGGCAAGCATCAGCACCCGCCGGTCGAGGAGCGCCGCGAACGGGTTGCCGTGGTCGACGTGGCCGCCGTCCTCGCGCTCGGCCCGGAGCGTGCGGGCGAGCCAGTCGCGCTGGGCCTGCGACAGCCAGGGGGCGGTCTCGGGACCGTCCGGCAGGACGAACAGCACCACCGCGGCCATGAGGATCGCCGGCGCGCCGGTGGCCAGGAACACCCACTGCCAGCCCTGGAGGCCGAGGAGCCCGTCGAGGCCCAGCAGCGCGCCGCCGATCGCCGCACCGACCGCGTTGGCGATGGCGCTGGCGATCATGAACCAGCCGATCATCCGCGCCCGGTGCGCTTGCGGGAACCACAGGGTCAGGGCGAACAGCACGCCGGGGAAGAAGCCGGCCTCCGCGGCGCCGAGCAGGAAGCGCAGCACGTAGAACATCGCCGTGCCCTGGGTGAAGCCCAGCAGGACGGTGACGATCCCCCAGGTGATCATGATCCGGGCGAACCAGATCCGCGCGCCGACCCGCTCCAGGAAGACGTTGGCCGGCACCTCGAACAGGAAGTAGCCGAGAAAGAACAGCGAGGCCCCGAGCCCGTAGGCGGTCTCGGAGAGGCCGAGGCTGCCGACCATCTCCAGCTTGGCGTAGGAGACGTTCTGCCGGTCGATATAGGCGATCAGGTAGAGCAGGCCGAGGAGCGGCATCAGCCGCAGGGTCACGGTCCGGACGGTGCTCGCGGCGAGATCCTCCCCGGCGGGGGACGGCGTGGGCGGCATGGGGCGTTCCTCCGGGGGCGTGCGGCCCTTCGTGGCGGGGCCGGCATAACACAGAGTAATCCCTGGCCCGCGCCCCGCCTACCGGGCAAGCGCCAGGAGGCGGTCGCAGTCGACATGGGCCGCGATGTGTCGCGCGAGGCCGTCCAGCGCCGCCTCGACCCCGGCCTCGTAGCCGGCGCCCGCCGAGGCGGTGCCCAGGCGCGCGAGCCACGCCGCCCGCTGGGCGTCGTCGGCGAACAGGCCGTGGACGTAGGTCCCGGCCACGCGCCCGTCCGCCGAGACCGCCCCGTCCGGGCGCCCGTCGGCGAGGCGCAGCAGCGGCCGGTCCGCGTCGGCCCCCGCGGTCGTGCCGATATGCATCTCGTAGCCGGAGAACGGCACGCCGTCGGGCAGGCTCGTGCCGGTGACGGCGGCCAGGCGCTTCTCGGGCGACATCACGGTGTCGACGGCGAGGAGCCCGAGGCCCTCCACGGTGCGCGGCGCCCCCTCGATCCCGTGCGGATCGGCGAGGCTCTTTCCGAGCATCTGGTAGCCGCCGCACAGGCCGAGCACCCGGCCGCCCCGGCGGACATGGGCGCGCAGGTCGACGTCCCAGCCCTCGGCGCGGAAGAAGTCCAGATCGTCGATCGTGGTCTTCGACCCCGGCAGCAGCACGAGGGCGGCCCCGGCGGGGATCGGCGTTCCGGGCCGGACCAGCACCACCGACACGTTCGGCTCTGCCCGCAGAGGGTCGAGATCGTCGAAATTGGCGATGCGCGGCAGCACCGGCACCGCCACCGTGACGGAGCCGGGCCCGCGCGGGTCCGAGCCGGCGAGGCCCAGCACATCCTCGGCCGGCAGGCGCGCGGCGTCGGGGAAGTGCGGAACGAGGCCGAGCGCCGGCCAGCCGGTCCGCTCGGCGATCAGCCGCATCCCGTCGGCGAACAGGCTCGGATCGCCGCGGAACCGGTTGACGAGGAAGCCGGCGACCATCGCGGCGTCCTCCGGGTCGATCACCGCCTTCGTGCCGACGAGGCTCGCGATCACGCCGCCCCGGTCGATGTCGCCGACCAGCACCACCGGCGTGTCGGTGGCCCGGGCGAAGCCCATATTGGCGATGTCGCCCGCGCGCAGGTTTATTTCCGACGCCGAGCCCGCGCCTTCGACCAGAACCAAGTCGGCCTCGTCCGCGAGCTGGGAGAAGCTGTCGAGGACGGCGGACATCAGCCGGGGCTTCCAGGCCTGGTAGTCGCGCGCCTTCACGGTGGCGACCATCCGGCCCTGCACCACCACCTGGGAGCCGACCTCGCTCTGCGGCTTCAGCAGGACCGGGTTCATGTGCACGGAGGGTGCCACCCGGGCGGCCCGGGCCTGGAGCGCCTGCGCCCGGCCGATCTCGCCGCCGTCGGCGGTGACGGCGGCGTTGTTCGACATGTTCTGCGGCTTGAACGGCCGGACCTTCAGGCCCCGCTCCGTGAAGGCGCGCGCCAGCCCCGCCACGATCAGGGACTTGCCGACATCGGAGCCGGTGCCCTGGATCATCAGGGCCTTCCTGGGCGCCGTCGCGCGCGGCGGGCTCAGAACTCGATCCCTTCCTGCGCCTTCACGCCGGCGGCGAAGTGGTGCTTGACGCTGCCCATCTCGGTGACGAGGTCGGCGGCCTCGATCAGGGCGGGCTTGGCGTTGCGGCCGGTGACGACGACGTGCAGGTCCGGCCGGCGCGCGCGCAGGGCGGCCAGCACCGCGTCGAGGTCGAGATAGTCGTAGCGCAGCGCGATGTTGAGCTCGTCGAGGACGAGCAGGCGGATCGTGGGATCGGCCATCAGGCCCTCGGCGACCGCCCAGGCGTGGCGGCAGGCGGCGATGTCGCGCGCCTTGTCCTGGGTCTCCCAGGTGAAGCCCTCCCCGAGGGTGTGCCACACGACCCTCTCGCCGAAGGCCGCCACGGCGTGGCGCTCGCCGGTGTCCCAGCCGCCCTTGATGAACTGCACCATGCCGACTCGCCAGCCGCGGCCGAGCGCCCGCAGCATCAGTCCCAGAGCCGCCGTGCTCTTGCCCTTGCCGGGGCCGGTATGGACGAGGAGCAGGCCCTTCTCGAGGGTTTTGCCCGCGACCTCGGCGTCCTGGACGGCCTTGCGCTTCTCCATCTTCTCGCGATGGCGCGCGGCGTCGTCGCTCATGCGGAAGCTCCTGTCTCGGGGGCTCGTGTCTGAGGGGCCTGCGGCTTCACCACCAGCGGCAGGCCGGCCACGGTCAGGACGACCCGATCGGCCCGCGCGGCGAGCTGCTGGTGGAGGCGGCCGGCGGCGTCGCGGAATCGCCGGGCGAGGGCGTTGTCGGGGACGATCCCGAGCCCGACCTCGTTGCCGACCAGCACGAGCGGGCCCGGGACGTCGGCGCAGGCGGCGAGGAGCCGCGCCGTCGCCTCCGCCACATCGGCCTCCGCCAGGATCAGGTTGGTGAGCCAGAGCGTGAGGCAGTCGACCAGGACCGGTCCCTCGGCCTCGGCGACCGCCTCCGGCAGCGCGAGCGGCACGTCGCGGGTGCGCCAGGCGCCGCCGCGCCGCGCGCGGTGCTGGGCGATGCGGTCGACCATCTCGTCGTCGAAGGCCTGGGCGGTGGCGAGATAGAGCCACGGGCCGGGGCAGGCTTCGATCAGCCCCTCCGCGTAGGCGCTCTTGCCGGACCGCGCCCCGCCGAGGACGAGGGTCATGCGAGGGGTGGGCTGGGGCATGGCTCTCCATCGCCCCAACCCGGCGCGCGGTCAAACCCAGGACCGACAGACTCGGGGTCTGTGACCTCAGGACCTGCAAACTCGGGACCTGTGGCACCTGTGCCGCGCCTGGACGGTTGCCGGGCGTCTCCGGTCCGACTATAGAACCCCGGCCCAGCCAGAGCGCCCTTCGTCTAGCGGTCCAGGACGTCGCCCTTTCACGGCGAAAACACGGGTTCGATTCCCGTAGGGCGCGCCAACAAAATCAAGCGCTTGGCTGCATCTGGCGGCCTGCCTAGCTTCTCTTGGGAAGAATTCGGGGCGAAATGGCTCCTGCTGTGTACCCGCGGCTTAGGTTGTTCCTCATCGCCCGTTGATGCGCAGGCCGATTTCGCTGTTGCGGCCTTGCGCCCACTCTCGCAGCCTGATTTTCACCAACGGGCGGTTGCAGAGGGCCGGTGCAGGGGACAGGTCGAACGGCCTTGTCCCTGACTCTCGGCAATGCGGACGCACTTCTGCTTCCCCGCCCCCCGCTTCAGTCCCTCACGCGGGCGATGACCGCTACCGGGCCGCCGCCATCCGGCCCCTGATGCTCAGCGCCGCCGGAGACGAAGAGGTCCGTCCGGCCGATCGCCGCGGCGGCCACGCCGCCGACCAGGGCGCGGGCGTGCCGGGTGGCGTTGATGTCGCTGTCGTCGTTCATGATGTGGCGCCGTCCCCGGATCAGGCCGTCATGGGAGGGCTCGGCTTTGGCGAGCAGGGCGATCACGCGCTCCGCCTCAGGAGGCGGCAACTGCCCCGCCTCCAGGAAGCCGAGGTCGGTGAGCACCCGCCGAATCGCGGACAGGTCGATGCCGTCGTCCATGACCCGGTGGGCGATGGCGAGCGGGCCGGTCCAGCCCTGGGCGTTGCCGAGCACGATGATCTCGTTGCGCATCAGCTCGATCCCCGCCGAGCAACTGGCGCGGCCGGAGAAGAGATCGCGTCGGGTGCCGATGGCGGAATCCGCGAGATGTTCGCGGTCGACCTCTCCGAGGGCGAGCGCGATGCCGAGCGCCGAGGCGCCGCGGGATAAGCCCATCGAGGCGTAGGTGTCGTGTGTGGCGACGCCGTGGCCCCGGGCGGCCGCCTCGGCGATCCGAGCGCTCGTCAGGAGCGGGCACTTCACCTGCACGAAATGCACGTCCGCGGGATCGGTGAGCCCCGCCTCTGCCATGGCCCGGCCGACCGCCGCCGCAGTCGCCTCGACCTGCGCCATCCGGCCGATCTCCTCCGCCCGGAACTCCTGGGTGAAGGCCGTGCCGATGGCGAGCGCCTTGCCCTCCGGCACCGCGGGGCCTTCACGCCGGGCGAGGACGAGGAAGTGCGGCGACAGCCCGCCTTCGGTGCCGCCGGACATGACGAGGGCGACCCGCGCTCCGACCTCCGCCGCCGTACAGCCGAGGGCGGTGGCGAGCGCCGTCTCCAGGGCCATCACCGCGAGCTGCCGGGTGAAGTCATTCACGCAGCCGTTGCCCTCGGTCTTGCCGAAGATCGCGACGATCTCGGTCGCGTCCACCGCCCCGGAGGCGACGAGGCCCATCACCTCGGAGACGTCGGCGGGATGCTGCGCGGGCACGCGGAAGACGAGGCATTCGGGCATGGGGGAACCGGGGTGGAACAAGAAGGGCGCCGCCCTTCCACTGGGGCGATCCCGTCGTCTGTCCGCGTCCAGCGACGACAGGGACCGGCACGATCGGGTGGCCAGCACGGGCAAGCACAGACCGGACCATCTTCGGAGAATCCCCGAGCCTTCTACCGCGCGGGAGAAGCAACGCGTTGATCGGTTCCTGACGCCGAACCAGCAGGATGGCCCAATCTGTGGTAGAAGCAGATCGTCTCTAGACCACTCCATGCCGCCGTTCCGGTAGCGACCCTGGCTGTGTCGAAACCTCGATGGTGGTAGCTTTGTCCGGCACGCCCGGGGGGCGGCATGGAACGGTTCGTTGTCGGCGCCGAGCGCGATCAGACGACGCTGTTCCCGCCTTATCTCGAAGATCGGATCGCCGAGGACAACCCGGTCCGGGTCGTCGATGCCTTTGCTGCCTCCAGGGGCACCCAAACGGAAAGGTGGCTCAGGGACCGAGGGGCGTGAGGCTACGAGTTATACCGCGTCTTCGTGGGCGCTACCGGCCTCCCGTCCCAGGCGAACCATGACCTCCCGCAGCCAGCGATGGGCGGGATCGCGGTCATAGGAGGCGTGCCACAGCATGGAGATGACGATCTCCTCGGTCGGCACCGGCACGGGGCTCGTCGCCAGGCCGAGTTGGGTCGCGAAGGTCGTGGCCAGCTCGTCGGCCATCGTGGCGATCAAGGGCGCGGCCTGCACGTGAAACGGCACGGTGGCGAAGCGCGGCGTCGTCGCCGCCAGCCTCCGCGTCCGGCCCACCTTCGCGAGCGCCTTGTCCACCACCCCCGGGCCGACGCCGGTCAGGTACGTCAGGATGTGCGGGAAGCGGACGAAGTCGTCGAGCGAGAGCGGACCGCTCACGCCGAGCAGCCGGGGATTGAATAGGCTCAGGAAGCCGAAGCGATAGAGCGGCCGGACCTTGTGGTGGATCTGGCCCTCGGAGATCATGCCGACGGCCATGTCGATCCTGTCGGCGTCGAGGTCCCCCAGCACGCTCCCGTAATCGAGGCCGACCAGGTGCAGGCGGATGCCGGGCGCCTCGCAGGCGAGGAACGCGAGCAGGCGCGGGATGAGACGTACCTCGACGCTGCCGGGGATGGCGAGCGTGAAGGACCGCTCGACCTGCGAGGGGACAAAGTCGTCCTCCCGGAGGACGATGCCCTGGAATTGGCGCAGGGCGGCGCGGACCGGCTCGACGAGGGCGAGCGACCGCGGTGTCGGGCGCATGCCGTCCGGCGTGCGCGTCAGGAGCTCGTCGCCGAGGAGCCTGCGCAGGCGGGCAAGGCTGCTGCTCATGGCGGATTGCGTGATGCCGACCTTCGCGGCAGCGCGCGTGACGCTGCTCTCGGTGAGGAGTGCGTCCAGCGCCACGACCAAGTTCAGGTCGATGCCCGCGAGGTCACGGTGCTTGATCGTCATGGTCAGGTCCGCCGGTGGCTCGCGACCAGGGTCTCGGCGCCCGGACAATCCGGCATCCGTCCGAGCGAGACCATCGGGCTTCCGAGCCGCATCGGCCGCGCCGTCGCGGCCGTCGAAAACTGAACCATCATTTACGGCGTAGATACTGGGTATCAACCGCATCTGTTTGATGAATGCGCCTCCCGGCAGCATCTCCTCCTCATCGAGAGACGGGCCACCCCGTCACACCGAGAGGATCGAGAGATGACCCATCGTACCATCACCCTCACCGCCGCCCTGACGATGACCGTGGCGTCCCTCCTGCCGGCCGCCGCGTCGGAGGTGACCCTCGACACCGCCGCGCACGGCGCCTTCTCCGTCCCCGCCGTCATCGGCGCGGCCCACCATACGCCGGGTCTCGCGCTGAGCGCCGCCGACGTCCGTGCGCAGGGTGGTCTCCTCGTACCGGCCCTCACGCGCTGGCAGGAGGCTCGGCCGGCCATCGCCTCCGTCGAGCCCTTCAAGGCGCCCGCCACCATCACCGTCGCCTATCGGAGCCGAGACGTCGCGACGCATGCCGCGCAGGTCCTCAAGCAGGGGGGCTTCGCGACCGCGGGCGTCGTCCGGTGGCTGCCCGACGCGCCTGCTGCGGTCGAGGCCAACACGAACACGGTCAAGCTCGGGTCGCTTGAGGCCATGAACTGAGCGAGCACTCGGACAGGCCGAGGACGGGCAGTCGAGGCCCGCCCGGCGAGCCGCCCGCTGCATGAAGTCAGGAGATCAGATCATGTCCGACCACTTCGCGTCGACCGAAATCGCGGTCGAGCACGTCACCCTTTCCTCGGCCAAGTCTTTCGAGGCGGTCCGATCCGCCTTGGAGGCTTCGGTGCCCGTCATCGACCTCGATTACGCCACGCTCCTGAAGGCTGGACGAGTGGACGAGGCGCGCGACCTCCTCGAACGGCAGGCGCCGCTCTCGATCTTCGGCTCCCGAGACCATGGCGACGTGCTGCGCACCGCCGGGTTGAGCCGCAAGGCCGTCCAGTACGACATCGGCAACCCGCTGACGGCCGCGTCGATGACCCGGCACGCCGTTTCTGCCGCCTTGTACGCGCCGATCCGGGTGCTTCTGCGTGAGGATTCCGAGGGTGGCGTCGCCTTCGAGTACGACCGCCCGGTCAGCACCTTCGGCCAGTTCGAGAATCCGCAGGTCGACCGCGTCGCTGGCGAACTCGATGAACTGCTTCGGAGCACGCTCGCCGCGGCCGCCGCGTGAGGTGAGGCGCTCGAGAACGCCGCGGATCGGGGCCGAGTGTCTCCGTTCCGCGGGGCGCGCCGTGACGCGGCAGCTCTGTTCCACGCGCGGTTCCGACGCTTGTTCGGCTTCACGGCAGCTTCGGCCGCGACCAGACCTTCCCAAAGCCACCCCTCCGAGACGTTCGAGCGGTCGTTCGGTGGTGACAGAGGCTGGCTGATCGAAGGCAACCCGCTCGCGGCCGAGCAGAGCAGGAACGGACGCGCGTTTGGTAGGTCTCAGAACCGGAGGAATCGCCGGAAGCGGGCGATGTTCACGAGCGACACGAGGGACGAGGCCACGTAGGTGAGGGCTGCGGCGCGCAGTACGGTGCGGGCGCCACGGATGTCGTCAGCGTCGAGGAAGCGGCCCGTTTCCAGGATGGGCAGAGCCCGCCGGTAGCTCGCATCGAGCTCGACGGGCAGCGTCAAGAGGTGAAACACGAGGCGAACGCTGAGGAGCGCGATGCCGAACCCGACCTGCAGGGTGAGCAGGGCGGGGGATTTGATGACGGCGATCATGATGGGCGCGGTCATCATCACCAAGCCTGCGGCAAGCTCGAAGCCCTGCACGACCGGCGCGAAGGTCACCCGCGCCGCGAGCAGCCGGTCCCCCGCCGCGTGCTGGAGCGCGTGGGAGACCTCATGTGCCGCCACCGCGACCGCCGTGATGGAGCGGCCCTCATGGTTCTCCGGCGACAGGCGCACGACGTTCGCGACCGGATCGTAGTGGTCGGCCTGCGCGATCTCGACGGGAACGTGCTCGAGCCGTGCCAGGTCGAGCAGATGGCGGGCAAGCTCGCCGCCGGTCCCGGGCAGGTCCGGCCTCTCGGTGGCGTGTTGCCGCATCACCCGGCGCACCCACCACTGGGGGCCGAACACGAGACCGAACAGCAGGGCGGCGCCGAGCGCCAGGAGGATCGGCATACCGGGTATGTAGGCGCGGGGCCGAATCCGTGGAAGCGCGGCGCTGGCTCGACCGCTGGAGCCACAGTCGTGGATCGACTGGTGGCTGAGGCGTTCGCGCTTCGGCCGTCCGGCGGGTCACCGCGGCGGTCGACGAGGTGCGCGCGGCGTCGAGCGGTGGCCAGTCCGCGCTCGATCAGGGGCGCACGGCCGGCGTCTCCAGCGGCAGCGGCGCGGCGCGCGTCGCGAGGTAGAGTTCGAGCGCAACATAGTCCGGCGCGCCGTACCCGAAGGGCTCGGCGCGCATGCCGGTGAGGCAGTTGCGCAGGCGCCGTTGCAGCGAGCCGAGACCTTGCCATTCGAGGCGGTAGAGCGGGTAGCCGGTCGGGTGTCCCTGCGGGATCATCGCTGCGCCGAGGCGGTGACCCCGATGGTCGTCGTGGCAGATGGCGCAGGACAGGCCGAGCTGGCCCTGGCGCGTCTCGAACAGCGCGCGACCCGCCGCCCGCGCGGGCTCGAGCCGGGGATCGTCCGGCGGAGCGATCGGCAGCCCGCGGGACTGCGCGGCGACGAAGGCCGTGAGCGCCAGCAGGTCGGGGCTCTCGTAGGCGAGGGCCTCGGAGCCCTGATGCTCGCGGCGGCACGCGTTGACGCGAGACTGGAGGTCGATGGGCCTGCCCGTCCGCGCGTCCCAAGCGGGATAGCGTGCCGCGACGCCCCGCATCGTGGACGAGGCCTCGCCGTGGCAGCCGGCGCAGGCGAGTCCCCCGGAGATGGGCGCCTTCGCCCAGAGGTCCTCCCCGTCCGCGACCGCGAGCATGCCGGGATTGGCCCCGTCGTCCCGCTGCATCGCCTGGATCTCGGGGCTCATCTGGTCGAAGCCCGAGCGTCGCTCGGCCGGCGGGACCGGCTCCGACCGCGCGAGAGGGCTGGAGAGGAGCAGCGCCACGAGCGCCGTCTGCAGCGGGGAGCCCGAGCGGCGCGGCACGGCGGAGACTCAGGCCACGGTGATCGCCGCGGATTCGGTCTGATCGAAGCCGCCATCGCCGCGCCACGTGAAGCTGAAGCGGCCGCTGCGCGTCGCGACCCAGGTGAAGGTCAGGTAGGGGTTGGCCGCCGAAGCGGGAAACAGCTCGGCCCGGAAGATCTCCTCGTCCTCGAAGCGGCAGACGAAGTCCGTCACGATGTTGCGCGGCAGGATCCGGCCGTCGGCACCGGGGCGGAAGCCCGTCTCCATCGGGTGCGAGATCAGGGTCCTGATCGTGATCGTGTCGCCGGGCTCGGCGGTCTTCGGCAGGTTGATCAGCGTGCGGGCCATCGGGGTCAGCCCTCCAGGCAGGCGGCGAGGGTCACGATGGCATCGGCGCTCGCCGACCAGTAGGTCCCGTCGCTCATCTCGGCGATGGCGGTGATGCGCTGCGTGTCGGCGAGCCGGATGCGTGTCGAGACCTGCGCGCGGCCGGCGCCCGGCCGCAGGTGGACCGTCACGACGTTCGGCTGCGGGTTCCTCTCGTTGAACACCCCGATCCGGCGCACGTGCTCCTCGGGCGTCATCGCGCTCTCGACGGCGACGGTGAGCGGCACCGTGTTGCCGTTCTCCACGAGCGGCGGCAGGTCGAGGGTCACCCGGCCCGGTCGGATCGGGTTGTCACCCGCGAAGCGTCGGATGGCGGATTCCGTCGTTTCCGTGCGCGGGAGCGTCGCCGCGGCGGCGGGGCGCAGCGCGACGGCGAGCGCGGTGCCGACAGCCCCGGCGAGCACGCCGCGCCGGTCCATCGAACGCGCGCTCCGTCTCCAGTGCCTGCTCATCGACCTTCCTCGGGACCCGCCTCGCGCAGCGTCGCCAGGAAGGCGACGACATCCTCGATCTCGGCCGCGCTCAGGATCGGCCGCCCCTGCCACGGCCGCCCCACGCGGGTGAGCCCGGTCAGGCTATAGTACGGTGGCATGATCGTCTCCGGGTTCAAGACCCGTCCGTCCACCAGCCGCAGGCGCAGCTGACCCGAGCCCAGCCGCCCGCCGATGCCCGCGAGATCCGGGGCGAGGTTGCCCTGGAACCGCTCCTCCGGGAAGGGCCCGGTATGGCAGAGAAGGCAGAGCCCGCGGGTCCGGTCCACGACGATGGCCCGGCCGCGCGCGGCATCGCCCGGTGCGCCGGTCAGGCTCTCGGGGATGGCGTCGCCGACGATCGCGGTGGGGACCAGGCCCTCCCCGGCCTGCGCCGGCGGGGCGGCGACTGCCAGCACGAGCATGGCGGCCACGCGGCCTTCCCTCATCCGAACACGTCCCGGGTGATCGTCCGGTACCAGCTCTCGCCGTAGGCCGCCTCCTGCGCGCGCACCGCGTCGGGCGCGTCGAGGGGGCTGACGCCGCCGGCTCCCGGAACGTCCGCCAGGAGGCCGTCGGTCGGGCGGAAGACGCCCGCGATCGAGATGCCGTTGCCCGGTGCGACGAGGCTCCAGCAGGTGTTGATGAGCCTCGGGTTCTCGGGCTCCCGTCCGGCCATCAGGTCGATCACCGCCTGCGCGCACACTTTGGCCTGCGCGTTCGCCGAGAAGGCGGATTTCGGCATCGCCCCTGCGATCGCCGCGTCGCCGATGACATGGATGCCCGGCACGAGGCGCGATTCGAAGGTCACCGGATCGATCGGGCACCAGCCGCTGCGTTCGGCGCAGCCGGCCTGCGCCGCGATGGGGCCGGCGCGCTGGGGCGGGATGATGCACGCCACATCGGCCTTGTACTCGGCGAAGTCCGTGCGAACGACCATCGCGGCGGCGTCGACCTCCGTGACCGCACCGCCCGAGGCGAGCGGCACGTATTCGAGCACGTCCGGGTACAGCTTCGCCCAGGCCGCCTCGAACAGTTTCTGCTTCGAGAACGTGTCCTTGGCGTCGAGCAGGACGAGCTTCGCCTTCGGCTTCCGGGTCTTCAGGAAATGCGCGATCAGGCTCGCGCGCTCGTAGGGGCCGGGCGGGCAGCGATACGGGTTGGCGGGTGCCGAGAGGACCACCGTGCCGCCCTCCGGCATGGCCTCGAGCTGGCGGGCGAGGAGCACCGTCTGCGCCCCGGCCTTCCAGGCATGGGGCATCGCCTCGGCGGCCTTCGCGTCGTAGCCCGGCACGGCGTCGAAGCGCAGCGCGATGCCCGGCGAGAGGACCAGGCGGTCGTAGGGCAGGACTGTGCCGTCGCCGAGCGTCACCCGGCGCGCCACAGGGTCGACCGCATCCGCCGTTCCGCGCACGAAGCGGAGCCGAGCCCGGCCGAGGGCCTCGTAGCCGAAGGTCTGGGCCTCGATCCCGCGCAGGCCAACGACGACCGCGTTGCTGCCCGTGCAGGCGACATAGCGCTCGGCCGCCTCGACCAGGGTCACGTCGACGCCGCCCGCGGCGAGGCAGCGCGCCGCCGTGGCACCCCCGAACCCGGCGCCCACGACCACGACGCGCGGCGCTGTGCCACCGAGGGCCGGGCGCGCCAGCGCGGCGGCCGCGGCTCCGCCGATCAGGGCGCGGCGGGTCGGAGAAGGAGCGCGCATCACCGCGATCCCTGCGCCGCGAACCAGGCGGCGATGGCCTGGCTCTCCTGCGCGCCGAAGCCCTTGGCGATGCGGTTCATGAGCGTCGCCGGGCGCGCGCCGGTCCGGAATGCCTCGAGGGCGCCGACGATCTCGGCTTCCGGCCGCCCCGCGAGCACGCCCATCGCGGAGCCCTCGGCGTGGCATCCGGTGCAGGACGAGGCGCCGGGCGGCGGCCGCATCTCGGCGGCGCCCGCGCCCGTTCCGCCGGCGAGGGCGGCGAGCAGCGCGAGCGCCGGCGTCATCGCCCTCATGCCCGGCGGAGATCCGTGTCCTTCAGCGGAAGCTGGCGGACGCGCTTGCCGGTCGCAGCGAAGATCGCGTTGAGCACGGCCGGCGCGGCGACCGCGATCGTCGGCTCGCCGACGCCGCCCCAGAAACCGCCGGACGGCATCAGGATGGCCTCGACCGCCGGCATCGCGTCCATCCGCATCACGGGATAGCTGTCGAAGTTCGTCTGCTCGATGCGCCCGTCCTTCACCGTGCAGGCGCCGTACAGCGCGGCCGAGAGACCGTAGACGAAGGAGCCCGCCACCTGCGCGTCGATCTGCTGCGGGTTGACCGCGTGGCCGGGGTCGGTCGCCGCCACGATACGGTGGATCTTCAGCTCGCCCTGGTCGGAGACCGAGACCTCAGCCGCGCCCGCGACGTAGCTCCCGAACCCCATCGTCTGGCAGATGCCGCGGTAGACCCCCTCGGGCGGCTTGCTGGCCCATCCGATCCGCTCGGCCACCGCCTGCAGCACGGCCCGGTGCTTCGGGTGGTTGTCCATCAGCTTCAGCCGGAAGGCGAGCGGATCCTGACCGGCGGCGTGGGCCAGCTCGTCCATAAAGCATTCGAGATAGATGGCGTTCGGGTTCAGGTTCACGCCCCGCCAGAAGCCCGGCAGGATGTGCGGGTTGCGCATCGCGTGATCGACCAGGATGTTAGGGATCGTGTAGCCGATCGCGGCCTCCGGACCTCCGGGGTTGAGACCCTGGAAGGTGACCGGGTCGCGGCCCTCGACCATGCGCTGGGGGGCGACCGAGGCCAGGATCGACTGGCCGGAGATGCGCATGTGCAGGCCGGTCAGGTTGCCGTCCCCGTCGAGGGCGGCGCGCATCCGGCACTGCGTGACCGGGTGGTACCGGCCATGCGTCATGTCCTCCTCGCGGGTCCAGATCAGCTTGACCGGCGTGCCCGGCATCTCCCGCGCGATGAGCACCGCCTGACGCACCCAGTCGTGCGTGGCGCCGCGCCGGCCGAAGCCGCCGCCGAGATGGATCTTGTAGACCTCGCACGACGTGGCCGGCAGCCCGGCGGCGTCGGCGGTCGCGGCCAGAGCCGCCTCGCCGTTCTGCGTCGGCGTCCAGACCTCGCAGCGCTCCGGCGTCCAGAGCGCGGTGGCATTCATCGGCTCCATCGTGGCGTGATTCTGGAACGGTACGCCGTAGACGGCCTCCACCACCTTGGCGGCGCCCTTGAGGGCGCCGGCCACGTCGCCGGCCTTGTTGCCGACGAAGGCCTGCTCGGCGTCGAGTCCCTCGCGCAGGGTCGCCGCGATGGTCTCGCTGGAAACCGTCGCGTTCGGGCCATCGTCCCAGACGACCGGGAGGGCGTCGAGGGCGGTCTTGGCGCGCCAGAACGTGTCGGCCACCACCGCGACCGCGCTGTCGCCGACCTGGAGCACTCTTCGGACACCGGGCATGCCCGACACAGCGGCGGCGTCGAAGCTCCTCACGGTGCCGCCGGTCACCGGACAATCGCGGATCGCGGCGTTGAGCAGGCCGGGCAGCTTGAGATCGATCCCGTAGACCTGGCTGCCGTCGAGCTTGGGCAGGGTGTCGAGCCGCTTCAGCGGCTTGCCGGCGATGGTCCAGTCCTTCGGATCCTTGAGCACCACGTCCTTCGGCGGCTCGATCCTGGCCGCCTCCGAGGCGACGGCGCCGTAAGTGATGCTGCGGCCGGAGGGGCCGTGGGTGATCACGCCCCGCTCGACGCGGCACTCGGCGGCGGGTACGCCCCAGCCCTTCGCGGCGGCGGCAACGAGCATCGTGCGGGCGGCGGCGCCACCTCTTCGCACGTACTCGTGAGAATCGCGCACGCCGCGGCTGCCGCCGGTCGAGTAATCACCCCAGACGCGCTTGCGGGCGAGGTTCTGGCCCGGGCTCGGATACTCGGTGGTGACCCTGGCCCAGTCGCAGTCGAGCTCCTCGGCGACGAGTTGCGCGAGGCCGGTGAGCGTGCCCTGGCCCATCTCCGAACGGGCGATTCGAATGACAACGGTCTCGTCCGGCTTCACCACGACCCAGGCATTGACCTCCGGCGCGGTGGGCGCCGCGTCGAGGGTTGCAGCCCGTGCGGGGAACGGGATGTGGAAGCCGAGGGTGAAGAGACCGGCGCCGGCGAGCAGCGTGCGGCGGCTGGGGCGGGCAGCCTTCGGGGAGGCCTTGGATTCGAGGCTCATCTGCTCGTCCCCCGTCAGCCGGACTGGCCGCGCTCGGCGGCGATCTTGATGCCGGCGAGCACACGGTTGTAGGTGCCGCAGCGGCAGATGTTGGTGATCTCCTGGCGGATCTGCTCCTCGCTCGGACGCGCGTTCTGCGCCAGCAGCGCCGCCGAGGCCATGATCATCCCGGGCTGGCAGAAGCCGCATTGCGGCACGTCGAGCTCGGCCCAGGCTTGCTGGACCGGATGGCGGGCATCCGGGGCTAGCCCCTCGATCGTGACGATCTTCTGCCCCGCCTCGATCGCCGAGAGCGGCACGGAGCAGGAGCGGACGGCCGCCCCGTCGATATGCACGGTGCAGGCACCGCATTGGGCGATGCCGCAGCCGTACTTGGTACCGGTCAAACCGATCTGCTCGCGGATGACCCAGAGGAGCGGGGTGTCAGGCTCGGCATCGACCTCACGCACGACGCCGTTGACGTTCAGTCGTGCCATCTGACCCCTCTCCCGAACGAGATTATGTATCCAGTATCCTCAAAGCGGGGGAGGCCTCAAGGGAGGGCGTGAGCGACCGTCGGCAGCAGCCATCCGGCGCTCGGACAGGTCGACGTCTGCGACCTGAGGGCGCCAAGGCTCTTGAAGCCCAAGGCGTGACCTCTCCCGCCATCGAACCGACTTCCCGCAGATCCCGGCCGCTGTCAGCTGGATCGGAACCGAGCACCGAGCCGTGGCCGCTGGCCTGACGCTGCTCTCCGAGCGGATCGACGCGCATCCTCCCAGCCACACGCCTCTGCTCGACACCTTCAACGATGCTTCGCGTACATCTGAAGACCATCGTCCACCGCGAGACGATGTCTGCTTCTGGGATACCGGCGCTGATCGCCGAATGGCCGTGACGAGCGCGAAGCCGCGCGGCTGGTTTGCACGGGTTGGCCGTCCGGCATGGCGAAGTACGGCCGTGAGCGGAACGGCCGCTTCTGAACTCATTCGCCGGGAAATCGGACGGGCTCCTGGCGATCCAAGCCAGTCACCCTGATCGCCGAAAGCTCTTTCCTGATACGTCGATGTGGATGCCACCTGCCGGCATCGATCAGCCGGAGTGAAGATTTTGCAAGACCATTGCCGGAGGCATCCACCCCGACGCTTCCGCATGAGCAGACCGGACGAATGGCTGAGGCCTCCACGACATGCTAGCGGTGCTGCAACCGACAGCGTAGCAAGGCCATCTCTCCGGGATCGAACAGGAGTGCGATAGCGACAGCTGCATGGATACGCGGGAAGGCAGAGCCGTTCGCTACATCTTCGACGATTTCGTATTGAGCCCGTCCGAGCAGCGGCTTTGGCGAGCCGAAAAAGTCGTAAGGCTCGGGGGACGACCTTTGGAAATTCTGACCGCGCTCGTCGAACGCGCAGGTCAGGTCGTAAGCAAGGCGGATCTCCACAAGCGCGCATGGCCGCGAACGACGGTTGATGAGTCCAATTTGAAGGTCAACATCGCGGCGATCCGGCGCGCACTCGAAGGAGCGGAACCGGAGAAGCGCTTCATCGCGACGGTGAGCGGACAAGGGTACCGCTTCGTCGCGCCCGTCGACGTCATGTCTTGGCCGATTTCGGCAGCAGCGCGGCGCCATAACCTTCCGAGACCGACGGACCTGCTCGGCCGATCCGAGGATCTAGCGGCGACCACCACGAAGGTGCTGCAGCGACCGCTGGTCACGATCACGGGTCCCGGCGGCGTCGGCAAAACCAGCTTGGCCGTGGCAGTGGGACACGCCCTCGTCGAGCAGTTCCCGGACGGGGTCTGGATGGTCGACCTGTGCATCATCGACAGCGACCGCTATCTCGCGAGCGCGTTCGCTCAGGAGATGCGCATCGCAATCCATGCGGACGATCCTCAGGCTGCACTCGCGAATGCCCTGGCGGATCGGCAGTGCCTGCTCGTTTTGGATTGTTGTGAGAACGCCCTCGATCAGGCGGCCCGGCTGGCCACCATGCTCGCGGCCGCCGCGCCCGGAACTCGCGTATTGGCCACGAGCCGGGAGCCGCTCCGGATGGCGCACGAGACCGTGCATCGCCTCCAACCCCTGCCGGCTCCGACGGCGTTCGGGACGCTCGACGCGAAGGATGTTCTGACCTTCCCGGCCGTGGCGCTGTTCGTCGCGCGCGCCTCGGCCGCCGCTCCAGGCTTCGGCCTCCAGGACGACGACGCGTGGACCGTCGTCGAGATCTGTCGCCGCCTCGACGGGTTGCCGCTGGCGCTGGAACTTGCCGCGACGCGGGTCGGGGCGTTTGGACTTCGCGGCCTTCTTCGCCTGCTGAACGAATGCCTGGACCTTCTGGACGACGGCCGACGGGCAGGTCATCCCCGGCAGCGTGGCCTGACCGCGACGTTGGACTGGAGCTACGGGCTGCTGTCGCAGGGAGAGCAGACCCTGTTTCGACGGCTGTCCGTCTTTCACGGCGTCTTCCCGCTCGACGCCGCGCTCGCGGTCGGCCGTTCTGCTGGGGAGGCCGAGCGTGCGTGCATCGGCCAATTGGCCGATCTCGTCGCCAAGTCGCTGATTGTCGCTATTCCTGGGTGGTCGGCCCGGTACCAGCTTCTCGACACGACGCGGGCCTACGGGTTGCAGCGCCTCGCCGAGAGTGGCGAGGATGATGCGGTCCGTCGGCGGCACGCGGAGTTTTGTGCCGCGCAATGTCGCGACGTCTCGGCGCGCAGGAGCGCGAAGGCGGCATCCGACCCGCGCGAGGAGTTGGTCGCGCTCGTCCAAAACGTCCGCGCCGCACTCGACTGGTGCCTAACCGACCGGCGCGATCCCGTCCTCGGTCGAACGCTGGCAGCCGAGGCGCTCGTGGTGTGGGACACGCTCGCGCTGCTCCAGGAACGGATCGAGGCGAGCGAGTGGGCGCTCGCGTCGGCCGCCCCCGCCGACGGTCCGGAAGACCGGTACGAGATCACGCTGCGGGCGTCGCTCGCTGCGGCCCTGCTGCAGGTCGAGGGTCCGACGGCGCGGATTGCGGAGTTGTGGAGCGGGGCGCTCGCCCGCGCCGAACGGCTGTCCGACCGCGATGGCCAGTTGCGGGCGCTCTGGGGCTTGTGCGACTTCCAGACCTGGGTTGGGGACCACGGCGCCTCGTTCGCCCTGACGGAGCGCATCAGGACGCTGGCGGCCGCCAGCGGCGATCGCGCGGCCGGCGCGGCCGTCGACAGGCCCGCCGCCACCGCGCTCCGCTATCTCGGCCGTCTCGACGAGGCTCGCGAGGCAGCGGAGCGCCTGCTGGCCCGTGCGGCCCGCCGTGACAGTCCCGGCCGGCGGCTGGAGGATCACGGCTTGATCGCGGCACGCGGCACCCTCGCGAACGTCCTGTGGCTCCAGGGACGGCCGGATCACGCCGTCGCGGCGGCGCGGCGCGCGCTCGTCGAGGCCGAAGCCAACGGCCAGGCCTTCGCCCTTACGAATGCCTTGGCGCACACGGTGATCCCGATTGCGCTCCATGGCGGCGATCTCGACGAAGCCGAGCGCGGCCTCGCCCGCCTCGGGGACCACGTCGCGCGTCACGCCATGCGCATCTGGCAGGTCATCGCCGATTGCCTCGAAGCGATCGTGAGCCTCCGCCGGGGCGATGCGGGCGGGCTGCACCGCCTCGAGGATGCCCTCGTCGAGATGGGGGAGATCGGCTTCCGGATGCGGCGTCCGGCCTATCTCGGCTCGCTGGCGTCCGGCCTCGCGGCGCATGGCCGCCTTCCCGACGCGCTCGCTCGCATCGACGACGCGCTCGCCGCCTCCGAGCACGGCGGCGAACTCTGGTGCCAGCCGGAACTGCTGCGCATCAAGGGCGAGATCCTCCTCGCCTCCACCGGCATCGCCGGCGAGCCGGACGCGGCGCGGCACTTCCTGCAAGCGATCGATCTGGCCGGCAGCCAGGGAGCGGCGATGTGGCGCCTACGGGCCGCGAGGAGCCTCGCTGCGCTGGATGACCGGTATGGTGGCCCGGCAGCCCTCGCCGCCATCCTCGGCGACTTCAACGAAGGGCTCGACACGCCCGATCTCAGGGCTGCGCGAGCGCGCCGTGCTGGTCGGGGGGGACTTGGCAGCGTTGTGGGCCGGCCGGTCTCCCTGGCCTGACGCCGCCGCCCATGAGCCGATGTGCCGCGAAAGTGCGGATCGGTGCACAACAGGCTCCCTCCCGTTATGCGTTCCCTGAAACGTCCAAGGTCGGATAATCGGTATAACCCTCGGCTCCCCCGCCATAGAACGTCGCCTGATCGGCCTCCGCGAGAGGGGCGTTGCGGCGCAGCCGCTCGACCAAATCGGGATTCCCGATGAAGGAGCGACCGAACGCGATCATGTCGGCGTAGCCGGAGGCGATTGCCTCGATGGCGAGCTGCCGGTCGTAGCCGTTATTGGCGATGTAGGCCCCACCGAAAGCGGCGTGCAGCGCCTTGTAGTCGAACGCGGACGACCCGTTCGGCCCGCGCGTCTGCCCCTCGACGCAGTGGAGATAGGCCAGTCCCAGCTCCCCAAGCCTCCGAGCGAGATAGCCGTAGGTTGCCTGCGGGTCGCTGTCGAGCGGGGTATCACCGACAGCCCGCGTCATCGGCGAGAGCCTCAGGCCGACGCGGTCGGCACCCCACACCTCCGCGACCGCCTCTACGACCTCAACGGCAAGCCGCGTGCGGTTCTCGACCGAGCCGCCGTAGCGATCTGCCCTCCGGTTCGTGCTGTCGCGGATGAATTGATCGAGCAGGTAGCAGTTCGCGGAATGCACCTCGATCCCGTCGAAGCCCGCCTGCATGGCGAGGAACGCGGCGCGCCGATAGTCGCCGATCAGATCGGGAATCTCGTCAGTTCGGAGCGCGCGCGGCATGGATGGAGGTGCCTGCGTGCGGCTCTCGAGGAAGACGAGCTCACCGGCCTGGATGGCCGAGGCCGACACGGGCGCCTCGCCATTCTCCTGGAGGCTGACATGCGACATGCGCCCGACATGCCAGAGCTGGCAGACGATCCGGCCGCCTGCCTCGTGCACGGCCGAGGTCACACGCGACCATGCCTCGGCCTGCACCTCCGTGTGGATGCCCGGCGTGAAGGCATAGCCCCGGCCCTGCCGTGAGATGTTGGTCGCCTCGGTTATGATGAGGCCGGCCGATGCGCGCTGCCGATAGTACGCGACGGCGAGATCCGAATGGACGCCGTCCATGCCGGCACGCGAGCGCGTGAGCGGTGCCATGGCGACGCGGTTGGCGACGTCGATGGCACCGATCTTCGTTGGAGAAAACAGATCACGATCTGCGGTCGTCGGCATGTGCGGGATCTCTCCTTGCCTCACAGGTTGCAGACGCGCGCGTTGCCCGGCATTGGGAATCCGACCGCTGCGTTTGCAAGTCTCGCCTCTCACTCCGCCCGGGCGGCCGTCGCGCTCCGGTTGGCGTACATGAGCTCCGTCGAGTGCGAGTAGATCTCGATCAGGTTGCCCCAGGGATCCTCGCAGTAGACCGCCTTGAACGGCTCTCCCTCGAACAGTGTCCAGACCTTCGAGCGCTGCTTGCCGCCCATCTCAGCGATCCGCCGCGCGAGGCCCTCGACGTCGGGGTCGACCAAGCAGAAGTGGAAGACGCCGGTCTTCCAGTAGCGGAAGTTGTCGTCGACGGCTTCCGACTTCGGTGTGACGAACTCGAAGAGTTCGATCCCCACCCCGTTCGCGGTGGCGAGGTGGGACACGTATCCCTCCTCGAACCGATCACCGAAGATCCCCTTGAACACCTCGCCGATATGCGAGCCGTCGTGCCTGACGTGCAGGGGCCCGATGATGTGCCGGCAGCTGAAGGCCTTGGTGTACCACTCGGTCGCTGCCCGGATGTCGGTGACGGTCAGGCCGACATGCGTCACGGGAACGGGATGATAGGCCATCTCTCTCTCCGCAGGTGAAGAATCAGGCCGCGCGCGGCAGCCGGTCGAGCAGCTTGTCAAGGGTGATGGGATAGTCGCGGACGCGGATGCCGGTGGCGTTGTAGACGGCGTTCGCCACCGCCGCGGCCGCCCCGCACAAGCCGATCTCGCCGATGCCCTTGGCCTTCATCGGGGACGAGACCGGGTCCGGATGGTCGAGGAAGACGACGTCGAGGTGCGGGATGTCGGCATGGACCGGCACCTCGTAGCCGCCGAGGTCGTGGTTGATGAAGAAGCCGTGGCGCGTGTCGACGACGAGCGCCTCCATGAGCGCCGACCCTACCCCCATCGTCATGGCGCCGATCACCTGGCTTCGCGCCGTGAGCGGATTGAGCACCCGGCCGGCATCGATGACCGCGAGCATGCGGCGGACGCGCATCTCCCCGGTGAACCGGTTCACGGCGACTTCGGCGAACTGCGCCCCGAAGGTGGCCTGGACGAACTCCTTGTCGAGGTCGCCGTAGGTGATCCGGTCCTCGGCGGTCAGTGGTCCGGTCTCAACGGCGTCGCGGAGAGGTACGCTCCGACTGCCCGCCGTGACCCTCCCGTCCGCGAACGCCACGTCCTCGGCGTTGAAGCCGAGCCGCGCGGCGACGCTCGCCCGCAGCGCCACGCAAGCGGCGTAGAGCCCGGACGTGGCGTTGTTCGCGCCGAACTGCCCGCCGGACCCGGCGGCTTCTGGGTAGTCCGAGTCGCCGAGCCGCACCGTCACGGCCTCGATCGGCACACCCATCATCTCGGCAGCCGTCTGGGCGAGGATGGTGTAGCTGCCGGTCCCGATATCGGTCATGTCGGTCTCGACCGACAGCCGGCCATCCTGCTCGAGCCGGACGCGGGCCCCGGACGGCATCAGAAGGTTCTGGCGAAAGCCCGCCGCCATGCCCATGCCGACGAGCCAGCACCCATCGCCCACAGCGCCGGGCACCGGGTTGCGGCGCGCCCAGCCGAAGCGGTCCGCGCCGAGTTGGAGGCACTCGATCAGGTGCCGCTCCGAGAACCGCCGGTGCGGCTTGCGCGGATCGACCTGCGTGTCGTTCCGAATCCGGAAGGCGACGGGATCGATGCCTAGCTTCTCGGCCATCTCGTCCATCGCGATCTCGAGCGTCATCAGGCCGGGGGCCTCACCCGGAGCCCGCATGTCGTTGCCCTCGGCGAGATCGAGGGTCACGAGCCTCATGGACAGCTCGCGGTTCGGGGCCGCGTAGATGAGCCGCGTCGGTGCGATCGCCGCCTCCGCGTAGGCGCCGGACAGATTTCCGTTGAGGCTGTGGTGGCCGATCGCTGTGAGCCGCCCGTCATGAGTCGCACCGAGACGGATGCGCTGGATCGTGCCGGCGCGGCGCGTGCCGTTATTCGCGATCAGCGGACGCTGCAGCGCGACCTTGCACGGGCGTCCCACGGCCCTGGCGCCGAGGGCCGAGAGGAGCGCGTCGCTGCGCATGATGAGCTTCGATCCGAACCCGCCGCCGATGAACGGCGCGTCCAGCCGCAGATCCTCCTTCGCGATGCCAAGCGCCTGCGCGAGGCTGTTGCGGTGCCAGGAGACGACCTGCGCCGAGGTCCAGATCGTCAGCTTGCCGTCGCGCCACGCGGCCGTGGTGGCGTGCGGCTCCATCATCGCATGAGTCTGGTCGGGGGTGGTGTAGATCTCGTCCAGGGTCACGGGAGCGTCGGCTAACGCCGCCTCGAACGCCCCGATCCGATCGACCGCGGGGTAGTCCGGATTGTCGCGATCCGCGATCGGCTCGGCCTTGCCAGCCTCCGCCGCCAAATCGCAGCGCGCCGGCTCGGCTTCGTAGTCCACGCGGACGAGGAGGGCGGCCGCGCGAGCCTCCTCGAAGGTCTCTGCCACGACGAGCGCGACGGCTTGATGATAGTGGCGCACCTCGGCGCCGCCGAACAGGCGGAGGGTCGTCCGGAACCCTGGCGGGGCGGCGTCGTACTCGAGCGTCGTCAGGATCGCGAGGACGCCCGAAGCCCTTCGTGCGACCGCGGCGTCGATCCGCGTCACCCGACCGCGGGCGATCGTGGCGCCGACGATCCAGCCATAGGCAGGATCGGTCGCCGCATCGTGCCGCTCGTAGGCGTAAGGCGCTGTCCCGGTGACCTTCAGGGCGCCGTCGACGCGCCGATGGGGCTGCCCGACGATGGTCTGACCGTCGATGGGGTTCTGCCCGGCAGGCGTGTCGAACCGCATGTCACACCCTCCCTTCGCTCAGCACCAGCGCGAGCGCGCGCTCGGCGAGCGGGATCTTGAAGGCGTTCCCGGCCGTGGGCGTCGCGCCCTGGAAGGCCGCCGTGACGACGGCTGCCGGTCCACCCGGCAGGAGCGCCTCCGCATCCTCCACCCGCCACGGTCGCGGTGCGACGCCGCCGAATGCGACCCGCCCCGTCCCGTCCTTGTGCAGGACGACTGCGACTGACACGATCGCGAAGGCGTAGGAGACCCGGTCGCGGACCTTGTGATAGTGGTGCGTCCCGCCCGGCGGTCGCGGGAGCGTCACGGCGGTGACGAGCTCGCCCGGTTCGAGCGGGTGCTCGATCTCCGGCCGGTCGCCCGGCAGCAGGTGAAAATCGCCGATCGCGATCCTGCGGTTCGTCCCGTCGGGCCTGACGGTCTCGACCATGGCGTCGAGGACACGCAGCGCCACGGCCATGTCGCCCGGGTTCTGAGCGATGCAATGCGGGCTCGTGCCCACGATGGCGAGCGAGCGGGTGACGCCCCCGAGGGCTGAGCAGCCCGAGCCCGGCTGGCGCTTGTTGCACGGCAGGGACGTCTCGTAGAAGTACGAGCAGCGATTGCGCTGCAGCAGGTTGCCGGCGGTCGTCGCCTTGTTGCGCAGCTGCCCCGTGGCGCCGGCCACGATCGCCCGCGCGAGGACGCCGTAATCGCGCTTCACGCGCGGGTGGGCGGCAACCTCGGTGTTGGTGGCGAGCGCACCGATGCGCAGACCGCCGTCCGGCAGATCCTCGATTGCCTGCAGCGGCAGATGCCGGATGTCGACGAGATGGGCCGGCGCCTCGATCTGGAGCTTCATCAGGTCGAGCAGGTTCGTACCGCCCGCGATGAACCGGGCGCCTGGCCGGGCGGCGACGGCCGCCACGGCCGCTTCGGCGCTCGCGGCGCGCTCGTAGCTGAAGGGCCGCATCAGGGCCTCCCCGCGACGTCCGCCACGGCATCGGCGATGTTGGAGTAGGCGCCGCATCGGCAGATGTTGCCGCTCATGCGCTCGCGCAGTTCGCCATTGTCCAGCGTCATCGGTGCCATGAGGTCGCCGGTGGCGTGGCTCGGCACGCCCGCCCTGATCTCGGCGAGGACAGCCACCGCGGAGCAGATCTGGCCCGGCGTGCAGTAGCCGCACTGGAAGGCGTCGTGCGCGATGAACGCCGCCTGCATGGGATGAAGCCGGTCCGGCCGGCCCAATCCCTCGATCGTCGTCACCGCGTCCCCGTCGTGCATAGCCGCGAGGCTGAGGCATGCGTTGATGCGAATCCCGTTCACCAGCACCGTGCAGGCACCGCAATGGCCGTGGTCGCACCCCTTCTTGGTGCCCGTGAGGTGCAGGTGCTCGCGCAGGGCGTCGAGCAGCGTCACGCGGCTGTCGAGATCGAGACGCCGCCGTTCGCCGTTGACCGTGAGCGAGAGGGAAAGCGAACCGGATGCCTCCGGAGCGTGCTCATCGACCGCCCGTTGATCGACCTCATGTGGGCTGGGAGGACTCATCGGGTATCCCTTCCTCGTCGATCCAACCTGGCGCGATGGCCGATCCGCACGGCCGAAGCGCCGAAATCAGGCTCTCTTCTCCCCTCTTCGGCAACCTCACCTCAGCCCCGGTTCGTCGCCGCCCGGCGCGCCTCGGCAGCGTCAGCGAACGTCTTTTTTACGGGACCGAGCACTTGGACGAATTCGAGCTGCTCGCCCTCGGGCCCCTTGCAGTAAATGATCGACCAGCCGTTCGACGGACCCTCGTGGATCTTGATCGTATTGGTATCCCTCGGCGCCGCGCGGCGCTGCTCCTCGGAGTGCACGGGTACGGTGCGGTTCGCCCTGACCTGCGTCATGCCACGGCGGGCGCACTCGGCCTCGAGATCGGCGATGAACTTGTCGAAGTTCACGTCATCGCGGACGTAGAAGCAAATGTGCATCGAGCGCGGGTAGGCCGGGCTCATGTGGTCGCGCGGCTCAGCCCAGCTGTCGCCGCCGCCCATCGGCTGCGTGGCGTCGCGATACTGCAGGAGTTCGATGACGACGTTCTCGAACTGGACGAAGCGGACATCGAGCCGCTGGGAGCCACCCTTCAGGTCCGGGACGCCGATGGTGCGAGGATCGACGCGGCGCTCGCGGGCAACGATCTCTTGATCGGCCATCAGCGTGAAATGGACCGGCTCCCCCTTGAAATCGCCATCACGCATGACCTCGGTGCCGCCGAGTACCTCGGTGTAGAAGGCGAAAGCTCGGTCCATGTTCTGGACCGTGACGCCGAAATGCTGCACGCCTTGCAGGCGCGTGCCGAGTGGACCATCGTCACGTCCGCCCAGTCGCCCAGTCTGCGCGGAAGCAGTAGTTGCTCCGAGAAGGCCCACGGCTGCAGCGGCACCGGCAACCTGAAGAACTTCACGGCGAATGTGTCCGCCATGCCCGTCGTTGCTTTGATGGTTCATAACGATACACCGGCTCGAGGCTCTCAGCCCAGAGCTATACTAATGTCGCGAGCGATGTGCAGGTAAAAAAAGGTTAAATTCGA
Source organism: Methylobacterium sp. D53M (assembly GCF_053345625.1). Taxonomy (NCBI): domain Bacteria; kingdom Pseudomonadati; phylum Pseudomonadota; class Alphaproteobacteria; order Hyphomicrobiales; family Methylobacteriaceae; genus Methylobacterium; species Methylobacterium sp. D53M. Next base: position 71,780 of record NZ_JBKFAL010000008.1, read on the forward strand.
CAAGGCGCCGGCTCTCTGATGGGGCGGTGCGCAGCACCGAAGGTCTGCTTCTTGGCTAATGACCGAGTGCAGGTTGTGGTGAAACTGGAATGCGCAAGTTGAGCTGCTATAAAGTCCGCTTCGAAGAAGCGGGCCAGGAAACGCGGACGGGCTAATACCGGCCCAACCCGGCTGCCTGGCAACGTTCACGTCGGCCTCGAGAGCGGTCATCAGCAGCCGCGCGCTCGTATTCGGGTTTGCCCGGTGTCGTCTGGACGCGGTGATAGATCCCGGCGACGCCCTCGATATTCGTCGAGATCGGGACGCGCATCGCTCAGACTCCGAGGATATCGGCCCAGCCGGGCAGGAGATCGGTCAGGGCGTCCCGCCGGTGGCCGTCGCGGCCCGTGACCGCCTCGGCCCGCCAAAGGGCGTGGACGATCGCTTGCTCGATCCCGTCCGCGGCGGCCTCGAACAGCGGGTCGAGCTCCGCGTCGTGCAGCAGGGCGGGCGCCGGCATCGGGCGGCCGGGATCCTGCGGCACCGTGTAGGCGGTCGAGAAGGCGAGCGCGATATCGCCGCTGCCGTGGCCGAACACCGAGCCGGTCCGGGCGAGGCCTGCCCCGGCCCGCAGGGCGAGGCGGCGGAGCTGACGCGCGTCGAGGGGCGCGTCGGTGGCGACGATCATGATGATCGAGCCCTTCTCCGGCGGTTCGGTGCCGGATTCCGGCTCCCCGGCGGCCGCCCGGAGCTGAGCGGCGAGCGGCACGCCGCGGACCCGAATCTGGGACGGCTTGCCGAAATTCGACAGGACGAGCGAGCCCAGCGTGAACCGGCCCCGCGCGCGCGCGCGGACCCGCCGGGAGGCGGTGCCGATGCCGCCCTTGAGCCCGAAGCTCGACATCCCGCGCCCGGCCCCGACCGACCCTTCCGCGACGGCGGCGCCCGCCGCGTCCAGGGCGTCGCGATAATGGGACGCCTCAACCGCCATCCGCTGAAGGTCGTTGAGGTAGCCGTCGTTGCACTCGAAGACGAGCGGGTTGAGCGTCGGCAGCGCGCGCCCGATTTCCGGATTGTCGGCGATCGCGGCGCGGATTTGGGCGGCGACCACCGCCGGCACCGCGAAGGTGTTGGTCAGGGCGATCGGCGTCTCCAGCACACCGAGTTCCTCGACCTGCATCAGGCCGACGGACTTGCCGAAGCCGTTCAGCACGACGCCGGCAGCCGGAACGCGGTCCCGGTATGTATCGCCGCCGTGCGGCCGCACGACTGTAACGCCAGTCTGAACGTCGCCCTCGGCCAGCGTGCAATGGCCGACCGTCACGCCCGGGACGTCGGTGATGGCGTCGCGCGGACCCCGCGGCAGGCGGCCGACGCGGGGCGCGGGGCGCGGGGGGGCGGCCGGCGTCACAGGCGGTCGATCTTCGGGTCGAGGGCGTCCCGGAGGCCGTCCCCGAGGAGATTGAAGGCCAGCACCGTGAAGAAGATCGCGAGGCTCGGGAACAGCGCGACGTGCGGCGCCGAGACCATGTCGGCGCGGGCCTCGTTCAGCATGGCGCCCCATTCGGGCGTCGGCGGCTGCGCGCCCATGCCGAGGAAGGACAGGCTCGCGGCCGTGATGATCGAGGTGCCCAGCCGCATGGTGAAGTAGACCACGATGCCCGAGATCGTGCCCGGCAGGATGTGGCGCAGGATGATCGTCCGGTCCGGAGCGCCGATGCTCCGCGCGGCCTCGATGTAGGTGCTGTTCTTCAGGACCAGGGTCGTGCCGCGAACGAGGCGCGCGAAGGCCGGGACGCTGAAGACCGACACCGCCACCACGACGTTGACGAGCCCCGAGCCCAGGATGGCGACGACGCCGAGCGCCAGCAGGATGCCCGGGAAGGCGAACAGCACGTCGGACATGCGCATGACGATCCGGTCCCACCAGCCGCCGTAGTAGCCCGCCAGGAGACCGAGCACGGTCCCGACGAGCCCGCCGACGGCGACCGAGAGGAAGCCGGTCGCCAGGGAGATCCGCGCGCCCTCGACGATGCGGCTCAGGATGTCGCGCCCGAGGGGATCGACGCCGAGCCAGTGCGCGAGCGACGGGCCCTCGTTGATCCGGTCGTAGTCGAAGTCGTTGACCGGGTCGTAGGGCACGATCCACGGCGCCAGCACGGCGACCACGACCAGCAGGCCGATGAAGCCCAGGGCGAGGACGGCGACGCGCTGGCGCCGGAACTTGCGCCAGAATTCCGACCACGGCGTCCGGATGCCGGTGGGGACGGGCGCGACGGTGGGAGCGGCGGGGACGAGGATATCGGTCACGGCCGGCTCACCTGTAGCGGATGGTCGGGTTGATGAGGCCGTAGAGCACGTCCACGATCAGGTTGATCAGGATGAACTCCAGCGAGAACAGCAGGACCAGGGCCTGGATCACCGGGTAGTCGCGCTGGTTCACGGCATCGACGAGCAGGCGGCCCATGCCGGGCCAGTTGAACACCGCCTCGACGACGATCGAGCCGCCGAGCAGGAAGCCGAACTGCAGGCCCATCATGGTCACGACCGGGATCAGGGCGTTGCGCAGGCAGTGCTTGGCGATCACGACGCGCTCCTTGAGCCCCTTGGCGCGGGCGGTGCGCACGAAATCCTCGCCGATGACCTCCACGAAGGCCGCGCGGGTGAAGCGGGCCATCACGGCGGCCACGGCCGCGCCGAGCGTCAGCGACGGCAGCACGTAGTGCCGCCACGTGTCGGCGCCGACGGTCGGCAGCCAGCCGAGCTCGACCGAGAAGATCTGCATCAGGAGGATGCCGAGTGCGAAGGCGGGGAACGAGATGCCGGACACGGCGAGCGTCATCCCGAACCGGTCGGGCCATTCGTTGCGGTAGACCGCCGAGACGATGCCGATGATCAGCCCGAAGGCGACCGCCCAGGCCATGCTGGTGAGGGTGAGCAGGAGGGTCGGCAGGAAGCGCTCGCCGATCTCGGTCGAGACCGGGCGGCGGGTGCGGATCGAGACGCCGAGATCGCCGCGGGCGAGGTTGGCGAAGTAGCGCACGAACTGTTCCGGCAGGGGCCGGTCGAGGCCGAGCTCTGTGCGTACCAGGGCCACCGTCTGGGCGTCGGCATCCTGCCCGGCCGCCAGCCGCGCCGGATCGCCAGGAAGCAGGTGGACGAACAGGAAGACGAGGACCGAGACGATCAGCAGCGTCGGCAGCAGCCCGAGGAGCCGCTTGAGCAGGAAGGTCAGCATAGGCTCGCGCCCGCGATCCGGGGTTTGCGTGAAGCGATCGCGCGGGACGTCCGCGCCGGGCCGGCCATCGTCCGGGCCGCTCGGCGCGGGGTCCGCTGGCGGCGGCTAGGGAGCGACGGCGATCTCGCCGGAATCGATGTTGCCGTCGGGCATGACGTAGACGCCGGAGAGCCGCGCGGAAGTCGCGTAGAGGTTCTGCTCGGTGACGAGCGGCGCCCAGGGGGCGTCCTTCATCACGATCTCCTGCGCCTTGGCGTAGAGCTCGGTGCGCTCCGCGTCGTTCGTCGAGACCAGCGCCTTGGCGAGAAGGGCGTCGAACTCGGCGTTGCTGTAGTAGGCGGTGTTGTTGAGCTTGGGCGGCCACGCCTCCGTCGCGAGCAGCGGCCGCAGGCCCCAGTCTGCCTCACCGGTCGAGGACGACCAGCCGGCATAGTAGAGGCGGACGCGGGCGGTCTTCGGATCGGGGGCGGTCTGCACCCACTCGGTGCGCTGGCCGGGCTCCAGCGCCAGGGTCTGCACCTTGATGCCGACCTGGCCGAGCTGCTGTTGGAGGAACTGGATCGCCTTCTGGGCGGTGGTGGTGGTGTAGGCGCTCCAGAGGGTCGCCTCGAAGCCGTTGGCGTAGCCGGCCTCCTTGAGGAGCTGGCGCGCCTTGGCCGGGTCGTAGGGCCAGGGATCCATCTTGTGGGCGTAGCGCACGCCCTGCGGGACGATGCCCTGCGCCGGGAAGGCGTAGCCCGAGAAGGCGACCTTGGCCAACGCCTCCTTGTTGATCGCGTAGTTGATCGCTTGGCGGACGCGCAGGTCGTCGAACGGCTTCTGCAGCACGTTCATGCTGAGATACCGCTCGATGATCGAGGCGTGCACCTCGATCTTCAGCTTCTTGCTGGCTTCGAGCATCTTGGCCTGCTCGTAGGGCAGCGGGAAGGCGAAATTGGCCTCGCCGGTCTGCAGCATGGCGGCGCGGGTGCCGTTCTCGGGCACCGGCTTCCACGTGATGGTGTCGACCTTCGGGAAGCCGGCCTGCCAGTAATCGGCGAACTTGGCGCCCTTGACGTAGTCGGTCTGCTTCCAGTCGACGAAGGTGAACGGCCCGGTTCCGACCGGGTGGAAGGCGATGTCCTTGCCGTACTTCTTCAGGGCCGTGGGCGAGATGATCGCCGCCGAGGCGTGGGCCAGCGAGTTGATGAACGGCCCGAAGGGCTCCTTCAGGGTGATGCGCAGGCTCGTGGGCGAGAGCACCTCGATCGTCTTGATGCGGTTGAACTGGTTGTACCGCGCGAGGTGGTTCTCAGGGTCGAGGACGCGGTCGAGGTTGGCCTTCACCGCGGCGGCGTCGAACGTCGTGCCGTCGTGGAATTTGACGCCCTCGCGCAGCTTGAACGTGTAGACGAGGCCGTCGGGCGAGGTCTCGTAGCTCTCGGCCAGGACGTTGCGGACCTTCAGATCCTTGTCGAAGCCGAAGAGGCCTTCGTAGAACGACTTGGTGACGGCGGTCGTGAGCGTCGTGTTCGTATTGTACGGGTCGAGGGTCTCGGGCTGGCCGCTGATCGCCAGGATCGGGTCGCCGGCCGCGGCGGCGGGCGCGGTTGCCGCGGCGAGCAGGCCGGCGGCGAGGAGGAAGCGCTCGAACATGGTCAGACCTCGTGGCATGGGACGATCCTGCTGGCGGGGATAGGCGGTGTCAGGCGGCGAGGCCGCCGACCGTGTGGCGGGCGACGAGGTGGCCGGGGCCGATCTCGACGAGGGGCGCGACCTGCGGCTCGTCGCCGAGCGCCCGGACCGGGCTCGGGATCTCGTCGGTCAGGAGCCGGCGGGCGCGCAGGTGCCGGTGGGCCGGGTCGGCGACCGGCACCGCCGCCATCAGCTTGCGGGTGTAGGGGTGCTGCGGGTCCTCGAAGATCGCCCGGCGGGGGCCGATCTCGACGATCTGGCCGAGATACATCACCGCCACCCGGTGGCTGATGCGCTCGACCACCGCCATGTCGTGGCTGATGAACAGGTAGGCGAGGCCGAACTCCCGCTGGAGATCGAGCATCAGGTTCACGATCTGGGCCTGGATCGACACGTCGAGGGCCGAGACCGCCTCGTCGGCGACGATGACCTTTGGGTTCAGGGCGAGGGCCCGGGCGATGGCGATGCGCTGCCGCTGTCCGCCCGAGAACTCATGCGGGTAGCGCTGGGCCTGGTCGGGCGTCAGCCCGACGCGCTCGAGCAGCCACGCCACCCGCGCCTCGGCCTCCCGGCGCGTCGCGATCCTGTGGACCAGCAGCGGCTCCATGATCGAGAAGCCCACGGTCAGGCGCGGATCGAGGGACGCGTAGGGATCCTGGAAGATGAACTGGATGTTGCGCCGCAGGCCGCGGAGCCGCCCGGGGGGCAGGTCGCGGACGTTGCCGCCGTCGAACTCGATCAGGCCGCTCTCGCTCTCCACGAGACGCAGGAGCGAGCGGCCCGTCGTGGACTTGCCGCACCCGGATTCGCCGACGAGGGCCAGGGTCTCGCCGGGATGGAGATCGAAGCTGACCTGCTCCACCGCGTGGACGCGGCGGCGCACGCAATTCAGAAGGCCGCCGCGGATGTCGAACCGGGTGACGAGGTCGCGCACCCGCAAGATCGGCCCGGCGCCGGCGCGGACGGTGTCGTGGGGCACGTCGACCGTGGCGGGCGCCCCCTGCCCTGCCGGCTCTTCCCGGGCCTCGGCCCGCAGCAGGTCGAACTTCCGGGGCAGATCGCTGCCCGCCATGGCACCGAGCTTAGGCACGGCGGCCAGCAGCGCCTTGGTGTAGGCGTGGCGCGGCGCGGCGAAGAGCGCGGGCGCCTCCCCCTCCTCCACCTTGTCGCCGCGGTACATGACCAGCACGCGGTCGGCGATCTCGGCCACGACGCCCATGTCGTGAGTGATGAAGACGACGCCCATCTTCATCTCGGCCTGGAGGCTGCGGATCAATTCGAGGATCTGCGCCTGGATCGTGACGTCGAGGGCCGTGGTCGGCTCATCGGCGATGAGCAACTGCGGCTTGCAGGACAGGGCCATGGCGATCATCACGCGCTGGCGCATGCCGCCGGAGAGCTGGTGCGGGTAGCGCGTGAGGACGTTGCGCGCCTCGGGGATGCGCACGAGGTCGAGCATCCGCAGGGCCTCGGCCCGGGAGGCTGAGGCGCTCTTCCCCTGGTGGACGCGGATCGATTCCGCGATCTGGTCCCCGGCGGTGAAGACGGGGTTCAGGGAGGTCATCGGCTCCTGGAAGATCATCGCGATCTCGGCGCCACGGATCGCCCGCATCTTGGCGTTCGAGGCGGCGGCGAGATCGAGCACCTCGCCCGAGCCGCGCCGGAACAGCATCTGCCCGGCCGCGATCCGGCCGCCGCCGTGCTCCACGAGGCGCATCAGGCTGAGCGAGGTCACGGACTTGCCGGACCCGGACTCGCCGACGATCGCCAGGGTCTCGCCGGCGTCGACGTGGAACGCGAGGTCGCGGACCGCCTCCACGACCCGCTCGGAGGTCGCAAAGCGGACGGTAAGGCCGGTGACGGAGACGACCCGTCCGTCGGGCAGAGCGGCAGGAGAGGCGGTCCCGGCTGCGATGGTCGGCATGGCGGATCTCAGCGCGCTGGTGCGGGGACGCGGCGGGTCTCGCCGAAGATCGCGGTGGCCGGCGCCTCGCCGGAGCGGACGAGGCCGCGATACATGCCCTCGGTGTTGAACGGCATTGCGACCCGGCCGCGCGCATCGACGGCGATCAGCCCGCCGCGGCCGCCGACAGTCGGCAGGTGCTCCTCGACAACCGCCCGGGCTGCTACCTCGAGGTCCTGGCCCCCGTAGGCCATGCGCGCGCAGACATCGTGCGCCGCCGCGACGCGGATGAAGGCCTCCCCCGTGCCGGTGCAGGAGACCGCGGCGGTCCTGTCGTCCGCGTAGGTGCCCGCGCCGATCAGCGGCGAGTCGCCGATCCGGCCGGGACGCTTGTTGGTCATGCCGCCGGTCGAGGTCAGGGCGGCGAGGTGGCCGTCCCGGTCGAGGGCGACGGCGCCCACCGTGCCGAACTTGTGGGTCTCGTCGAGGGGCCCCGACGCCGTGTCGTGGTCGAGGGCGACTTGCCCGGCGGCCAACGCCCGGCGAAGCTGGTCGCGGCGGGCCTCTGTCGAGAAAAAATCGGGCTCGACCATCTCAAGGCCGTGCCGGCGCGCGAAGGTCTCGGCGCCGGCACCAGCCATCAGGACGTGCTCGCCGGCCTCCATCAGCGCGCGGGCGGCGCGGCCAGGCCGGCGCACCCGCGAGACGCCCGCGACAGCGCCGGCCCGCAGGGTGGCGCCGTCCATGATCGCGGCGTCGAGTTCGTGGGTCTCGGCGCTGGTGAAGACGGCGCCGTGGCCGGCATTGAAGAGCGGGCACTCCTCCAGGAGGTCGACGGCGACACTCACGGCGTCGAGGGCGCTCCCGCCGTCGGCGAGGCAGGCCGCTCCGGCCGCCAGGATTCCGGCGAGGGCCGCGTGGTAGCGCGCCTCGTCGGGATCGGCCTGGCCCGACGCGATCGTCCCGGCACCGCCGTGGATCACGAGTACGGGGCGGTGGTCGCTCATGAAACGGCTCCCGGAGGCGGGGTGTCGGGCAGGTCGTCGGCTCCGCCCTGCGGCGGCCAAGCGGCGTAGTCGCGATCGAGCCAGGGCAGCACCGCTTCCGTCACGCGCGTCGCGGCTGGGACGAGATCCTCGGTGGCGTGGGCGAAGGCGCTCGCCAGGGCCTCCACGAGGGCCGTCAGGCTGGCATCCGAGGCGGCGAAGTAGTGGCAGTCGGTCTGCGCGTAGAGCGCGACCGTAGCGGCGGCGACGAGGGGTGAGTGCGGTCCGTCGGTCAGCGCCAGGACCGCGGCGCCGTGCTTCCGTGCGATCTCGGCCAGCCGCAACGTGTCGGCGAAGTACCGCGGGGTTGCGAGCGCGATGACGAGGTCGTCGGCTGTCAGCCGGCGCAGGGTCCGCGCGGCGAAGCCCGGTCCCTCCAGCGTCGCCAGCAGGTGCACGTCCTCGCGGTTGACGTCGAGGTTGCGCGCCAGGATGCCGGCCGGCCAGCTGCTGCTGCCCAGGCCCACGACGTAGACCCGTCGGGCCCGGCGGATCGCCTCGACGGCCTGCGCACAGGTCTGGCCGTCGAGCCCACGCCGCGTCGCCTCGATGTTGCGGACGATGTCGGCCAAGGCTCCGTCGAGGATGCCGGACGCGGTCGCGGGCTGATCTCGGCTGCCGCGCAGCTTCTCGACCGGTGCGAGCGCCTTCTCATAGCCGAGGACGAGGGCCGCGCGGAACTTTGCGTAGCCCTCGTAGCCCACGGCGCGGGCAAACCGATTAGCGGTGGCGACGGAGACGCCAACCAAGTCTGCAAGCTCATTCACGGGCAGAGTCGCGGCGCGCAACGGATGATCAAGGACGAAGCGGGCGACCTCTCGGTGAGCGGAGCTGAGCGCCGGAAACGCGTGCGCGATCCGTTGCGCGACAGAAAGTTCCTTGGGTTCCAACGCCACGACGCTCGAGCCGATCAAAAATTCTCACTGCCGGACAGTCTGAGAATTTTTTCGATCACCCGCAAGCGCTTCGACGCTTATTTTCGCGGCACCAGTTGCACAAATCTCTGAACTTCCCAGACAAATTGGGTCACCTCGCTCCTAGTCAGATGCGCCTCCCCGTTCACGGCAACTGCGTTGGCCGATGGCTGCAGTTGCGCTCCTGCTGTGGGGCTCACTGCAGATGCAATGGCGACCGGTGAGCCGATCTATGCTGATGTCTGCTTCGGAGATGCCGGCTGACGCCACCGAATGGCCGTGACGGGCGCGAAATCGTCGATCAACTTCCTAGCTCAAGGCCAAGGTCCGGCAGCAGCGCGTCCCAAACCCAGGTGACCGAACGGCGCTTTGACGCACGGCTGCGCATGTCGAGCGCGTGTCTCACCGGTCGCCATTGCACCCAACCCCACTCGACCCACGCCCGGACTTCGGGCAGGGCCGCCGTCGCTCCCACAGCAAACCCCCCCCCGCCGAGCCTCGCTTGCCGTGCAGCCGGTGCCGCTCTCCCGCTTATGCCCATTCTGCGGCACTGCCGGTGCCACGTGGTGGCGGCTGTTCATCCATCAACCCATCCCGGGAACCCCGTCTCGGCCGCGGCGACCCGCGCTTCACTGCCGATCGCACCGCCTTCGTCGTCATCCGTGGCACCGCCCCAACCGGCGCCCGTGCCATCTTCTGCATCGAAACGAAGAACAGTGGAGCTGGCCACGACCCCGCGCTGCCGCCTCATCCGCGGCACCAAGAAATCGGACGCACGACGACCGGCCTATCCATCGCCCCCGAGAGTCCCGCGCTGACCGGCCCGGCCTGCCGGCAGCTCGGCCTCGCCAGCGCAAGGATTTGAAAGTAGAGCGCCCTCGCCTCTCCGGTTCCACGCACAAACGGCCTCATCCACGACCGGCGAGCTCTACAGCTCAGCCCGGCCCCGACAACCGCCCCTTGCGCACCGGTGCGTTCGCCCTGCGGCATCGGGAGACGGCACCGACCCTTCGCCACTGGATCAGAAAGACAGGATCTCGGCGCGTCGCAGCTCGTCCTCCTGAGAGCTGCGCACGGAACGCGACCTGACAGGATCTCGAGGCTCGTTGCATTTAATAATCAACCGGTCTATTTCTAATTTATGAAGCCCGATTCGGTCTTGGCTGTCACCGCGCGCAAGAGAGGTCGGCCACCTAGGCCTGAGCCGGCCTACGGCACGTCGCGGGCGGCCTTGATCCGGGTGGGCGTCGCGCTGCTATCGGAGAAGGGCTACTCGGCAACCGGCCTCGAAGAGGTCCTGCGCACCGCGGGTGTGCCGAAAGGTTCGTTCTACCACTACTTCGCGAGCAAGGACGTCTTCGGCGCCGAACTGATCGAGGCGTACGCAGCCTATTTCGCGCGCAAGCTCGACCGCTGGTTGCTCGATGAGCGTACGACCCCGATCGAGCGCATCAGGAACTTCGTCGCCGACGCGAAGGCCGGCATGGCACGCTACGAGTTCCGTCGCGGCTGTGTCGTCGGCAATCTCGGGCAGGAGATGAGCGCCCTGCCCGAGCTCTTCCGGGACCGTCTGCACGGCGTGCTCCTCGACTGGCAGGCGCGGACGGAGCGCTGTCTCCGGGACGCCCAGGCAGCCGGCCAGATCGCCGCGGATGCCGATTGCGCTGCGTTGGCGGCGTTTTTCTGGATCGGCTGGGAAGGTGCGGTCCTGCGCGCCAAGCTCGAGCGCAGCCCCGAGCCTCTCGACCTCTTCGCCACCCTATTCCTGACCTGTCTTACGCGCTGAGCGCCCCATGGAGTGCCCCGAATGTTCAAGGCAATCCTGATCGAGAAGGATGAGGCGGGCTACCGCGCCGGCCTGCGTGAGATCGACGAGGCGCAGCTCCCCGAGGGCGACGTCACCGTGGATGTCGCCTACTCGACGTTGAACTACAAGGACGGGCTCGCGATCACCGGGAAAGGCCCGGTCGTGCGCAAGTTTCCGATGGTGCCGGGCATCGACATCGCCGGCACCGTCCGCGAGTCCCGGCATCACGACTACAAGGCCGGCGACCGCGTCGTCCTCAACGGCTGGGGCGTCGGCGAGACCCATTGGGGCGGGCTGGCGCAAGTCGCGCGGCTCAAGGGCGACTGGTTGGTGCCGTTGCCGGAGGCGCTCACGCCGCGGCAGGCGATGGCGATCGGAACTGCCGGTTACACGGCGATGCTGTGCGTGATCGCCCTCGAGCGCCACGGCGTCACCCCCGACAAGGGCGAGGTCGTCGTCACCGGCGCGGCCGGTGGCGTCGGCAGCACGGCGGTCGCTCTCCTGTCGCGCCTCGGCTACACGGTCGTGGCGGTGAGTGGCCGTCCCGAGGAGGCCGATTACCTGCGCCGCCTCGGCGCAGCGGAGGTGCTGGATCGGGCGGCATTCTCGGATCCGGGCAGGCCGCTCGCCCGGGAGCGCTGGGCCGGAGCCGTCGATGTGGTCGGTAGCCACACGCTGGCGAACGTCTGCGCCGCCATGAAGTACCGGGGCGTCGTGACGGCCTGCGGTCTGGCTCAGGGGATGGACCTGCCTGCGAGCGTGGCCCCCTTCATCCTGCGCGGCGTCAGCCTGATCGGGATCGACAGCGTGATGTGCCCGCGGCCTGAGCGGATCGAGGCTTGGAACAGGCTGGTCCACGACCTCGATCCGGTCAAGCTCGAGGCGATCACGGAGGAGATCGGCCTGACAGAGGCTGTGGCCACCGCGGAACGCCTGATGTCGGGCCGGGTGCGCGGCCGCGTCGTCGTCGACGTGCATCGCTAGGCGTTCTCGCCGCCTCTCGCCGCCGTTCGACTGCGGCACGGACGGAAATCATACAGGGAAGACTTGGGTGTGATGGCGTAACACTGAACGCGGCACTGCCGCCGGACTGACAAAAACAAACACAGTCCGTTCATACCGATGGAGGAAAGACCATGAAGGGTGTATTCGCGCTGGCGATGCTGTTTGGCGGCCTGTCCGCCGTGCAGGCCGACCCGCTGCCGACCTTCCGTATCGGCGTGCTGAACGATCAGTCCGGGCTCTACGCCGACATCGCGGGGCCGGGCTCCGTCGAGGCCGCGCGCATGGCCGTCGAGGACTTCAAGCCGGACGCGAGAGGCTTCCGCGTCGAGGTTCTCTCGGCCGACCATCAGAACAAGCCCGATATCGGCGCGGCCATCGTGCGACGCTGGTTCGACGTCGACCAAGTCGACGCGATCGTCGACGTACCGACCTCTTCGGTCGCCCTGGCCGTGTCGAACATCGCGAGCGAGAAGGACAAGGCATTCCTGATCGCGAGCGCCGGGTCCTCGGATCTGACCGGGAAGAACTGCACCCGGACCAACGTCCATTGGACCTACGACACCTGGGCTCTCGGCAACAGCACGGCGCGCGCCGTGATCAAGCAGGGCGGAAAGTCCTGGTACTTCCTCACAACGGATTACGCGTTCGGTCACGCTCTGGAGCGCGACGCCACCGAGGCCGTGACGAAGGCGGGCGGCAAGTCCCTCGGACACGTCCTGGCTCCGTTCCAGAGCACCGACTTCTCCTCCTACCTGCTCCAGGCCCAGGGCAGCGGTGCGCAGGTGGTCGCGCTCGCCAATTCCGGCGGCGACACGATCAACGCCATCAAGCAGGCCTCGGAGTTCGGCCTCACCGACGGCGGCCAGAAGCTCGTCGCGCTCCTCGCCTTCATCTCGGACATCCACTCAGTCGGCCTGAAGGTCGCCCACGGCCTGACTCTGACCGAGGCGTTCTACTGGGACCTCAATGACGGCACCCGGACCTGGGCGAAGCGGTTCGCGGCACGCAACGGTGGCCGTTACCCGACGATGAACCAGGCCGGCACCTACGCGGCGATGCTCCACTGGATGAAGGCGATCGCCGCCCTCGACAAGGACAAGGCGCATCGCGGCACCGACATCGTCGCGCAGATGAAGGCGATGCCGACGGACGATCCGCTGTTCGGCCACGGCTCGATCCGCGCGGACGGGCGCACCATCCACGACCTCTACCTGTTCCAGGTCAAGGACCCGTCCGAGTCGAAGGGGCCGTACGACTACTACAAGCTCGTCGACACCATCCCCGGCGACCAGGCGTTCCGGCCCATGGCCGACGGCGGCTGCCCCCTCGTAGCCCATACGGCCGCGAAGTGAGGCAGCCTAGCCATGGCACGTCCTGACGCGGCCGACAGCGCGACCATCAGCGCAAAGCGGATGGCGATCGGGCTGCTGCTCCTGAGCGAGGTGGCGGCTATGGCGACGTGGTTCGCCACCACCGCCTCGATCGGCGCGATCCGCACGCAGTGGACGCTGAGCCCGTTCCAGGAGGCCCTGCTCACCAACAGCGTGCAGGCCGGGTTCGTCGCCGGCACCCTGGTCAGCGCGCTGCTGGGGCTGGCCGACCGGTTCGACCTGCGCCGGCTGTTCTGCGGCTGCGCCGTCGCGGCCGGTCTCGCCAACCTCCTGATGCTGGCCTTCGCGCCGACCTCGCCGATGGTGCCGCTGCTGCGCTTCGTGACGGGGGCCTGCATGGCCGGCGTCTACCCGGTCGGCATGAAGATCGCCGCGACCTGGGCGGTGGGTGACCTGGGGCTGCTGATCGGCCTCCTGGTGGGCGCGCTCACCCTCGGCTCGGCGCTGCCCCACCTCGTCGCGGCCTTCGGCCAGCTCGACTGGCACCTGCCGGTGCTCGGTGCGGCGCTGGGCGCCCTCCTCTCGGCGGCCCTGATCCGCTTCGTGCAACTCGGGCCGATCCGGTCGGAGGCCCCGCCCCTGCGCTTGGAGAATGCCCTGGAGGCGTGGCGCAATCGCGGCGTGCGCTTGGCCAATCTCGGCTATCTCGGCCACATGTGGGAGCTCTACGCGATGTGGGCCTGGATCGGTGCCTTCATGGCGGCGAGCTTCCGTGAGCGTTACGGCAACGCGCCGCCGTTCCCGCCGGAACTGGCCGCCTTCGCGGTGGTGGCGGCCGGGGCGTTCGGCGCGATGCTGGGCGGCTGGGCGGCCGATCGACTCGGGCGCACTCTGGTCACCGGCGCCTCGATGCTGGCCAGCGGCTGCTGTGCCATCGCGGTGGGTTTCCTGTTCGGCGGCCCTGCCTGGGCGGTGCTGGCGGTGGGCGTGCTCTGGGGCGTCGCGGTGATCGCCGATTCGGCGCAGTTCTCGGCGGCGGTGAGCGAGCTGAGCGACCGCAGGCTGATCGGCACGATGCTCACCGTGCAGACCTGCCTCGGCTTTCTCCTGACGCTTGTCAGTATCCAGCTCATCGCCTTCGCCGGGACATTCCTCGGCTGGCGCTTCGCCTTCGCGCTGCTGGCCGTGGGGCCGTTCCTGGGTCTCGCTTCGATGCTGCGGCTGCGGCGCCTACCCGAGGCCAAGCGACTGGCGGGAGGACGCAAGTGACAGCGAGGAGAAAGCCACCCGTGGCCTTCAAGACGATCACCTACGAGACGCTCGCGCCGGTGGCACGCATCACCCTGAACCGCCCGGAGCGCACCAACGCGATCAGCGCGACCATGCTCGACGAACTCGCGCAGGCGATGGACGCGGCCGAGGCCGACGATGCGGTGCGCGCCGTGATCGTGCGCGGGGCCGGCACGGCCTTCTCGTCGGGCTTTGATCTCAAGGATCAGATGGCGCTGCGCCCTGAAGGCGTGAGCCAGTGGCGCCAGATCCTGCGCAAGGATTTCGATGTGCCGATGCGCTTCTGGCACTGCCCGAAGCCGACCATCGCGGCGGTGCGTGGTCCCTGCCTCGCGGGCGCCTGCGAGTTGGCGTTGGCCTGCGACGTGACCGTGGCGGCCGAGGATGCCTTCTTCGGCGAGCCGGAGCTGAAGTTCGGGGCCGGCATCGTGGTGATGATCCTGCCCTGGATCGTCGGCCCGAAGATCGCCAAGGAGATCATCCTCACGGGCGAGGACCGCATTCCGGCGCGGCGCGCCTACGAGATCGGAATGGTCAACCGAGTCGTGCCGATTGCCGAGCTCGACGCGAGCGCGCTGCGCCTTGCCCGGCACATCGCGGCGATCGACCCGAACCTCGTCAAGGAGACGAAGCGGGCCCTCAACCGGTCGATCGAGGCGCGCGGCATGCTGGAGGCTCTGGAGACGGCCCTCGACATCGACCTGCTGATCGAGGGCGAAGGCTCGCCGGACAAGCGGGCCTTCATGGACATCGCCCGGTCGCAGGGCCTCAAGGCGGCACTGGCCTGGCGCGACAGCCGCTTCCCGGGAGCCGGATCGTGACCGGGGCGCTGGCGGAACTCCTGGGCGCTGGGCTCGGCCGCCCAGGCAGCCGGGTGGACGAGAGTTCCGGCCCCGGGATGACGGGGCGCGACCTCGGTGCACACGCGGATCTGGTCGCCGGTTGGCTGCGTGCGGCAGGCATGCGCCCGCACGAGCCGGTGCACCTCACCATCGGCAACCGGGCGCTCGATCTCGGGACGCTGCTCGGCCTCTGGCGGGCGGGCGCGGTCGCGGTGCCCGTTCACCGAGCCGCCGCACCGCTCACCCGCGCGGCGGTCGAGCGGGCGACGCGTGCCCGCTTCCGGATCGACGGGCTCAGCTTGGAGGAGATCGCGGAGGATGCGCCGCCGGTGCGGCCGCTCCTGGACGGGGCCGCCCTCGTGGTCTTCACCTCGGGCAGCACCGGCGTGCCGAAGGGCGTGGTTCTCGGGCACGATGCCCTGGCGCGCAAGCTCGCGATCCTCGACCGGCTGCTGAGCTTTCGCCCGGACGACGTCGTCGCGGTGCCGCTCCAGCTGACCTTCATCTTCGGGATCTGGGCGAGCCTCCTGGCGATCCGCTCCGGGGCGAGACTCGTCCTCGTCCCGAAGTTCACGCCCGCGACGCTCGAGGGCCTGCTCGCCGCGGAGGCGACGGTGTTGGCCGTCGTGCCGACCATGCTGCGAGCCCTGCTGGCCGACGGTGTCCCGCCGGCCCCCCGTCTGCGGGCGGTGCTGACCGGCGGCGAGGCGCTCAGCCCGTCGCTGACGCAAGCCGTCCGCGGCGGATGGCCGAAGGCCGAGCTCGTCGACCTCTACGGCTCGACCGAGACTGGCTCCTGCGACTTCTGTAACCGGCCGCGGGACGTCTCGGAGGCTGGGTCGATCGGCATGCCAACCGAGGGCGTGTCGTTCCGCATCGTCCGGGACGACGGCGCGCTCGCCGCGCCGGGCGAGACCGGCGAGCTGCGGATCCGAACTGCCTGCGGCATGCTCGGCTATCTCGACGGCGCCGAACTCACGCGCTCCGCGCTGGAGGCGGACCACTTCCGCACAGGCGATCTCGCGCGCCTGCGCCAGGACGGTCACGTCGAGCTCGTCGGGCGCTCGAAGGAGATCATCGCGCGGGGCGGCAACAAGATCGCGCCCCTGGAGATCGAGAACGCCCTGTGCGCGCATCCGGACATCGCGGCGGCCCTGTGCGCCGGCGTGTCCGACCCGCGCCTCGGCGAGGCGATCCACGCGGTCGTCGTGCTGAAGCCTGACCGCGCGCTGTCGGCGGACGAACTCAGGCGCTGGGCATCGGCCCATCTCGAACGTTACAAGGTGCCGGACGTGATCGTCTTCAGCGACACGCTGCCGTCGGGCGCGACCGGAAAGGCGAGCCGGGCGATGGTCAGTACGCTCACGCTGATCCACGCGGAGACGACGTCGGCCGACCTACAGGGCGCGCCGGTGAGCTCCTAGGCTGGGACGGGGGGCCGTCCGCACGATCGTCTTGTCCGCGCTCTCAGCACCGCGGGGAGCCTATTCGCGCGAGCGCCCTTCCGGCTCGAGAGCCGATCCGCCCTGTCCTGATCGACGTGGACCTGCCGGCGCCGGTGCGCATGCCGCCGAAGCGGATCCGGGTTCGTCGCAAAAACGCGTGGTACAACAAGGATCCAGAGCTGCCGGCTTGATACAATCAGGTCGGAGCCGGTTCTGGCCTGGGTCTGCCGCGAGCGTGCGCCACACCGAGGCGGGTCGGTGAGACGCGCTGCGGTTCGCGTCTGCCGTTCGCGTAGACACGCGTCCTAGGAAGCGGCCAACAAGCCACGCAGCGCCTTGCGGTCGGTCTTGCCGACGCCGTTGACCGGCAGCACGTCGAGCCTGCGAATCTGCGCCGGCACGTAGATCCGCGCAAGGGACCCGCGCACGAAATCCTTGAGCCCCGGCTCGTCGAGGCCCTCGCCCTCCCGCAGCACCACGAAGGCCACCGGTACCTCGCCGAGATCAGCGTCGGGGGCGCCGACCACGCAACAATCGCAGATGGCCGGATGGGCAGCGAGTTGCCGCTCGATCAGCGCGGGCGAGATATTCTCGCCGCCGCGAATGATCACGTCCTTGATGCGCCCCGTGATGGCGAGGAAGCCGTCGGCGTCGAAGCGGCCGAGATCACCGGTGCGCAGCCAGCCGTCCACGATCGGCTGGTCCGCGCTGCCGAGATAGCCGGCCATCAGGGCCGGGCCGGAGATGCGGATCTCCCCTTCCCGGCCGGCCTCGACCGGGCGATCCGTGACCGGATCGAACAGGTCCACGTTCTGGCCCGCGAGCACGGTCCCGATCGTGCCGATGCGACGCCGGCCCGGCGGGTTCATGGTCGAGGTGCAGGTCGCCTCCGACAGGCCGTAGGAGACGAGGAGCGGCACGCCGAAGGCCTCCTCGATCTGCCGATGCAGGGTCGGGGTGATCGGCGCCGAGCCGCAGCGCAGGAAGCGCAGGCCCGGGAAGCGCTCCCCGGGGCGCAGCAGGGGCAGCATCCGCGCGTAGATCGTCGGCACGCCGGTCATGTAGGTGATGCCGCCAGATCGCAGGCGGTCGAGGGCGGCCTCGGCCTGGAAGCGCTCCATCAACACGATCTCGGCTCCGGCCAGGAGAGGCACGATTAGCTGGTTGTTGATGCCGTTCGTGTGATGAAGCGGCATGACGTGGAGAAGCCGATCCTCGGGCCCCGTACCGGTGTGACGGAGCACGCCCGCGGCGTTGCAGATCAGGCCTTCGTGGCGCAGCAGCACGCCCTTCGGCCGGCCGGTGCTCCCCGAGGTGAAAAGCAGCATGGCCTCATCCCGCGGGCTGACCTCGGCCGCGAAGGCCGCGCTGTCGGCGAGGCTGTCCAGTGCGCGGACGTCCAGGCCGGTCAGAGCGACGGGCGAGGCGTCGACCTGGGCGACGATGAGATGCCGCATGCCGACGAGCGCAGCCTGCTCGGCCACCACCTCCGGCGCGAGCCCCGGCTCCAGGAAGCAGACGCAGGCGCCGGCCTGCATGGCGCCGAAGTAGGCCGCGATGGCCGCCGCACTCTTGGGCGCGATCAGTCCGACCCGGTCACCCTTGGCGACACCCCAGTCCCGGACTGCGCCCGCGGCGGCGTCGATCCGCGCGCCGAGGTCGGCATAGGATACGACGTCAGAGCCCGAGAGCGCCGTGCGGCCCGTCCCCGCATGATCCGCGATGGCCGCGCGCAGCCGCGCGCTGATCGAGTCCGGCATGGCAGCGCTCATGGCGGCGATCTCCTGTCCCGTCTGTCTACCCCGCGCCTCAGCGCAGGCGGATGCCCGCATCGGCCTCGAACCGGCCCTCCGGGTCGAGGGCCGCCAGCGCCGCCCGCTCCTCTGGGGTCGGCGGAGGTGTCGGGGCGGCACCGTCCGCCGAGAACGTGAAACCGGTGCGGTCGCGGACCTCGTCGAGGCTCGCCTCCGGATGCCAGGAGGCCAGCACGAGCCGGCCCTCGCGCTTCGTGAAGACGGCGATCGGCGTGACCACGCCGTGCATGCCGCCGGACGCGGTGACGAAGTCGAGGGTCTCGACGAGGGTGCGGCGGGAATGTTCCGTACGCCACGTGACCGCCCGGCGGGCGGTGGGCAGCATCACGGCGCCGCCGCCGCCGCCCGGCAGCCGCACCCGCGGAGCGTGCCAGTCGCCGATGCAGGAGACGTTCGTGCGGCCCAGCCCGTCGACCTGCGCGGCGCCCAGGAAGCACAGGTCCATCAGGCCGCGGGTGCAGAGATCGTAGAAATCCTCGTTGGCGAAGATCGCCCGCGAGCCCTCGGCGAGCACCGGGTCGGAGGACGAGATCGGCACCTTCGACGGGTTCGGATCGACGCCGCCGGCGACGTTGATGTAGGTGAAGGCGAAGGGATAGGCCTGCTTGGCGAGCAGGCAGGCCAGCATCGGCAGGGCCGAGTTCACGCCGCTGAAGGTGATCTCGTTCGGCCGCACGAACCGGGCGAGATTGGTGACGATGTAGGAAAAGCCCGACCAGGCCTCGATCGCGTTGGACGGCGCCTCAGACATGGGCAGCCTCCCGAGCCTCGGGGCCGGCGGCGAGGTGATCGGCGAGCACGCCCGGGGCGTCGGCCATGTAGGCCTCCACGGCCGGGTAATCGATCTCGTAATCCGGCCAGAGCGAGCCGGGCCAAGCCCCGTTCGGCACGATGCTCACCGCCTCGACAAGGAAGTGGGGCACCAGCGTCAGTTCGGGCTGGTCGCGGAAGGAGGCGTCCGGGGCGACCCGCTCGGCCACCACGAGCACGCGCTTGGCCGAGCGGCTCATGATTCGGTCCCAGTGCGAGGTCCCGAAGACGCGCACGTCCCCCGACGCGCTGACCTCGTTGGCCTGGATCACCGCGAAGTCCGGCTGGATGCGCGGGATGGCGTAGACCGCCTCGCCGCTGCCGTAGGGGTCCTCAATCGTCTTCCAGCCGTTGAGCGCCGGCAGGTCCGAGCCGTGGATGCCGCCGCAGGGCATGAACGGCACGCCGAAGGCAGCCGCCCGCAGGCCCGCCGTCAGGCTGGCGCAGGCGTGCTCCTCGAGGCGGACCTCGCCGGACTCGATCGCCCGGCGGTACCAGGGCGCGAGGCCGAAATTGCCTTCCATGGCCACGATCCCCGCCTTCGCCCGCGACAGGGCGCCGGCGCGGCAGAGGATGTCGATGTCGTAGCCGGGCGACTGCTTGACGACTTCGAGGTCGCGGCGCCCCTGGCGGATCAGCTCGCGCACGAACGCGAAGGGGCCGCGGTGCAGGAAGCTGCCGCCGAGCGCCAAGGAACTGCCGTCCGGCACGCGGGCTGCGAGGTCTGCGAGGGGGACGATCTTCTGGGTTCCGGCGCTCACGGGGCGTCCTCCGATCGGGCGTGTGTCAGGCCGCGCGGTAGGCGCGGATCCGGTCCTTCAGCCCCGGGCGCGCGGCCGAGGCGACGAGGTCGGCGAGGTCGTCCGCGCGGGTGTCGCGGGCGGCGGCGCGGTTCAGGGCCGCCCCGGCCCAGGAAGACAGCCGCGTCGCCGCTTCCGAGGCGGCCGCGACGGTGTCGAACCACGAGTCGGTCGCCGCGACGGCGGTGAGGAACCCGTCGGACAGGGCCTCCGGGGCGTCGAAGACCCGCCCCTCCTGGAGGACGAGCCGGGCCTTGGTGCCGCCGACCCGCTCGGCGTAGCGCCGCGTGCCGAGCACCAGCCCGAAGGACAGGCCCGGCATGCGGAAGGTGGCGGCCGGATCGCCGACCCGCCGGCCGCAGGCGCAGATCACGTCGACCCCGGCGCCGAAATTGCGCCCGTGCGCGAGGGCCAGCGTGTCGAACGGCGCGTGGGCCAGCGCCTGGAGGAGCTGCTCGATCCGCACGAACCGGAGCAGCAGGTCGCCCTCCGACAGGTCCGCGTAGCCGCCGAAGTCGAACCCGGCGCTGAAGTTACGCCCCGCGCCCTTCAGCACGAGGAGCCGTGTCCCGTCGCCGGCCGCAGCCGCGACGGCGTCGAGCAGCGCGTCGACCAGGGTGGCCGACAGGGCGTTCATCTTGTCGGGGCGGTTGAGCGTCAGGGTCAGCGTGTCGCCGCTGCGCTCTTTCAGGAGTTCGTCCATGGCGCCGCCCTCAAGCCGTGCGCGCGCGAGCCGGCGCGGCCTCGCCGAACAGTTCGGCGTTGTGCTGCCCGAGGGCGGGCGGCTCCCGGTAGATCGGGAAGCCCTCCCCTGAGAACTTCAGCGGCGACACGAAGGTGCGCGTCTCAGCGCCGGACGGCAGGGTCACCGGCTGGACCCAGTCCATATGCGCGACCTGCGGGTCGGCCAGGGCGTCGGCGTAGCCGTTGATCGGTGCGCAGGGCACGCCCGCGGCGCGGAACCGGGCCAGCAGGTCGGCGCAGGTGAGGTCGGCGAAGTCGCGCTCCAGAATCGCCAGGAGTTCGCCCTGGTTCTGCGCCCGCAGGGCGGTCGAGGCGAAGCGCGGATCCTCGGCGAGGTCGTCGCGCCCGATCGCCGCGCAGGCGGCGCGGTAGAGGGCGTCGTTGCCCGCCGCCATGGCGAAGTACCCGTCCTGGGCGCGGAAGGCCTGATAGGGGGCGTTGCGCGGATGGGCCGAGCCCAGGCGCTTCGGGTCGCGGCCGCTGCCGAAATACTCGCTGGTCTGGAGCGCCCCCATCGCCAGGGAGGCGCCGAACATCGAGGCGTCGATGTGCGCGCCGGGTCCGCCCGCCCGCACCTGGAGCAGCGCCGCCGCGATGGCGTAGGCCGCGTAGAGGCCGGTGCCGAAATCCGAGATCGGCACGCCGCACTTGACCGGGGGCGCGCCGGGCTCGCCCGTGACGCTCATCACGCCGCTCATCGCCTGGAG
Source organism: Methylobacterium sp. D53M (assembly GCF_053345625.1). NCBI lineage: Bacteria > Pseudomonadati > Pseudomonadota > Alphaproteobacteria > Hyphomicrobiales > Methylobacteriaceae > Methylobacterium > Methylobacterium sp. D53M. The sequence continues at coordinate 93,129 of NZ_JBKFAL010000008.1, forward strand.
CGTCAGGTCGAACCCGGCCTCGGCGGAGCGCGGCCCCTCCTGGCCGAAGGCTGAGATCGAGCAATAGACCAAGCCGGGCCGCCCGGCGCTGACGCGCACGTAGTCGAGGCCGAGCCGCTTCATCACGCCGGGGCGGTTGTTCTCCAGCACCACGTCGGCAGAGCCGATCAGGTCCAGGGCGCGCGCCTTGTCGGCCGGATCCTTCAGGTCCAGCGTCACAGAGCGCTTGTTGCGGTTGAGCGAGGCGAAGTTCTCGCTGAAGCCCGCGTTGAGGGGCGGCCAGGCCCGCATCGAGTCGCCGCCCTCCGGATTCTCGACCTTGATGACGTCGGCTCCCATGTCGGCGAGCAGCATGGCGCAGAATGGCCCGGCCGCGACACTGCAGAACTCGATCACGCGGATACCGGACAGCGGTCGCATGGGCCTACTCCTCGATCAGGCAAGCGCCGCCGGCGCGCGCGGGAGCGCTGAGCCTAGGGCATGCCGCGGCGCGGCAGGGGATGAGACGGTGATGGGGTTGTAGCCGAGGGTCCGCGACAGGCTGCGCGCCGCGTCGACGACCACGTCGCTGAAGCGGCGGAGCGCCGTGGGATTCAGGCGATCGGCCGGCCCGGAGATACCGATCGCCGCGACGGGACGGCCCATGGCATCGTGGACGATCGCGGCGAGCCCGCACACGCCCTCCCGCCACTCCCCGCGATTGATCGCGAAACCCTGAATCCGGACCTGCTCGAGTTCCCGCCGCAGGAGGTCGAGGGTCGCGATCGTGCGCGGCGTGTGGACCTGGAGCGTCTCCGGCAGGTGGGCCAGCGCCTCCTCCTGATAAGCGAGCAGCGCCTTGCCGGACGCCACGCAATAGGCCGGAGCGCGGCCACCGATCGACGAATAGGCGCGAACCGGCTGGGGGCTCTCGATCTTGTGCAGGTAGATGACGTCCGCCCGGTCGAGCAGCGACAGGTGGATGGTCTCCTGAGTTTGATCGGCCAGGGTCCGCATGAAGGGCTCGGCGACCTGCCGGACGTCGATCCGCGCCACAACGGGACTGGCGAGCTCGAAGAGCTTCAAGGTGCAGGCGTAGGTGCCACCGGTCTGGGCGCGCACGTAGCCGGCGGCCACCAGTGTCTGGAGCGTGCGATGCACATTGCTCTTCGTGAGGTTGAGCGCGCGTGCCAGTTCGCTGACGCCCCGCGGCGTCTCGCTGCCGGCCAAGTGCTCCAGGAGCATCAATCCCTTGAGGAGGGTGCTGTCCATCGTTCCAACATTCAAAACGCCGTTCTGGTAAAAGCTAGCGTTGCCCGTGGCGCCTCGTCAAGTGCAGTCCTCTGAACGAGTTGCAACAACAATGGCGGTTCCTCGAATAACGGCCGCGCAGTCGCGAATTCTGCAGGTTCTCCATTGACTGCAGGCCAGGGCGTTCATAGCCTGTCAATTCCTGATACGTCGTTCCAAATATTAGAACAACTTGCGTCGTTCTCAGGCCGGCACAGCCTTCCGAAGAGGAGGCCGATCCAATGACGGGAGAGAAACCATGGACGCTTCGGTGCAGCGATCGCCCTCGAAGAAGGACGTCTTCCGCGTCGTGAGCGGAAACTTCCTCGAAATGTTCGATTTCATGGTCTACGGCTTCTACGCCGCTGCGGTGGCAAAGGCCGTCTTTCCCAACGACAACGAGTACGTCTCGTTGATGCTGTCGTTGGCCACCTTCGGGATTGGCTTCCTGATGCGTCCGCTCGGCGCCATCGTGCTCGGCGCCTATATCGACCGCCACGGCCGACGAGCCGGGTTGGTCATGAGCCTCGCCATCATGTCGGTGGGCGTCGCGCTCATCACGTTCACGCCGACCTACGCGTCGATCGGCATCGCCGCCCCCATTGTCGTCCTGATCGGCCGATTGCTGCAGGGGTTCTCCGCCGGCGCCGAGTCCGGCGGCGTCTCGGTCTATCTGTCGGAGATCGCGACGCCGGGGAATCGCGGCTTCTACGTGAGCTGGCAATCGGCGAGCCAGCAGGTCGCCGTGGTCTTCGCCGCCGTTATCGGCGTGACCCTGCGCGGCTTCCTGACGGAGGAGCAGATGCTCGCCTGGGGATGGCGCATTCCGTTCCTGATCGGCTGCCTGATCATCCCCGTCCTGTTCTGGATCCGGCGCTCGATGCAGGAGAGCGAGGATTTTGCGCAGCGGGCGAAGCATCGCCGCGTAACCCTCGGCGAGATCTACCGGTCACTTCTCCAGAACTGGGCGATCGTGCTCAAGGCGGTGCTGCTCGTCACACTGACGAGCGTCTTCTTCTACATGATCACGGCCTATACCCCGACCTACGCGCGTCAGGTTCTCGGCCTGAGTGCGCATGACAGCTTCGTGGTCACCGTCTGCGTCGGCGTGGCGAACTTCGTCTGGGTGCCCGTTATGGGGGCGGTGTCGGACCGGGTCGGGCGGCTTCCGGTGCTCCTGACCTTCTCGGTGTTGATCGGTCTCACGGCTTACCCGGTCATGGCGTGGCTCGTGACAGACCCGTCCTTCGGCCGCTTGCTGGCCGCCCTCATGTGGATGTCGTTCCTGTATGGCGGCTACCAGGGGGTGATGGTCGTCACGCTGACCGAGATCATGCCGGCCGAGGTTCGCGCCACAGGCTTCTCCCTGGCCTACAGTCTCGCACAGGCAATTTTCGGCGGCTTCACCCCGGCGATCTGTACCTATCTGATCCACGCAACGGGGAATCGAGCCATGCCAGGCCTCTGGCTCGCTTGTGCGGCCCTGTTCTCGATCGTGGGCGCTCTGACCCTCTTCCGCAACGTGCACATCTCCCGACGTGGGACGACGGCTGTCACGCCGGCCTGAGCGCGGACCGGCACAAGCGCGCGGGCCGACTCGTTCAATGGCCGCCTGCGCGACGAGTGCCTGAACGCGAACTGGTTCTCGTCGTCGGCCGCCGCGAGGAGCGAGATCGAGGCGTGGCGGCCGCAAGCCAGCCCGGCTGGACCACAGCCTCCGTCTCTGGGCGCCTCAAGGCGTTTCAGCTCTTCCGACGACGGACACGCGGCGCGGCCCCGTCATCGGCGTCGTCGACCCGCAGGCGGCGATCAAACGCGACATCGCCGGCCACAACCGACACGCCGAGCCCGTCATCTGGACCCGGCCGGCCACCGATATCCTCGCAGCCGTCAGCCTGGCCTACTGGTACCCTTTCGGGAACGGATCGGGCTTGATCAGTTCGGGGCTGGTGTAGACGATCTCGAACTGGCCGTCGGGCTTGGCCCGGCCGACCCGGGTCTTCGACCAGAGGTGATGGTTCTCGTCGATCTTCACGTAACCTTCCGGCGCGCCCTTGAACTCCAGCCCCGGCGAGGCCGCCACGACCTTGTCGACGTCGAAGGTGCCGGCCTTCTCGCAGGCCATCTTCCACAGGAACGGGCCGAGATAGGCCGCCTGCGTCACGTCGCCGATGACCGTCTTCTCGCCCCACATCTTCTTGAACGCGGCCACGAACGCCTTGTTGTTCTCGTTCTGGATCGACTCGAAGTACTTCATGCACGAGTAGGCCCCGGCGATGTTCTCGCCGCCGATGCCGTCGACCTCGTCCTCGGTCACCGACAGCGTCATCAGCACCTGCTTCGACAGGTCGATGCCCGCCGCCTTGAGCTGCTTGTAGAACGCCACGTTCGAGCCGCCCACGATCGTGGCGAAGATCACCTTCGGCTTGGTGAGCTTGATCTTGTTGATGACCGAGTTGAACTGCGTGTGGCCGAGGGGGAAGTACTCCTCGCCGACGACCTTGCCCTTGAGCACGGTCTCGATGTGCCGGCGGGCGATCTTGTTGGAGGTGCGTGGCCAGATGTAGTCGGAGCCGATGAAGTAGAAGCTGTCGCCGCCCTTCTCCTTATGGACCCAGTCGAGGCCGGCGAGGATCTGCTGCGTGGCCTCCTGGCCGGTGTAGAAGACGTTCTTGGACTGCTCCAAGCCCTCGTAGAAGGTCGGATAGTACAGCAGGCCGTTGTACTGCTCGAAGACCGGCAGCACCGCCTTGCGCGAGGCCGAGGTGAAGCAGCCGAACACGGCGGCGCAGTGGTCGTTGACGAGGAGCTTCTTGGCCTTCTCGGCGAAGGTCGGCCAGTCGGAAGCGCCGTCCTCCTGGATGATCTTGATCTTGCGGCCGAGCACGCCGCCGGCGTCGTTGATCTGCTGGATCGCCAGCTTCTCGCCCTGGCTCGGCCCGGTCTCCGAGATCGCCATGGTGCCGGTGATCGAGTGCAGGATGCCGACCGTCACCTCGCTGTCGGTCACCGCCAGAGCACCGGCCTCGGCGGCCGCCGCGACGCGCGGCAGCGATGCCGCGAGCGGGGCCGCCGCCAGCCCGAGCAGCAGGCGCCGGCGGAGGGTGAAGTGCGCGGGATCGTCTGTCGCCATGGGGGGCAAATCCTTCAGATCGTTCGAGAAGGTGGGCCGCCCCGTCCGCACCGGATCAGCCGTCGCGCACGGATCGTCTCCTTCGGCGCATTTCTTCAAAAGAAAATAAATTTCGCAAGATGAAAACATCGGCAGCCTGCCCATATCGGCGGCGGCGCTCCCGGGCGCCGGCTTCCTATTTGCGGCGGCGCGCCGGGGCGAGCCCGGTCAGCGCCGCGAAGGCGCGACCGGCGGCCGCCTCCAGCCCCGCCGCCAGGGTGCCGCCGTCGGGCGCGAGGAGCCGGAGGCCGAGCCCGGCCGCGTTCGGCAGCGGGCTGAGCCCGGCCCGGCAGCCGGTGCGGTCGGCCGCGGCCTGGACGTCCCCGGGATCCGGCAGGCACGGGGCCGGACCGAGGATGACGAGGGCGCCGTAGGCCCGCCACGGGCCGAGCGGCGAGGCCGGATCGCGGAATTCGGCGCCGGCGATGCGCGCCCGCTCGCGGACCAGGACGGCCCCCGCCGCCGTCTCGATGCCGAGGGCGAGCTCGACGTGCTCGAACGGCCTGCCGCGGCCCTCCGGGTCGTGACACGCAATGCTCTCGGAGACGACGGCACGGGCCCCGGGCTCGAGCGTGACCCGGGTCGAGGCCGAGAGGGCGGCGCCGGGGAACAGGATCAGGGGATCGGGCACGCAGTGGAGGAAGGCATCGGCGCCGACGCGGATCCGCGTGTCCTGGCGGGCCGGCTGATCGGCGCTGCGATGGACGACCGTGGCGGCCTGGGTGGTGACGTGCGCCGCCGAGCCCGGACCCATCGCGATGTCGAGGCCGAGACGGTCGCCGCGGTAGAGGCCGCCGGAAGCCGATTGCAGGTACAGCGTGATCAGCTCCGGCCGCTGCGGATACAGGCGGAACGGCCTCGTGATGTGGAACGGGTACGGCACGTGCTGGTCGGCGAGCACGCTGGTCCCGCCGCCGCGCACGAAGCCGAGGCGGGCCGTCGCGCGGCGGCCGGTCTGGACGTCGTCGGGCACGGCTAGGGCGCGAACAGGACGGCCCGGCCGATGGCATCCGCCACCGCGTCGATGCCGAGGCCCGCGCGCGCGTTCGTGGCGAGGACCGGCCTGCCGCTCCGGACCCGCGCGGCCTCCGCGAGCATCCCGTCGAGGTCGACGCCGACATGCGGCGCGAGGTCGATCTTGTTGATCACGAGGAGGTCGCAGCGCAGCACGCCCGGGCCGCGCTTGCGCGGGATGTCGTCGCCGCCGGCCACGTCGATCACGAAGATCCACCAGTCGACGAGGTCGAGGGAGAAGGTCGAGGCGAGGTTGTCGCCGCCGGATTCGAAGACGAGCAGCTGCAGGCCCGGGAAGCGCGCCTCCAGCGCGTCGCCCGCGGCGATGTTGAGGGTCGGGTCCTCCCGGATCACCGTGTGCGGGCAGGCCCCGGCCTCCACCGCCTCGACGCGGCGCGGATCGATCAGCCCGGAGCGGCGCAGCCGCTCGGCATCCTCCTTGGTGACGAGATCGTTCGTGATCACCGCGAGATCGACGCCGCGCGCCCGCAGCACGGGGATCAGCCGCTCGATCAGCGCGGTCTTGCCGGATCCGACCGGGCCGCCGATCCCGATCCGGGCGGCGTTCGCGGGAGTCACGTCGGTCATGGGGAGCGGGGCCGTGAGAGGGGGGACGGGGTTCGGCGCCGCTCAGCGCAGCATGTAGCGCTGGGCGAGCGGCAGGGTCCGGGCCGGCTCGCAGGTGGCGAGCACGCCGTCGACGAAGACGTCGAAGGTCTGCGGATCGACGCGGATCTCCGGGCAGGCGTCGTTCCAGAGCATGTCGGCCTTCGTCAGCGTGCGGGTCCCGCGCGCGGGCAGGAGCGCCTTGCGCAGGCCGAGCCGGCCGCCGAGATCGGCCTCGATCGCCAGAGGGTGGACGAAGCAGGCCGAGAGCGCCTGCTTGGCGCGCCCGAAGGCGCCCCATTGCGGGCGCATCAGCACCGGCTCGCAGGTCATCAGCGAGGCGGCGGAATCGCCCATCGCGCCCCAGGCGATGAAGCCGCCCTTGATCACGAGCTCCGGCTTGATCCCGAAGAAGGCCGGCCGCCAGACGACGATGTCGGCCATCTTGCCGGGCTCCAGCGAGCCGACATGCTCCTGGATGCCGAAGGTGCGCGCGGCGTTGATCGTGTACTTGGCGATGTAGCGCCTGATCCGGGCATTGTCGCCGAAGCCCGGCCTCTCCTCGGGGAGCGGGCCGCGCTGGTCCTTCATCTTCGAGGCGAGCTGCCAGGTCCGGCAGACGACCTCGTGGATCCGGCCCATGCCCTGGCTGTCGGAACCGAGCATCGCGATGGCGCCGATGTCGTGGAGCACGTCCTCGGCCGCGATGGTCTGGGCGCGGATGCGGCTCTCCGCGAAGGCCACGTCCTCCGGCAGGGCCGGGTTGAGGTGGTGGCACACCATCGTCATGTCGAGGTGCTCGTCGAAGGTGTTGACCGTGTAGGGGTTGGTCGGGTTCGTCGACGACGGCAGGCAGTGCGGCAGCCCGGCGACCCGGATGATGTCCGGCGCGTGGCCGCCCCCGGCCCCCTCGGTGTGGTACATGTGGATGGTACGGCCGCCGATCGCCGCCAGCGTGTCCTCCACGAAGCCCGACTCGTTCAGCGTGTCGGTGTGGAGCTGGACCTGGAAGTCGTAGGCGTCGGCGAAGCCCAGGCAGGCGTCGATCGCGGCCGGCATCGCGCCCCAGTCCTCGTGGATCTTGAGGCCGAGGACGCCGGTCTCCAGCTGCTCCTTCAGGGCGGCCGGCCGGTGGGTGTTGCCGCGCCCGAGGAAGCCGAAATTGACCGGCCAGGCCTCGGCGGCCTGGAGCATGCGGCCGGTGTTGAACGGGCCGCCGGAATCGATGCCGACGGTGATCGGCCCGAGCGAGCCGCCGAGCAGGGTCGTGACGCCGGAGGCGATCGCGTGGTCCGGCAGGCCGGCGGAATCGAAGTGCACGTGCACGTCGATGGCCCCGGGCGTCGCGATCAGACCCTCGCAGTCGCGCACCGTCGTCCCGGCCGACACGATCAGGCGCGGGTCGACGCCGTCCATGATCGCCGGGTTGCCGGCCTTGCCGAGCGCCACGATCCGCCCGTCCTTGATGCCGAGATCGCCCTTCTGGATGCCGAGGACGGGGTCGATCACCACGACGTTGCAGAGGAGGAAGTCGAGCGCGCCCTGCGCGGCGGTCACCCCGGGCGCCATCCCGATCCCGTCGCGCAGGGTCTTGCCGCCGCCGTGCAGGCACTCGTCCCCGTAGACGGCGTGGTCGTGCTCGACGACCGCCACCAGGGCGGTGTCGGCGAGCCGCACCCCGTCCCCGGTGGTCGGCCCGTAGAGGGCGGCGTAGTCGCGGCGCGGGATCGTCACCATGGCACTCTCCCTAGGCGCCCTTGAAGCCGCGGGCCTTGGCGCGGGCGAGGGCCGCCGCCCGCGCCGCGTCGTCGGGCAGGGTCCCCTGCGTCAGGTCGTTGAGCCCGGTCAGCTCCCGGGCGCCGCCGAAGCCGACCAGCGTCACGGTCTTGCGCTGCCCCGGCTCGAAGCGGATCGCCGTCCCGGCCGGGATGTCGAGGCGGTGGCCCAGGGCCGCCGCCCGGTCGAAATCGAGCGCCCGGTTCACCTCGAAGAAGTGGTAGTGCGAGCCGATCTGGACCGGGCGGTCGCCGGTGTTGACGACGTCGAGGGTGACCCGCGGGCGGCCCGCGGCGAGCTCGATCGCGCCGTCGGCCGGCAGGATCGCGCCGGGCTCCAGGGTGTCGGCGGGGGCGCCCGCCCGGGCGCGGACCGGCTCGTGGACCGTGACGAGCTTGGTGCCGTCCGGGAAGACGCCCTCGACCTGCAGGATCGGCAGCATGGCGGCGATGCCCGGCATCACGTCCTCGGTCGACAGGATCGTGGAGCCCCAGCCGATGAGGTCGGCGACGCTGCGCCCGTCGCGCGCGCCCTCCAGGATCTCGTCGGTGATGAGCGCCACCGCCTCCGGGTAGTTGAGCTTGAGGCCGCGGGCCCGGCGCTTGCGGGCGAGTTCGGCCGCGGTGAAGATCGTGAGCCGTTCCAGCTCGGTGGGCGTGAGCAGCATCACCCGCTCCCTAGTTGGCGAACAGGCGCAGGTCGGCGCGCGCGTGCCGCATCGCGGCGACCTCGATCAGCGGCGTGAAGCCCGTGAGGACGATCGCGCCGTCGGGGTCCTCGGTCACGGGCCGCTCGGCGATCTCCGCGACGAGCGGCAGCACCGTCTGGAGGGCCTTCTGGCCCTGGATGGCGCCCACCTGACCGAGCCGGACCGTGGCCGAGACCAGGCCGGAGACGAGCTGGTAGCCGGCGACGGCCGCCGCCTCCGCTTCCGACAGGCCGAGCCCGCGCCACAGGGCGCCCTGCACGGTGGCGAGGTGCCCCAGCATGAGCCCGGACCGGATCGCGGCGCGGATGTCCCCGGCACCGGGCGTCGCGAGCCGCGCGTGGGTGGTCAGCAGGGAGGCGCCGTTGCGCCGGCTGCCGGTGCGCATCGCCTCGACGAGGGTGGCCGCCTCCACGGCGGCGTCGATGCGGCCGAGCCGGGCCGGATCGGGGCCGGCGCGGTGGGCGAGGATCAGGGCGATGCGGTCGCTCTCCGCCCACCGGAAGCGCACGAGGGCCGTGAGCGTCCGCGTCAGGCTCCCCGTGTCGAAGGCCGGGTCGCCCGCGACGAGCCCCTCGATCCCGTTGGAGAAGGCGAAGCTCCCGCTCGGGAAGGCGGCGTCGGCCTGCTGGAGGGACAGGAGCCGGCTCAGCACGGCGCCGCCTCGTCGAGGATGGTGTGGGTCACCTGCCGGTCGGTGACGAGGGCGCCGAGGCGCACGAGGTAGTCGTCGGCCGGACCGTCCAGGGCTACCAGGAGGGCGCCGTCGGCGAAGCGCACCCGCCAGTGGAGGTTGCCGGCGTGGTAGCCGAGTTCGAGGGCGGCGGCCTGGCTGTCCGGGACGAGGCGGAGCCAGCGCTCGGAGCCGACCCGGGCGACGAGGGCGCGGTCCGCGTCCAGCGCCAGCACGGCCCCGTCGAAGAGCGGCTCGTCCCGCGGCAGGGCGAGGGCGATCTCCTCGCCGGACTGGGTGGTCGCGCGGATCCGCCGCCGGGCGACGTCGGTGCTCGACACGACGAGCACGTCCACCGCGCCGTGATGCGCGAGATGGTGCAGGCGCTCGGCCATCCCGGATTCGTGCCGGCTGCCCAGGATACGATGGATCACACGCATGTCGGTCCGCGTCCCGCTCCCCGTCGCCAGGATCGACCTGGGCCTTGCAAGAGCCGGTCCGCCGTTCGGCGCGTCACCGGCAGCACCGGCTCAGACATCGAGCGTGGTCTCGCGCTCCCAGGCGGTGAAATGGGCGCAGTAGCTGTCCCACTCATTTTGCTTCAACTTGAGGTAGGCGACGGAGAACGCGCCGCCCAGATTGTCCCGCAGGGCCTCGTCGGCCTCGAAGGCCCGCAGCGCGTCGAGCAGGTTGAGCGGCAGGCGCGGCGCGCCGGTGACGGCGTGGCCGTCGCGGTACATGTCGACGTCGCTGTGCGGCCCGGGATCGGCCGCCGACGCCAGGCCGTCCAGGCCCGCGGCCAGGATCGCCGCCTGGAGCAGGTACGGATTGGCCGCCCCGTCGGGCAGGCGCAGCTCGAACCGGCCCGGCCCGGGCACGCGCACCATGTGGGTGCGGTTGTTGCCGGTCCAGGTCACGGCGTTCGGCGCCCAGGTCGCGCCCGAGATCGTGCGGGGCGCGTTGATGCGCTTGTAGGAATTGACCGTCGGGTTGGTGATCGCGGCGAGCGCGGGCGCGTGCCGCATGATCCCGCCGAGGAAGTGCCGGCCCCGGGTCGAGAGGCCGAACGGCATCTCGGGATCCGCGAAGGCGTTCACGGTGCCGGCCGCGTTCCACACCGAGACGTGGCAGTGGCAGCCGTTGCCGGTCAGCCCCGGGAACGGCTTCGGCATGAAGGTCGCCCGCAGGCCGTGCCGCTCGGCCACCGACCGGACCATGAACTTGAAGAAGGCGTGCTTGTCGGCGGTGGCCAGCGCGTCGTCGTACTCCCAGTTCATCTCGAACTGGCCGTTCGCGTCCTCGTGGTCGTTCTGGTAGGGCTTCCAGCCCAGAGCCAGCATGTGGTCGCAGATCTCGGCGATCACGTCGTAGCGGCGCATCAGCGCCTGCTGGTCGTAGCAGGATTTCTCCGCCCGATCGTGGTGATCCGAGATCGCCGATCCGTCCGGGCTCAGCAGGAAGAACTCGGCCTCGACGCCGGTCTTGACCCGCAGGCCCTCGTCGGCGGCCCGCGCCACGAGCTGCTTCAGCACCACCCGGGGCGCCTGGTCGACGGGCGCGTCCGCCATGGTGCAGTCGGCCGCCACCCAGGCGACGTCCGGCTTCCAGGGCAGGCGGATCACCGAGGCGGCGTCCGGCATCGCGAACAGGTCGGGATGGGCCGGGGTCAGGTCGAGCCACGTGGCGAAGCCGGCAAAACCCGCGCCGTCGCGCTGCATGGCGCCGATCGCCTGCGCGGGCACCAGCTTGGCGCGCTGGCAGCCGAACAGGTCCGTGTAGGAGATCATGAAGTACTTCACGCCGTGCTCGGCGGCGTAGGCGGAAAGGTCGGTCGTCACGGCAGCCCCCTGAGCGCGGATCGGTTGGGGGCCGGCCGCGCCCCGTTCCGGCGCGACCGGCGGGGTTGAAGGGCCCTAGAAGCCCGCTTTGCCCGGGTACCAGTCGGTGCCGGCCAGCGGCACGCGGGCCATGGCGGCGGCCTCGAGCGTCAGCGCCACGAGATCCTCGGGCTCCAGATTGTGCAGGTGGTTGTGGCCGCAGGCGCGGGCGATCGTCTGCGCCTCCAGGGTCATCACCTTCAGGTAGTTGGCGAGCTTCCGGCCGGCGCGGACCGGGTCGAGGCGGGCCGCCAGCTCGGGGTCCTGCGTGGTGATGCCCGCCGGGTCGCGGCCCTCGTGCCAGTCGTCGTAGGCACCCGCGGTCGAGCCGAGCTCGCGGTACTCGTCCTCGTAGGCCGGGTCGTTGTCGCCGATGGCGACCAGAGCGGCGGTGCCGATCGAGACCGCGTCCGCCCCCAGCGCGATGGCCTTGGCGACGTCCGCGCCCGAGCGGATGCCGCCCGAGATCACGAGCTGCACGCTCCGGTGCAGGCCGAGGTCCTGCAGCGCCTGCACGGCGGGGCGGATGCAGGCGAGCGTCGGCTGGCCGACATGCTCGATGAACACGTCCTGGGTCGCCGCCGTGCCGCCCTGCATGCCGTCGAGGACGACGACGTCGGCCCCGGCCTTCGCGGCGAGCGCGGTGTCGTAATAGGGCCGGGCGCCGCCGACCTTCACGTAGATCGGCTTCTCCCAGTCGGTGATCTCGCGCAGTTCGCCGATCTTGATCTCGAGATCGTCCGGGCCGGTCCAGTCCGGATGCCGGCAGGCGGAGCGCTGGTCGATGCCCTTGGGCAGGTCGCGCATGGCGGCGACCCGGTCGGAGATCTTCTGGCCGAGCAGCATGCCGCCGCCGCCGGGCTTGGCGCCCTGGCCGACCACCACCTCGATGGCGTCGGCGCGCCGGAGGTCGCGCGGGTTCATGCCGTAGCGGGAGGGCAGGTACTGGTAGACGAGGATGTCGGAATGGCCGCGCTCCTCGTCGGTCATGCCGCCGTCCCCCGTGGTGGTGGAGGTGCCGGCCAGCGTAGCGCCGCGGCCGAGGGCCTCCTTGGCGTTGGCGGACAGGGATCCGAAGCTCATGCCGGCGATGGTGATCGGGATCTTCAACGCGATCGGTTTCTTGGCAAATCGCGTGCCGAGGGTGACGCCGGTCCCGCAGGTCTCCCGGTAGCCCTCCAGGGGATAGCGGGACATCGAGGCGCCGAGGAACAGCAGGTCGTCGAGATGCGGGAGCTTGCGCTTCGTGCCGCCGCCGCGGATGTCGTAGATGCCGGTGGCCGCGGCCCGGCGGATCTCCGCCATCGTGTGATCGTCGAAGGTCGCCGACTTGCGCGGCGGCATCGGCGGGTTCTGGTAGGTCATGCCCGGTCTCCCGCTCAGTAGGCGTTGTCGATGTTGAAGCTGTAGAGTTTGCGGGCCGAGCCGTAGCGCCGGAAATCCTCGGGCCGGACGTCCGCGACCCCGGCGCGGTCCAGCAGGGCGGCGAGGTGCTCCAAGTGCTCGGGGCGCATCGGCTTCTCGACGCAGTCGGCCCCGAGGCTCTTCACGCTGCCGCGCACGAACAGCTTCGCCTCGTAGAGCGAGTCGCCCAGCGCCTCGCCGGCATCGCCCAGGACCACGAGGGATCCGGACTGGCCCATGAAGGCCGACATGTGGCCGATCGAGCCGTGCACGACGATGTCGATCCCCTTCATGGAGATGCCGCAGCGCGAGGCCGCGTTGCCCTTGATGACGAGGAGGCCGCCGCGCCCGGTGGCGCCGGCATATTGCGAGGCGTCGCCCTCGATCACGACGGTGCCGGACATCATGTTCTCGGCGACGCCCGGGCCCGCCGAGCCCTGCACCGTGACGGTGCCGCCGTCGTTCATGCCGGCGCAGTAGTAGCCCACAGGGCCGCGCACTGTGACGGTGACGGGCCCGTCGATCCCGACCGCGACCGCGTGCTGGCCCCGCGGGTTCAGCACCTCGAATGCGGTGTCGTTGGCGCCCGGCGCGACGCCGTGGAGGGCTTGGTTCAGGGCGCGCAGAGGCGTCGCCGCCAGATCGAAGACGGGCATGGGCGAGATCCGTGAAGGCTGCGGGGGGAGCGGCTCAGGCGGCCTGCCGCTGATCCCAGAAGTAGACGGTCGCCGGCTCGGGCTCCCAGACGCGGGCGGATTCGATCCCCGGCAGGCCGACGAGCGCCCGGTATTCCGAGCCGAAGGCGACGTAGCGCTCGGTCTCCGCCATGATCGCCGGCTTGCAGGCGATCGGGTCGCGCAGCACCCCGAAGCCGGACTTGGTGCCGACCACGAAGGTGAAGAACCCGTCGAGATCCGTGAGCGCCCCCGCGAGCGCCGCGCCGAGGTCCCGGCCCCGCGCCATCGCGGTGGTGAGATAGGCGGCCGCGACCTCGGAATCGTTCTCCGTCTCGAAGGCCATGCCGTCCCGGGCGAGGCTCCGGCGCAGGTTGTTGTGGTTCGACAGCGAGCCGTTATGGACGAGGCACTGGTCGGCGCCCGTCGAGAACGGGTGCGCGCCCATCGTGGTCACGGCCGATTCCGTCGCCATCCGGGTGTGGCCGATGCCGTGGGTGCCCGACATTCCGGCGATGCCGAAGCGCGCCACCACGTCCTTCGGCAGGCCGACCTCCTTGTAGATCTCGACGCTCTCGCCCGCGCCCATCACGCGCAGATCGGGCGCGAGGCCCTTCAGGGCGTCGCGCGTCGCGGCGAGGCGGTCGGACGCCACGGTGATGACCGCGTGCGAGCTCTTCACCGCCACCCGCGCCGAGCCGCCGGAGGCCTCCACGAGGCGCTGCTCCAGGGCGGGGAAATCCGCCTCCGGGCGTGCCGACTGCACGGTGATCTTCGACAGGCCGGGGGCCGGCGGCCCGTAGATCGCGAGGCCGGCCGAGTCCGGCCCCCGATCCGTCATGGTGACGAGCATGTCGGCGAGCAGCGCGCCGAGCTGCGGCTCCAGGGCGGGGTCCTTCAGGAACAATCCGACGATGCCGCACATGGCACCACCTCCGTCGCGGGTTCGCCAGGAGCATAGGCGGCCTGCGCGGCGGAAATCAACCCTCAAGAAATAAGATTTCTTCCTGAGAACAACGCGGCCCGTCAGCCGGTGCGGCCCGACTGTGGATACGCGATCACCGAGAGGTAGCGGGCCGGCAGCACGAGCAGCTCCGCCGGCCCGTGCGGGGCATCGGCGTCGAAGAACAGGCTGTCGCCGGGCTGCATGTGGAAGTGCCGGTCCCCGTGCCGGTACAGCACTTCGCCCTCCAGCATGTAGAGGAACTCCAGGCCGGGGTGCTGGAAGGTCGGGAACACGTCCGAATCGGTCGTGAGCGTGATCAGATACGGCTCGACCGTCACGCCGCTGGTGTTCTCGTGGATGTGCCCGAGCAGGTTGTACTGGTGCCCGGCCCGCGTGCCGCGCCTCTCCAGCTCGATCCCCTCGCCGGCCTTGACGAAGACCGCGTTGCGGACCTCCTCGTAGCCGCGGAAGAAGCCGGTGATCGGCATGCCGAGCGCCTGGGCGAGCAGCTGCAGCGTCGTCAGGGACGGCGAGATGTTGCCGTTCTCGATCTTCGACAGCATGCCGGGCGACAGGCCCGTCGTCGCGGCGAGGTCCGCCGAGGTGATGCCGAGCCGCTTCCGGCGCTCGCGCACCGCGTGGCCGATCGCGCGCTCGAGGTTGTTCTCGCGCGGCTCGCGGACGGCGTGCGGATCCTGCAGCAGGACCGGCTCCCGCTCCGGCCGCGGGGCCTCCCCTGCCGTCCGGTTCGAAGCGCCTGACGGCATGGCGGATCTCCCTCCTCGGCGATCGTGGGCTCCGGCCTAGCGGGTCCTCCGCCGCCGTGCCGTGGCCCCGGACGCCTGTCAACGTCGCGATCCGCGACCCGTCGAGGAATCGCGGTTGAGGACGGATCGGCGCGCGGCGCCGACGGCCGGAGCGCGGGCGCTCGACCGCGCCGGGGGCGGCGTGGCATCGTCCCGGCCGGCGGCGCGCCGCGCTCCGTGCGTGATCTCACGCCGCCGGATCCGAACCCGTCGCAGGGTTGGCCGGCGGGGCGAGCCGGTCGCCCCGCCGGCGCGAATCGAGGGTGGGCATGGCCGGGACAGGACCGAGCAGGCGCGGGATCCTCGCGGGCGGCGGCGCCGCGGCGGCCGCCGCGCTGCTGCCGCGGGCGGCCCGGGCCGCGCCGCGGATCATCCTCAACGACGCGAGCGGCCTCAACCCGACCCCGGTGACGCGCCACGCCGTGCTCCCGACGGGGTCGACCGACGCCCTGATCGAGGCCGTGCGCGCCGAGATCCGGGATGCCGCCGCCGCCGGCCGGCCGGTCGCCGTCGGCGTCGCCCGGCATTCCATGGGCGCCCAGAGCCTCGCCCGCGACGGGACGGCCGTAACCCTGGAGGGCGGCCCGATCGAGCCCGACACAGCCGCCGGCCTCTACCGGGTCGGGGCCGGCGCGCGCTGGTCGCAGGTCATCCGGCAGCTCGACCGGATCGGCTACTCGCCGACGGTCATGCAGTCGAACAGCGATTTCGGGGTCGGCTCGACCTTCTGCGTCAACGCCCACGGCTGGCCCGCGCCGCACGGCCCGTTCGGCTCCACCGTCCGCGCCCTCCGCCTCGTCCTGGCCGACGGCAGCCTCGTGACCTGCTCCCGCGAGGAGAACGCCGAGCTGTTCGGGCTGGCGATGGGCGGATACGGCCTGTTCGGGATCGTGGTCGACCTCGTGGTCGAGATGGTGCCGAACCGCCTCCTGACGCCGACCTTCGCGGTGATGCCGGCCGCGGATTTCGCGCCGGCCTTCGCGGCGGCGGTGGCGCGCGACGCCCGCCTGCGCATGGCCTACGGCCGGCTCTCGGTCGCGCAGGCCGGCTTCTTCGACGAGGCGATCCTCGTCACCTACGCGGAGGCCGAGCACCCGCCGCAGGTCCTGCCCGCGGCGGCCGCGCAGGGGGCGTTCTCGGCGGTCTCGCGGGAGATCTACCGGGCCCAGGTCGGCAGCGAGTTCGGCAAGCGCGCCCGCTGGATCGCCGAGACCCGGCTCAACCCGGCCCTGGATCCCGGTCTCGCCACCCGCAACAGCCTGATGAACGAGCCGGTGGCCAACCTCGCCTCGCGCGACCGCAGCCGCACCGACATCCTGCACGAGTACTTCGTCCCGCCCGAGCGCTTCGACGCGTTCCTCGCCGCCTGCCGCGAGACCATCCCGCGCTCGGGCTGCGACTGCCTCAACGTCACCCTGCGCTACGTGGCGGCGGACCCGGACTCGACGCTGGCCTACGCGCCGGGCCCGCGGATCGGCGCGGTGATGTCGTTCTCGCAGGGGCTCACCCCGGGCGACGAGGCCGCGATGATGCGCATGACCGAGGCCCTGATCGAGCGCGTCGTGGCGATCGGCGGGGCCTATTACCTGCCCTACCGCCTGCACGCCCGGCGCGACCAGATGGCCCGGGCCTATCCGAAGCTCGACGCCTTCGTGGCGGCCAAGCGCCGCTACGATCCGGGGCTGCTGTTCCGGAACGCCTTGTGGTCGACCTACATGGCCTGACCGCGCCCCGGCACAGATCCGCCTCGCGCGGGCCGCGCGTGCCGACTCAGGAGACGCCCATGAGACCCACGCCCCCGCAGGTGGCCGCCCTCGCCTTCGCGGCCATCCTGCTGTTCGCCGCCGCCACCGACTACGTCCCGGCCTTCCGGGACGCGGAGGGCCGCGTCTTCGGCCTGTTCCGGCTCGACGTCTACAAGGACGCGCTCCACCTCGCCTCCGGCCTGTGGGCGCTCGCCGCCGGTCTGTGGTCGCACTCCGCCGCCGTGACCTTCCTGCGGGCCTTCGGGGCGATCTACCTGCTCGACGGCGTCGTCGGCGTGCTCACCGGGTCGAGCTTCCTCGACCTGTCGCTGTTCCTGAAGGGTTTCCAGGACAGCCCGCTCCTCTCCAACGGCCCGCACCTGAGCCTCGGCCTCGCCGGCGTCGTGCTCGGCTGGTGGCCGTGGCGCGCCCGGACCGCGGCCGGGGTCGCCGCGTGAGCCCCCGGCCCCCCCGCCGCCGGCGACGGGTCGTCCGCTGGGCGGTCGCCGGCCTCGCCGCTCTGGCCCTCGCCTGCGCCCTGCCCGTCGCGGCGATCGAGGGGGGCTGCACGGTCAGGCCCGATCCCGCCGGGCCGGGGCGCTCGGCGGGCGGCTCGCGCTTCGGGATCGCCCCCGAGGGCTACAAGCGCGCGGCCGGCGACAGCTACCTCACCTTCCCCGAATGGGACATCGTCCACGCCTACGCGGACCTCGCCGGGGTGACGCGTTCCGCCTCGGAATCGGCCTTCGACTACTGGGCGGCGACGACGGGCTTCTGGACGAGCCTGTGCGGGGCGACCCGGGCGGCCGGGCGCACCGGCGACGTCACCGCGGGCCAGAAAGTCACCAACTACGTGATCGGCCTCAGCTTCACGGCCGAGATGCTGATCCAGGGGGCCTACGAGCGCACCCTCGGGGCGCTGACCGCGCGGTGGCGGGGGCCCGAACCGACCGACGAGGACCGGTTCAACGCGCGGCTGCTCGCGGATTACGCCGCGTTCCTGCGCCAGACCCCCTGGTACCGCTACCCGTTCGACGCGGAGCTGTCCCGGCTCTGGCACGAGGTCCCGTTCACGCCGTCCCTGCGGGCGGTCGAGCGGCGCGGCGCGCTCACGCTGCAATACGGGGTGAAATGGGCCTACGCCCAGGGGATCGCGTGGCTCGCCGGGATGGACCCGGCCGGCCTGACGATCCGCAGCGTCGTGGCGGGGCTCGATGCCGGCGACGCGGCCGCCGACCCGCGCATCACCCTCCTCGGCCCCGTCCCGGCCGGCGACGGCGGCCCGGCCGCCCTGATGGAGACGCCGCGCTACCGGGCCTTCACGGAGATCGTCCGGGGCCTCGGCGCGCGGGGCCGGACCGTCCTGGAGATCGCCGGCAACCACCGGATCCTCACCACCGTCCTCCTGCCGCCGGGCCGGACGGTCACCCTCGCCGGGGCCGAGCCGCTGTTCGCGATGCCGATCCAGTCCGAGCCGGGCTGGCAGCGCGTCGGCTACGACACCGCGGTGGAGCAGCTCGTCGCGCAGATCCGCGCCGTGGAGGCCGCGGGGGGCCGGTTCGAGCATGCCTACGATTACTGATCGGCGCCCGCGGCGCGGCCTGCCGGTCGGCGCCGTCGCGGCGGCGCTCGCCGGGGGGCTCGGCGTGACCGCGCTGACCGCCCTCGCGGTCCAGCCGGAGACCGTGGTGGCGCTCGGGAACCCCGCCGCCCTGGCGGCCGCCGACGACGGGGCCCTGGTCTCGTCCGGCCGCGCGTACCTGGTGCTCCGGCCCGCCGCGCCGGGCGCGGTCCGGCGCCTCTACGCGGGCGGTGCCTGGCTGGTCCTGCCGGCGCCCGGGACCGGCTGCCTCGGCGTGCGCTGAGGACAGCGCCCGCGGGGCGGCCGGAGGGCCGGCCGCGGGCCGGTGCTCAGTAGGGATCGGAGCGCTCGAGGATCTCCTGCCCCATCAGCACGCAGCTCCCGGGCATCGGCGCGTAGATCAGCCGGATCCGATACGCGCCCTTGTAGATGCTGCCCTCCACCTCGATCACCTGGAAGCGCCGCGTCCCGACCAGGGACGCGACGGTGCCGACGGACCGGACGGACGCGGGATCGACCGTGGCCCGCGCGTCGCCGTCGCTGTGGAAGCGCAGCAGCTTGAGGGCCTGCCGCTCGGCGTCGGCCGCGCAGGGGGGAATGGGGGCCGCGACCGCGGCGGTCGCGGCCAGGCCCGTCACGGCGATCAGCGGCAGCGCCCGCAGGATCCGTCTCATCGGCACGCGACTCCGTATCCGTGGACCTCGGGCAGTTCGCCATCGCCCATCGTAGTCACCGAGAGCGTGCCGGCGGCCCCGGGCCGGCGCAGGGGCCGGCGCAGGGGCCGGATCGGGCGTGGGGTGTGTGGTCCCATCGTCACCGGCTGCTCGGGGCGCCCGCGGGCGCGGGCGGGCTCGATCCCGGGGCCGTCCGGGCCGCCGGAACCGGGTCGGGCGGCGGATAGGCGGGGTCAGTCAGGCAGGTCGAGAGCCAGGTCTCGGCATCGGCGTCCGGGGCCAGCTCGACGTCGAGGACGGGCCGAGGGCCCGCGGGTGCCGCCGCCGCGCCGGCGGCGACGGCCGGGGCGGCAGGCCGCGCCCAGCGGCCGTCGGCGTTGTCGGGACCCGGGCATTCCGCGTCGTCGCCCCCGCCGATCGTGCAGGTCGCGACCGTGCGCGCGGCGCCGTCGACGACCCGCGCGACCGTGCGCGTCTCGGAGGTGTGGCCGCTCGCCCAGTCGTCGGACAGCGTGCAGACCCGGTCGCCGTTCTGGTAGCGCCGGCTGCCGAAGCACCCGTAGACCCGGTCCCGCCCGACGGGGAGGAAGTCGCACGCCGTCTCGAACCCCGCGAAGGGGCCGCCGGTGAACCGCGCCGCGAAGGCCCGCTGCCGCAGTGCCGCCGCGATCCAGTGCGGTCGGGCGGGATCGCTCTTCGAGCGGCCGGACAGGTCCTCGGTCCGTGCCCGGATCGCCTCCAGCACGACGGCGCGCGCGTCGGCCGCGTCCAGGTCGCCGAGCCACGTGTCCCGGGCCGCCACCCAGCGCTTCTGGCTGGCGACCAGCATCGCGCGGATCTCGGCGTCGTCCGTGCTGTGCAGGAGGCCGGAATAGGCCGCACCCAGGGCGGCGTCCGCCTTCCGGAGCGCCGGGTCGGCGCAGATCATGCGCTCGAGTGGGCTGGCCGCCTTGCGGCAGTCGATCGCGCGGGCCGACGACGGCGCCAGGAGGGTTGCGGCGAGGGAAGCGGCGAGGGCTGCCGCGAGGGCGGCCGCCGGGAGGCGCGTCACGGCCGGCCCCGCGCTGAGCATCGCCCCGAACCTCGCCCCGAAGCTCGCAGCGGACCGCGCATCGGAACCTCGCCTCTGGGCCGCGTGCCTGGAGCCGGTCGACATCGGGGGCCTACTGCGCCGCGGCATCGACGATGCGGCACAGGTTCTGGTCGACATCCTGACCGATCTGACCGGCCTGCACCATGAACAGGGCGTCGACCCGGCTGCCCGCCCCGGCCTTGCGCACGACGACCCGCAGCGTCTGCGGTCGCCCCGAACCGGATGTCTCCTGCTGGGCCGTCAGGGTGCCGAGCGCCTTCTCCACGTGCACGCCCACGAACCCCTCGGCCAGGACCGCCCGCGTCACCCGGTCGAACGCGGCCCTGGGGCTGACCGAGGGGAAGATCATCCACGTCTTGTAGGTGATGGCCTGGAGCATCGGCGTCCCCTCGCTCCGGTAATGGTCGCGGCACGTCTCCGCCGCGGCCGCGGGGAGCAGGAGCGTCGACAGGATGGCCGCGTAGACGAACGCGTTCCGCATCGATCCCATGGGGTGCCTCTCACTTCGCTCTGCTGGTGGCTCTGCTGGTGGCTCTGCTGGTGGCTCTGCTGGTGGCTCTGCTGGTGGCTCTGCTGGTGACTTGCCGGACCTGTGCAGCGGGGGCCCTGGCAGGCGTGGATTCGTACGGGTGCGGAAGGTCGGCCTGCACCGGCCGGCCCCGCAGGGTCTCAGAGCTGCGGCGTGGCCGCTGGCCGGGGGCGCGGCGCCGGCGCCATCGCGCGTGGCGGCGGAGGCTCGGTCCGAGGCGGCGCGTCCGCCGCGGCCGCCTCGGACTTCGGAGGCTCCGCGACCGGTGCCGGCCGCGGGGCCGCGACCGAGCCGCGGACCGTGTCGCGCAGGAAGTCGCCGGTGCTGGTGCCGGCCTCCCGGGGGGCCGGAGCCGGCGTCGCCCGGGCCGCCGGCGCGGCCTGCCCGGCGCCGCCCGCGCGCGGGACGGGCGCCTGCGACACCGCCGGGGCCCGGCGGGGCTCGCCCGGCGGCACGGTGATCCGGAACGTGTACGGCACCGTGGACCCGTCCCCGAAGGTGACGTCGATCGACAGGGTGTCGAGTCCGGAGAAGTCGGGCCGCGCCGTGTAGTAGAGCGACATCGAGTCCTTCTTGGCGTCCTCGCAGCCGTCCGGCTGCCGGATCTGCGCCCCGGTCTCGTCGACCTTGCCGCTGAGGATCCGGAACTCGCGCCGCTGCTCGATGCGCCCGCCGCGCGGCGACCTGACGAGCTCGATCGTGGCCGCGCGCGAGCGGCACCCCTGCGTGGCGAAGTAGTAGGTGAAGCCCTGGAGGAAGATCCGCTGGCCGGCGCGCGCGGTCTTGTTCTCCACCTCCGCCCGGGCCGGCAGGGCGAGGCAGAGCGGCAGGCAGAGAGGCAGGCAGAGCGCCGATCCGAGGGCGAGGACGCCGGCGCCGGCGCGCCGACGCGGTCGGTTCGGTGCCGCGGATCGGGGGGCGTTCGGGAGGCGCTGATGCACGGGACTCGTCCTCGGCTTGGCGGTGGGGGTGCGGGCGGCCGGTCCGGCCGTCCGCGCCGGAGCTGCGTCAGAGCTGCGGCGCGGCGGGCGGGCGCGGCGGTGCCAACTGCTGTGGCGGCGCGGGCGATGCGGGCGTGCCGGGCACGGGCGCCGCGGCCTCGGCGGCCTTCGGGGGCGGCGCGGCCGGCGCCGGCCGAGTGGCCGGGACCGCGCCCCGGACCGCGTCGCGCAGGAAGTCGCCGGTGCTCGCCTCCCGGGGCGCCGGAGCCGGAGTCGCGGCCGGAGTCGCCCGCTCGGCGGGAGCGGCGCGCGCCGCCGGGGCCGGCCGCGCGAGGCCCGCGTCGCGGGGGGCGGGTGCCTGGGACACTGCCGGCGCCCGCCGGCCCTCGCCCTCGGGCACCGTGATCCTGTAGGTGTAGGTGGCCTCCTCGCCGGTGACGAACGTGACGATCACCGACACCGTGTCGTGGCCGGCGAAGTCGGGCCGGGCCGTGTAGTAGAGCGTCCGCGCGTCCCGCTCGACATCCTGGCAGCCGTCCCGCGACGGGGTGCCGTCGATGTTCTGGCCGAGGACCAGGAACTCGCGCCGCTGCTCGATGCGGCCGCCGCGCGGGGGCGTGACCAGCTCGATCGCGGCCGCCGGAACGGACGGGCAGCCCGGTCGGGTCTCGTGGGTGGCGTAGCCGTCGAGGCGGACCCGCTCCCCGGGCCGCGCGGTCACGCTCGTGGATCCCGCGAGCGCCGGTCCCGCGAGGCAGAGCCCCAGGAGGCCGACGAGGATCCCGGTGCCGCCGGCCCCTCCCGTCGTCGCAACGCGTCGTGCCATGGGATCCTCCTCGGGTTCGCGGGTCATGCGGTTCCGGTCCGCGGCGAGAGCCTCACTTCGCGTCGCCGCGCGTCAGGACCGGCTTGCCGCCGTCGGTGCGGAACCGGACCGCGTAGGTGCTGTTCGCCGACTGGGCGTTGCAGGTGATGACCACCGGGCCGCCCATCGGGTTGGGCATCTCGCAGGTGCCCTTGACCTTGAAGGTGGACTGGTCGCGCTCGGCGTACATCAGCTCGTCGACGGGCTGGTGCAGGGTGCCGCCCTCGACGGAGCCCTTGGCCGAGGCCATGAACGCCATGGCCTTGCCGTCGGTGGTGCCGAAGATGAACCCGGCCTTCGGGCTGCCGACGACGGAGGTGTTCACCGCCTCCGGGGCGCAGGTCGCGGTGAGGTCCTCCCCGTCCATCATCAGGGACTCGCAGCGGCCCTTGAAGGACAGCTTCAGGAACGTGCCCGGCGGCGGATCGCGCCCCTCCGCGCCGTCGCGCGGCGGAGGCGGCGCCTGTGACGGCGCCTGTGCCGGTGGCGGCGACGGCGGCGTCTCGGGCGTGGCCGGAGCCCGGGCCTCGGCCCGCCGGTCCCAGCCGCCGCGGGGCTGGCCGGGCTGCCAGACGCAGAGACGGGCGCCGTCATTGTCCCAGCAGGGGCCGCTCGGCGACAGGGCGCCGAGGGCCTCGGCGGCGCGCAGGCCCCCGGACGACCCGTTCCAGAAGGCCGTGGCCTTCAGCGGGTTCTGCGGGTCGCGGACGAGCTGCGCCACGACGTCGAGCTTGCCCGCGGCGTAGGAGCGGATCTCGAAGCCGCGGGCGCCGGTCTGCCCGGTCTCCGACCGGAACTGGCAGGCCCCGTCGAGGCGGACATCGCCCGCGACCTCGAGGTAGCAGTCGGCGGCCCGCGGAGCGCCGGCCTCGGGCGCCGCCGCGGGGGCGCCGCCGAAGCCGGGGCGGCCCTCGCCGACCTTCCAGGCGCAGATCCGGCTCCGGGACCCGGTCCAGCAGGCGCCGCCCGCGGTGACGCCGTCGGCGGGGCCGTCCTCGGGCTTGCCGCCGGGCTCCCGGTTCCAGGTCGCCGTGCCCTGGCCGGGCGCCGTCACCGACACGACCACGCCGTCGCGCAGGTAGCCGTTGGTGTAGGTGGCGAGGCGGAACCCGCCCACGCCGTAGCTGCGCGCGTCGGTCAGGAACTCGCAGACCCCGTCGATGACGGTCCTGCCGTCGGCCGCGAAGAAGCAGTCGGCCTTGCGGACCTTGATCTGCGCCTGCGCGGCGGCGGGCATCAGGAGGCCGGCCAGCAGGCCCGCCATCAGGGCGGCGGTGCGGTGGCCGATGCGGTTTCCGGCCCGGGGGGCCGGGAACCGCGCGGGATCCTTGCGGCGGGGACCCATGATGGCCGTCTCCTATGGATTGCCGAGGAGGCGGCGCGCCGCCTGGATGGTCCGGTCGTTGCGCTGGTCGACGACGCGGCCCTGGTAGAGATTCCGGTCGGCGAGGCGCTGCTGGAGGGCGGCCCAGAAGCCGGCGCCCCACTGGTCCTGCTCGAGATTCTGCAGGATCTCGGTGGACTTGAGCTCGAGGGCGCGGATCGTCAGGTCGGCCGCCTTCGCGGGGTCCCGCTGCAGGCCGGCGCCGCCGAGGTCGTACAGGAAGGCCGCCGAGGCCGCCGCGGGGGCGAAGGAGCGCTCGACCGCGAGGCGCTCGAGATACCGGGCCGCCAGGGGTCCGTCCGGCGCGGTGACCCGCTGCTCCCGGTTGGCCGGGGACAGGTGCATCGCGGCGTAGAGGTACTGCGCCACCGGGACGCCGCTCTCCGCCAGGCCCCGGAGCTTCGCCGCGTCGGCGGCATTGGAGACCGCGCTCTTGGACAGCGCGATGAGCTCCTCGACGCTCGGCGTTGCCGCGGGCGGTGCCGGAGGCGGCGGGCCGGCGGGCTTCGCGGCGCCGGTGTTGCCGGCTCCGGGGTTGCCCGCCCCCGCACTGCCAGCTCCCGCGTTGCCCTGCGGGCCGGCACCCCGGCCGGCCAGGGCCTGCACGGCCGCGCGCGTCTGCGGCGTCGCCGTCCCGTCGGCCGGCCCGGTGTAGAAGCCGCGCTTGGCGAGGTCGCGCTGGATCGCCGCCACGAGGTCGGGGGGCTGGCGGCCGAGCTCGTCCGTGAAGGTGGTGACCGCCCGCGGCAGCTTGGCCGCCACCGTGTTCATGTAGAGGTCGGCGGCCTTCTGCGGATCCCGCGGGACGCCGCTCCCGGCATCGGTGTAGCAGCCGGCGATCCAGTAGAGCGTCGACCAGGAATCGAGGTAGTTGTTCCGGACCGCGACCGGGTTCGCCTGGAAGGCCAGCCCGTAGCGGCAGCCCCGCTTGAGATCGTGCTGGCCGCGGGCGGGGTCGAGCAGGAGCTCGGTCATGCCGCGCTGGGCCCCGGGGAAGCCGAGGTCGGCGGGCTTCTGGTAGTAGGTCAGCGCCTTGGCGGCGTCGGGCTTGACCGGGTTCTTGGCGTAGACCGCGGCCCATTCGGGATTGTAGAGGGCGCCCATGAACGAGCGGGCGCTGACGTCGCCGACCTCGGCGGCCGTCCGCAGCTTCTCGAAGGCGGCCCGGTCGCCGTCCTTGCCGGCCTTGTCGAGCAGGTCGAGATAGAGCTTCTCGTTCTCCTTGCTGTCGGCGGGCTTGCCCCACTCGCCCGCGGGCTTCAGCAGCGCCAGGGCGAGGCCGGCCAGGAGGGCGACCGCGGCCTGAGGCAGGACCAGCCAGGCGAGGCGGTAGCGCGCGTCCGCGTACCAGAGCGTCGCGTGCGCCCGGAGCCGGTCGGTCCCGATCGTGGCGCCGCTCATGACTTGGCTTTCATGTAGGCGCGCAGGGCCGTGATGACCGCGGCATTGCGCTTGTTCTCGACCGGGAGCGTGTAGAAGCCGCGGGCGGTCAGCGCGGCCTGGATCGCGCCCCAGAACCCGTCGCTCCAGTTGCCCGCCTCCGGGAACAGCAGCCAGAAGGTGATCTGGTCGTCCTTGAGGTCGACGCCCCGCAGGGCGAGGGCCGCCGCCTTCCCGGGATCCTTGGCGACGTTGCCGTAGCCGGAATCGTACAGCACCGCCGCCTCGCCGGCCGCCATGCCGTTGCCGGCGGCCGCGGCGCGCTCGTAGGCGGCGACGGCGACCTGCGCGTCCGGCGCGAAGACGTCGCCCTTGTTCATCACCGGGTTGAACAGGCGCGCGTAGGCGGTGAGCGCGTCCGCGTCCCCGGCCTCGGCGCGGCTCTTCAGGTCGGCCATCTTCCGCCGGTCGCCGGTCCGGGCGGCGGCCTGGAGGGCCAGCACCTCCGGATCCGGGCCTTTGGGCGTCACCCGCCGCGGCTCGGGCCGCGGGGTCGCGACCGTGTTGGTGATCCCCGCCTCCACCTGGAGCGCCGTGATGATCCCGGGATTGGGCCGCCCGTCCACCGGGCCGATGTACCGGCGCTGCTCGGCCAGGTGCCGCTGGATGCCCGACACCAGGGCGGGGTTCTGCTGCCCGAGATTGTTGATGAAGGCGTCCATCGTCGGCCGGTGGCGGCGCCACAGCACCGCGGTCACCAGCCCCCCGGCCCGCACCGGGTCCTGCGGTAGGCCGCTCTCGGGCTCGACGTAGCAGGTGGCGAGCTTGACGGTCAGCCGCTCCTCGCCGGTGATCGTGCGCTCGAGCGTCTCGGGGGCGTCGATCCAGGTCTGGGCCAGGCGGCAGCCGCGCCGGAGGTCGCGGTTGGGGTTGGCCGGGTCGAGCAGCACGTCCGCGAGGCGCGTGACCGCCAGGAGATCGCCGATCGCGGCGCCCGGTCCGTAGAGGGCGGCCGCCCGGACGAAATCGTTCGGCGCGGGCTTGTTCGGGAAGTAGGCGGCGGTCAGGGGGTCGTAGAGCGTCCCGAGCTTGGTCGCGGCGTCGATCTGGCCCCGGGTGGCCGCGGCGGTCAGCGCGTCGAACGCCTCGCGGTCGCCGTCCTTGCCGGCCCGGTCGCGCAGGGCGCTCAGCTCGGCGAGCCGCGCCTTCGAGGCGGTGGCCGGCTGACCCCAGACACCCTGCGCGGCCAGCGCCATGCACAGGCCCGCCACCGCGCAGGTCACGGCCTGCGGCAGGGCGAGCCAGGCCAGGCGGTAGCGGCGATCGTCGTACCAGAGGGCCGCGTGCGCGCGCAGCCAGTCCTCGCGGGCGATGCTCATGGCTGCGACGGCTCCCGGGCCGTCACGACAGGGCGGCGGGGCGCGGGGCCCCGCCGCCGAGCGCCCGCTCGACATCCACGAGCTCGAACTGGCCGTAATCGCCCAGGGGATCGCTGGCGAGGCGCATCGCCTGGGCCTCGCGCAGGCGCTCCAAGAGCGTGCGCATCTCGCGGGCATTCGCCCAGTCGTGCCGCTGCGCGCGCTGCTCGACCCACGGGATCAGCAGGGTCTCGAAGCGCGGCGGCAGCCGGAACGATTGCCGCGACGCCATCAGGCGCAGGATCTCGACGAGGTCGTACGGGTCGTAGGCCGGGAACGCGACGGTCTTGGTGAAGCGGCCGGCGAGGCCGGGATTCGTGTCGATGAACCGGGCCATGTCGCCGGTGTAGCCGGCGACGATCACGATGATCCGGTCGCGGTTGTCCTCCATGAACTTGAGGAGGGTGTCGATCGCCTCCTTGCCGAAGTCGCTGCCGCCCCCGCCGCCCTCGGCCAGCGTGTAGGCCTCGTCGATGAACAGGATGCCGTCGAGGGCCTCGCGGCAGCGCTCCAGGGTCTTGGCCGCGGTCTGGCCGACGTAGCCCGCCACCAGCCCGGCCCGGTCGACCTCGACCACGTGCCCCTTCCGCAGGACGCCGAGCGTCCGGAAGATGTCGCCCATGATGCGCGCCACCTCGGTCTTGCCGACGCCGGGGGGCCCGGTGAACACCATGTGCTGGCTCACCGCGCCGACCTCGATGCCCTCGGCGCGGCGCCGGGCATCGACCAGCACCCGCGCCGCCACGGTCTTCACCTGCTCCTTGACCGGCGCGAGCCCGATCATCGCGTCGAGGCGGGCCATGACCTTCCGGGCCGCGTCCATGTCGACCGCGCCGCCGGCCTGGCGGCCGAGGGCCGCGGCGATGTCGGCGGGTTCGAGCCGGTTGATGTCGCCGCCGGGGCTGGCGGCGAGGCGCAGCGCCTGCGCCTGGCGGGCCTTCTCCAGGACCGTGCGCATCTCGCGGGCGTTGGCCCAGTCCTCGGCCTTCGACCGGGCCCCGACATAGGCGGCGAGGTCCTTCTCGAACCCCTCCGGCATGACGAAGCCCTGGCCCGCGGCCATGCGCTTCAGGATCTCGGCGAGCTCCGGCGGGCTGTAGGGCGGGAACTCGACGGTCTTGGTGAACCGGCTGGCGAGGCCGGGATTCGCGTCGATGAACCGGCGCATGTCGTTGGTGTAGCCGGCGACGATCACGATGATCCGGTCGCGGTTGTCCTCCATGAACTTCAGGAGGGTGTCGATCGCCTCCTTGCCGAAGTCGCCGCCGCCCCCGCCGCCGGGAGCCAGCGCGTAGGCCTCGTCGATGAACAGGATGCCGTCGAGGGCCTCCTTGCAGCGCTCCAGGGTCTTGATCGCGGTCTGGCCGGCGTAGCCCGCCACCAGCCCGGCCCGGTCGACCTCCACGAGGTGGCCCTTGCGCAGCACCTTGAGCGCCTTGAAGACGCTGCCGAGGACCCGGGCCACCTCGGTCTTGCCGACGCCGGGCGGCCCGGTGAACACCATGTGCTGGCTCATGGCCGCCACCGGCAGGTTCTGGGCGCGGCGCTGCTGCTCCACCTGCATCCGGGCGATGACGCCCTTCACCTCCAGCTTCACGGGGTCGAGCCCGACCATGCCGTCGAGGGTCGCGAGCGCGGTGGCCAGGAGGTCCTTCTTCTCCGCGGCCGCGCCGTCGTCGACGAAGCGGATCGGGCGGATCTTGCGGCTCGCCCGGGCCCGGTCCAGGGCGCGCCGCGTCGCCTCGATCCGCGCCGGGATGTAGCTCGCCGCGAGCAGGCCGCCGACGAGGCCCCCGAGGATCAGGCCGTTGCGCAGCAGCGCCGACGGCGTCGCGGCGAGCGACCCGAGCACGTCCGGCCGCAGGGCGACCAGCAGGCCGGTGGCACCCAGCACGATGACCGCGAAGAGCGCGACCGGATGCTTGTCGAGGCGTTCCATGGACGTGGCGAACCTTGGTGCTGGCCCTGGTGATGGCCTGGGTGCTGGGCGCGCGTGGCCCCTCGGGCCGCCCTCAGGCGTCCTCGCCGGTGGCGCGGAGCAGATCGACGATCTCCAGGCGGCGCAGGTCGCCGCCCTGCAGGGCGACCCGGGCGGCCTGGGCCTCGCGGGCCTTCTCCAGGAGGGTGCGCATCTCGCGGGCGTTCGACCAGTCGTCGGCACGGGACCGCTGCGCGAGCCAGGGGGTCAGCGCCGCCTCGAACCCCTCGGGGAGCGTGAATTGCTGCCGGGCCGCCATGCGCTTCAGGATCTCGCAGAGATCCTTCGGGCTGTAGGGCGGGAACTCGACGGTCTTGGTGAACCGGCCGGCGAGACCGGGATTGGTGTCGATGAACCGGCGCATGTCGTTGGTGTAGCCGGCGACGATCACGATGATCCGGTCGCGGTTGTCCTCCATGAACTTCAGGAGGGTGTCGATCGCCTCCTTGCCGAAGTCGCTCCCGCCCCCGCCGCCGGCGGCCAGGGTGTAGGCCTCGTCGATGAACAGGATGCCGTCGAGGGCCTCGTGGCACTTCTCGAGGGTCCTGGCCGCGGTCTGGCCGACATAGCCCGCCACCAGGGCCGCGCGGTCGACCTCCACGAGATGCCCGCGGCGCAGCACCTCGAGGGACCGGTAAATCTCGCCGATCGCCCGCGCCACCTCGGTCTTGCCGACGCCGGGCGGCCCGGTGAACACCATGTGCTGGCTGATCGCCGCCACCGGCAGGCCCTCGGCGCGCCGCCGCTGCTCCAGTTCCAGCCGCGCGATCAGGGCGTTGACCTCGCGCTTGACCGGCGCGAGCCCGACCATGGCCTCGAGATTCGCGATCACGGCCTCGGGGGACCGGGCCTCCACGACCCGGCGCGGCGCCACGATCAGGCGCGGCAGGGCCAGCAGGCCGCCGGCCGGCTGCCCGAGGCCGGCCTCCGCCTTCCGCGCGGCCGTCGCGGTCGCGGCGAGGCCCAGAGCCGCCAGCAGGGCGACGGCGATCCCGATCGCCGCCTTCCAGCGCAGCTCCGGCCCGGCGGCGTTCCACCAGGCGATCGGGCCGTAATCGGTGCTCAGCAGGAGCGGGGTGAGGACCGCGACCACCAGCCCGGAGACGACGAAGGGGAGGATGGCGGATTTCGACATCCGTCAGCCTCCGCAGGGCTTGCTGGTATTCCAGATCACGGGGATCCGCTGGACGCCGCCGGTCGTGTCGATCTTAAGGCCCGGCGTCAGCTCGACGAAGACGTCCTTGGCGGCGCCCTCGATGGTGATCTCGCCCTTCCCGGTCTCGTAGGGCGCCGGGAACGGGACCGCGATGTTGATCGGGCCGTCGGCGACGTTGAAGGCGGGGGACAGGTAGTTCCCGGCCCGGATGCGCACCACGCCGCCGGCATCGGCCGCCATCTTCGACAGGCGCATCTGGCCCAGGGGGGCCCGGCAGGCCTTGGCCTCCGCGACGATCTTGTCCTTCTCGTCGGAGGGCAGGGTCTCGGCGGCCTTGTCGATCTCGCCCGCCTTGACCAGCGTCAGGGCCGGCCGCGCGGCCGTCCCGGCGGTCTCGCCGCCGCCCGAGAGCAGCACGCCCGCGACGGCGCCCGCCGCCACCAGGCCGCCCACGATCGCGATGAGGCTCGGCGAGAGGCCCGGCTTGGCGGCGGGCGGGGCGCTCGGGGCCGCGCGAGGCTCGGAAAGCCTATCCTGAGCCTGCCGCTCAGCATTCTGGTGTTCGACTTCCGACATCCAGCGGGCCCCCGAACATGGAACGACGTAATTCGTGCGTCGCGTCGGCGCGCACGACATGACCTGCAGCCTCGCTCTTTTTGGAAAGATTCGAAGAAATTAGCGGGCCGATGCCTGTCACCATGACCGGCCGACTTCTAGGCAGGCGGAAAAAACCGGTCTACTAGTGTATATGACCTATCGTCGCAGCCTTGACACGCCGGGGATTTTCCTCGGCATGGCTCCGCGCCGCGACGTCATGGGGATAGATTCCGATGCTGCGACCGGGAGTGGCATGAACGGCTCCGCGCGAGAGACCCTGATCGTTGCCGACGATCACCCGCTGTTCCGCGAGGGCATGCGGCGCATCGCGGAGCGGCTCTACCCGCAGGCCCTGGTCCGGGAGGCCGCCACCATGGAGCAGGTCCTGGCGATGGCCCGCGCCGGGGCGCCCCCGCGGGCGTTCCTCCTCGACCTCCTGTTCCCCGGCCTCGATCCCCGCCACTCCATCGGCGCGCTGCGCGTCGAGTTCGAGCGGGCCTCGATCATCGTCGTGTCGATGATCGAGGACGAGGGCCTGATCCGGACCGTCATGGCCGAGGGTGCCGACGGCTTCATCGGCAAGGCGCTGCCCGCCGCGGAGATCGCCCAGGCGATCGCGGCGATCCGCGACGGCGAGTTCGTGATCCGGCGCAGCCCGGTCTCGGGTCTCGCCGCGCCGCGCGGCCCGCTCCCGCCCCTGACGCAGCGCCAGCGCGACGTGCTGCGCCTCGTCGCCTTGGGACGCACCAACAAGGAGATCGCCCGGGAACTCGAGATCTCCCCCTTCACCGTCCGCATCCACGTCTCGGCGCTCCTGCGCGCCCTCGACGTCACCTCCCGGTCCGCCGCGGCCGCGAAGGCCGCCACGGCCGGCGTCGGGGATTGAGGAGGCGGACCGTGCGGCGGGGCCGATCGTACACCTGTCCGAATGGCCCGGTGCCGGGCCCCGTGGCAGAGCCCGGCGCATGAGACGGGCGGGACGGGGAGACGGGCGCGCGGCCCGCGGGCGTTTTCTGACGGGCCTGGCCCTGGCGGTGCTGCCGGTGCTGGCTGCCGGACTGGCTGCCGGACTGGCTGCCGGGCTCGCTGCCGCGCCCGCCGCGGCCGATCCCGACCTCGCCATGCTGCCGCGCGCCACGGTGCTGGCGGCGATCTGCGGGCGGCCCGCCGACAAGGAGGCCGAGACCTGCCGGATGAAGGACGGCCGCACGGCGGAATTCTGGACCGCCGCGATGTTCTCCACCGAGACCGGGAGCCGGTTCACCGGCTTCGTCACGATGCCGGCCCCGGGCGCGGACGCCGCGGCGCCCGACCGGCTGAGCGTCGCGGCCGCCACCTACGTCCTCAAGGATATGCGCTGGCGCCTCGAAGACGTGCAAGTCCTGTCCGGCCGGATCGGGACCGGGAACCGCAACGGCGGCGCCCCGGAGGTGGACGAGCGGCTCGGCGCCGTGTTCAGGCCGCTGAGCCGGGGCCGCCTCCTGATGGGCCTGCGCCTCACGGTCTACGGGACGGCCGGATCGCAGGGCTTCTCGTACCTCCTCCTCCAGTTCCGCGACGCGCCGGCGCACTGGACGCTCGCGGGCGAGGTCGCGGCGGGTGCCGACGAGACGGCCGGCTGCGCGGAGGATCCCTGCCGGCTCGGATCGAGCACGGGACGGCTGGAGATCCTGCCGGAGGATCCGCGCGATCCCGCCGCGTGGCCCCCGGTCCGGGTCGCCCTGAGCGGCACCGTGCTGGGCGCGGACGGGGCGCTGCGTCCGGCCACGGACCGGGATGCCCGGGTCTATCGATTCGATCCGGGCGCCGGCACCTACCGCTGACGGCGCCCGCGACCGTGCGTGCGGCCGGTCGACGAGATCAGACCTGCAGTGAAGTAAAAAATAATCTGCCGCATATTTTCCGCAGGAACGTCTCGCTGCAGCACGGGGACCATTGTAGCGGAGACTGAATAAGCGGTTCTAGCACCGAAGACTCGTCCGCGCCGCCACATCGCGGGCTCCCGTCGCGTCTGGTGGCGTCGATCACCTTCAGGTAGACTTGTCAGATCTGTCCGCGATCGGCGACGGCGGCGCGCCGCTGCCCGGATCCCGGGCGGCGACGCGGCAGGGCGACTGCACGATGAAGCGACAGCGGGAGACCGGGGCCGGCACGGCGCGATTCAGGGCGGACGCCGCGGGATCCGTCCCGGCGGAGCGGGTGCCCGGCCTCGGTCTCGGCGTCGCGGCCGGCCGGGCCTGAGCCGACGATGTTCGGGTCGCGGCGCCGGCGGGACGAGGCGTACGACAACGAGAAGGCGCAGGCGCTGATTCGGGCCGTCGTCATCGGCCTCGCCTGCCTGTATCTCCTGCCCCAGATCTACGGCGGGATCGCCCCGCCGGAGGCCCGGTTCGTCGCCTATCTGGTGACGTGCCACTGGGTCTTCGCCGTGGCGCTGTACGGCTGGATCAGCCGCAATCCCGGCAGCAACACGCCGCGCCGCGTCGTCACCTTCCTCCTCGACCTCGGCGGGATGACCTACACGATGGCGGTGGGCGGCGCGCCGTTCCTGCCGCTCTACGCGATCGTCATCCGGCTGATCGTCGGCAACGGCCTGCGCTACGGCGTCACCGCCCTGAAGGCGTCCACGGCGGCGGCCCTGGTCTCGATCGCGGTCACCACGTACTTCAACGCGTACTGGCGCGCGAACCCGTTCCTCGTCCTGACGCTGACGGCCATCACCGTCCTCGTGCCGACCTACATCTACAGCCTGCTGGAGCGCCTGCGCGGCGCCTACGAGCGCGAGCAGGAGGCGAGCCTGTCCAAGTCGCGCTTCCTGGCGCAGGCGAGCCACGATCTGCGCCAGCCGATCCACGCCATCAGCCTGTTCACCGCCTGCCTGCGCGGCGCCCGGCTGGGGCCGGAGGAGCTGCAGATGGTCGAGAACATCGACCGGTCGCTGCAGAGCGTCTCGCGCCTGTTCAAGTCGCTCCTGGACATCTCGACCCTCGACAGCGGCCGGGTGGAGCCCCGGCCCGAGCCCGTCGCGATCAACGACATCCTCGAGGATGTCCGGCGCCAGAACTCCGAGGCCGCCCAGATCGCCGGGACGGCCCTGCGCAGCCGCGCCTGCGCGGTCGTGGTGCGCACCGACCGGGCCCTGCTCACGACCATGGTCCAGAACATCGTCAACAACGCGATCAAGTACGCGCCCGGCCGGCCGATCCTGATCGCCTGCCGCCGGCGGGGCGACCGGCTCGCCATCCAGGTCTACGATCGCGGCCCCGGGATCCCGGTCGCGCATCAGGAGCGGGTCTTCGACGAGTTCTACCAAGTCCGCCGCCGCGGCGACCGGGACGTCGAGGGGGTGGGCCTCGGCCTGCCGATCGTCCGGCGGCTCGGCGCGCTCCTGGACCTGACGGTGACGCTGCGCTCGGTGCCGGGGCGCGGGACCTGCGTGACGATCGGTGACCTGCCCCTCGCCCGGGCCCCGCAGCCTGCGGCCCTCCCCGCCCGGCTCGACCCGCCGGCGACGATCGGCGGCCTGCGCGTGCTGCTGGTGGAGGACGACGCTGCCGTGCTGCGGGCGACCGCCAGCCTGCTGGAGAAATGGGGCTGCCGCGTCCGGCCCGAGACCGGGATCCCCGACGCCGTGCCGGAGATCGACCTCCTCATCACCGATTTCGAGCTCGGGAACGGCGTCACGGGGACGGACTGCATCGCGGCGGTCCGGAGGCTCGCCGGCCGCCCGCTGCCGGCGGTGGTGATGAGCGGCCACGACGAGGCGCGCGTGCGCGAGGATCTGGGGGCGCCGGACATCCCGATCCTCTCGAAACCGGTCCGGCCGGCCGAGCTGCGCTCCGTGCTCACCGCCGCGAGCCTCCGGCTGCGCCCCCGGCCGGCGCCGGCCGCGTGAGGCGCGGTCGGCCCCCTACCGGGCCGGTTCGCCCGGGGCCCTGCCCGGCTCCCTGCCCGGCTCCTCGCCGGGACGCGCGGTCCCCGTCCGGCCGCCCTGCTGGTCGAGCATCGCCCGGAGCAGCGCGTCCCGCGCGAGGCCGTGCTCGGTCGCGATGCGGTCCACGATCCGGAGCGCCTGCGCGGCGGGGGAGCGGTCCGTCACCGGCAATTGCGCGAAGGCCTGGCTGAGTCGCGTTCCCGCGACGTATCCGATGACGATCCCGACGATCCCGACGAGGACGCCGCAGGCGCCGGCCAGGATCAGGACGCCGAACTTCATCACTCACCCGCCGGCTGCCGCGAGACTGCCGGCCTTCTGACCATCCCGCGCGGGTGATCTCAAGAGGCGGGCGGCCGGCTCGGCGGCCCCGGTCGCCGCGTCAGCCCTGCTCCGCGCGGTCCGCGCCGTCGCGGGCCTCGGCCTCCCGCCGGGCCGCGCGGGCCTGAGCGATCAGGTCGACGGCCGTCAGCGGGGCGTTCGCCCCCACGCCGCCGGCCAGCAGCAGGCCCGGCGGCACCGTCCGGACCTGGGCACGGCCGCCGCGGACGCCGCGGCGGCCGGCCCTTCGATCGGTCGCGTTCGTCATGACAGCGCGCCGCCCGTCAGCGCGGGCCGGCCTGCGGCCGCGGCCGCGGAACGGCGATGGTGACCAGTTCGCCGGTGATCGGATCCAGGATCGTCATGGCCCCCCCCGTGGTTGTGCCCCATGGCGGACCTGAATTGTGTTTTAACATTGGCCAACCGGGGCCGTGTGCACAGATTTGGCGGTCGATGTCGGCCCCAGCCGCGCTCCGATTGTTGATTATCCGTCCCGATATCCGGATCGAAGTGCCGTATTCCCGGGCCCGGCGCCGGCGGGACGTGCGGCGGGACGTGCGGCGGGCGCGCTAGACGGACATCCAGCGGAGCACGTCGGCCTCGATCATCCCGGCCCGGGGGCCGGCCAGCACCACCTGCCCGCGATCCATCACCGCGTAGGAATCGCAGAGGTCCCGAGCCCACTCGAAATACTGCTCGACCAGCACGATCCCCATCTCGCCCTTGCCGCGCAGGTAGGTGATCGCCCGGCCGATATCCTTGATGATCGAGGGCTGGATTCCCTCGGTCGGCTCGTCGAGCACGAGCAGCTTCGGCCGCGTCACCAGCGCCCGGCCGATGGCGAGCTGCTGCTGCTGGCCGCCCGAGAGGTCGCCGCCGCGCCGGTGCAGCATGTCCTTGAGCACCGGGAACAGGTCGTAGATCTCCCCCGGGATATGGCGGTCGCGGCGCTTCAGCGGCGCGAAGCCGGTCTCCAGGTTCTCCTTCACGGTGAGCAGCGGGAAGATCTCGCGGCCCTGGGGCACGAAGGCGATCCCGGCGCGCGCCCGGTCGTAGGGCGCGAGGCCCTGGATCGGGCGGCCGTCGAGACGGATCGCGCCGGAGCGCACCGGCTGCTGGCCGACGATCGCCCGCAGCAGCGAGGTCTTGCCGACGCCGTTGCGGCCGAGGACCGTCGTGACCCGCCCGGCCTCGGCGGTCAGCGAGACGCCGCGGAGCGCCTGCGCGGCGCCGTAATAGAGGTCGATGCCGTCGACGGAGAGCATGGTCATCGTCCCAGATACACCTCGACGACTCGCGGGTCGGCCGAGACGGCGTCGATCGAGCCCTCGGCCAGCACCGCGCCCTCGTGCAGGCAGGTGACCCGGCAGCCGAGGTCCCGGACGAAGTGCATGTCGTGCTCGACCACCAGCACGGCGTGCTCGCCGGCGATGCGGCGCAGCAGGCGGGCGGTCTCGGCGGTCTCGGCGTCGGTCATGCCGGCCACCGGCTCGTCGACGAGCAGGAGTTGCGGGTCCTGCGCGAGCAGCATGCCGATCTCCAGCCACTGCTTCTGGCCGTGGCTGAGATCGGCCGCCGGGCGGCCCCGGTGGGCCAGCAGGCCGACGGTCTCCAGCAGGGAATCGATCCGCGCGGCCTCCACCCGGTTGCGCCAGCCGAACAGGGACGCGAAGGCGGCGCGCGGACCTTTGAGGGCGAGCAGGATGTTGTCGGCGACCGTGTGGCTCTCGAACACGGTGGGCTTCTGGAACTTGCGGCCGATGCCGAGGTCGGCGATCGCCGGCTCGTCGCTCCTGAGCAGGTCGTGGGTGCCGTCGAACAGCGCGATGCCGCTGTCCGGCCGCGTCTTGCCGGTGATGCAGTCCATCATGGTGGTCTTGCCGGCGCCGTTCGGGCCGATGATCGCCCGCAACTCGCCGCGGGCCAGCGTCAGCGACAGGCCGCGCAGGGCCTTGTAGCCGTCGAAGGTCACCCGCAGGTCGTCGAGGTAGAGGAGCGCGTCCGTCTCGCGCTTCCGGTTGGCGGGGCCGCGGGCAGCGGCATCCGGCGGTTCGAGGAGGTCGGTGCTCACGAGCCCTGCCCTTCTTCGGCGAGTTTCGGGGCGATGGCGGGCTCCGGCGGCAGCTTGGCGGCGGCGCGCCGGGAGCCGAACCGCTCGATCGCGGTGCCGACGAGGCCGCGCGGCAGGAACAGCGTCACGAACACGAACAGGCCGCCGAGCGCGAACAGCCACGCGTCCGGCATCGCGCCGGTGAGCACGGTCTTGGCGTAGTTGACCAACACGGCGCCGAGCGCCGCGCCGACCAGCGTGCCGCGACCGCCCACCGCCACCCAGATGACCGTCTCGATGGAGTTGGTGGGCGCGAACTCCCCCGGGTTGATGATGCCGACCTGCGGCACGTAGAGGGCGCCGGCGACGCCCGCCATCATGGCCGAGACCGTGAAGGCCAGCGTCTTGAAGTGCTCCGGCCGGTAGCCGAGGAAGCGCGTGCGGCTCTCGGCGTCGCGCACGGCGATCAGGATCTTGCCGTAGGCCGAGACCGTCATGACCCGGGCGATCAGGTAGCCCAAAGCCAGCGCGATTCCGGTGGCCACGAAGATGCCGACGCGGAAATTCTGTGCCTGAACCGAGAGTCCCAGGAGATCCTTGAAGTCGGTCAGCCCGTTGTTGCCGCCGAGCCCCATGTCGTTGCGGAAGAAGGCGAGCATCAGCGCGTAGGTCAGCGCCTGGGTGATGATCGACAGGTAGACGCCGGTCACCCGCGACCGGAAGGCGAGCCAGCCGAACACGAAGGCCAGCAGGCCCGGCACCAGCAGCACCATCAGGGCCGCGAAGGCGAAGTGGTCGAAGCCGTACCAGTACCAGGGCAGCGCCTTGTAGTTCAGGAACACCATGAAGTCGGGCAGAACCGGGTTGCCGTAGACGCCCCGGGCGCCGATCTGGCGCATCAGGTACATGCCCATCGCGTAGCCGCCGAGGGCGAAGAACGCCCCGTGGCCGAGCGAGAGGATGCCGCAATAGCCCCAGACGAGGTCGAGGCTGACCGCGAGCAGCGCGTAGGCGAGGTATTTTCCGAAGAGCGAGACGAGGTAGGTCGGCAGGTGCAGGCCGGAGCCCTCCGGCACCGCGAGATTCAGCACCGGCACGGCGAGGCAGAAGGCGGCCAGGACGGCGAGGAAGATCCAGCCCTTCAGGTCGATGAGGGGGGTGCGAGGCGGCATGGGGCTCACGATTCCACCGCCCGGCCCTTGAGCGCGAACAGGCCGCGCGGGCGCTTCTGGATGAACAGGATGATGAAGATCAGGAGGCCGATCTTGGCCAGCACCGCGCCGATATACGGCTCGGCGAGCTTGTTCACGACGCCGAGCGTCAGCGCCGCCACCAGCGTCCCCCAGAGGTTGCCGACGCCGCCGAACACCACCACGAGGAACGAGTCGATGATGTAGCCCTGGCCGAGATTGGGCGAGACGTTGTCGATCTGCGAGAGGGCGACGCCCGCGATCCCCGCGATGCCGGAGCCGAGCCCGAAGGTCAGGGCGTCGACGTAGGGGGTGCGGATGCCCATCGCGGCGGCCATGCGGCGGTTCTGGGTGACCGCCCGGGTCTTCAGGCCGAAGGACGTCTTCCGCAGCACGAACAGGAGGCCCAGGAACACGGCGAACGCGAACACGATGATCCACATCCGGCCCCAGGTGATCGACAGGCCGTAGAAGTCGAAGGCGCCGCTCATGAAGGCGGGGGCGCCGACCTCGCGGTTGGTCGGGCCGAAGATCGAGCGCACGCCCTGCTGCAGCGCGAGGCTGACCCCGAAGGTGGCGAGCAGCGTCTCCAGCGGGCGCCCGTACAGGAAGCGGATGATGAACCGCTCGATCAGCACCCCGACGAGGCCGGCGACCAGGAACGCGCAGGGGATGCTGATCGCCAGCGACCAGCCGAACAGGACGGGCGCCTTGGTGCGGATCAGCTCCTGCACGAGGTAGGTCGTGTAGGCGCCGAGCATCACCATCTCGCCGTGGGCCATGTTGATCACGCCCATCACCCCGAAGGTGATGGCGAGCCCGATGGCGGCGAGCAGCAGGACCGAGCCGAGCGAGATGCCGTACCAGACGTTCTGGAGGGCGCCGATTATCGCGAGCCGCGTCTCGATCGCCGCGATGCCGCGGGCGGCGGCGGCGCGCACGGCCTCGCTCGGATCCGCCGCGAGACCGCGCAGGATGCCCATCGCGTCGCCATCGCCCCGGGCCTGGATGGCGGGAAGCGCGGCAATCCGGTCGGGTTCCGCGGTGCCGGGCCTCGCGAGCAGCACGGCGGCGCGGGCCTCGGTGAGCGCCTGCCGGACGCCCGGACTGGTCTCGCGGGCGAGCGCCGCGTCGAGGGCCGGCAGCGCGGCCGCGTCCCGCGCCTTGAACACCGCGTCGGCGGCGGCCCGGCGCCGGGCCGGGTCGGGGCTCGCGAGGTCGAGCTGCCCGCGGGCGGCCTCGATCGCCCGGCGGACGCGGTTGTTGGCCCGCACCGGCTTGAGGTCGGGGCTGTCGGCGGCCGGGGCGCCGGTCCTCGCGTCCACGACGGCGCCGCCCTGCCGGATGAGAAGGGTCTTGTCCGGGCCCACCAGCAGGCGGCCGTCCGACAGGGCCGAGAGGATCGCGTCGGCGCGCGGGTCGCCAGAGGCGGCGAGGCCGGAGACGCCGGCCTCGATCTCGGCGTAGCCGTCGCCGGCGAGCTGGCCGTAGGGGTCGGGCGCCTGCGCGAGCGCCGGGGCGGCCAGCATCAGGAAGAGGAGGGTCAGGAGACGGAGCATCGGGGCCGTTCTGCGAGCCGGGAGCGGTGCGCCCCACACGGGTGAGGCGCGTGTCCCCTCTCCCCGCTCGCGGGGAGAGGAGGTGCAGGGCTTACGCGCCGCCGCAGGACTTGGTCTTGGTGTTGTAGTTGCCGCACTTGAGCTTGACCCAGTCGGCCTCGAGGTCCTTCGAGCCCTCGAGCTGCTTCGACCACGCCTCGCCGGGGATCAGGCCCTCGGTCTTCCAGACCACGTCGAACTGGCCGTTCGCCTCGATCTCGCCGATGAAGACCGGCTTGGTGATGTGGTGGTTCGGCAGCATCTTCGCGGTGCCGCCGGTGAGGTTCTTCTGCTCGATGCCCGGCAGCGCGTCGATCACCTTGTCGGGGTCCGTGGTGCCGGCCTTCTCGACCGCCTTCACCCACATGT
Source organism: Methylobacterium sp. D53M (assembly GCF_053345625.1). NCBI lineage: Bacteria > Pseudomonadati > Pseudomonadota > Alphaproteobacteria > Hyphomicrobiales > Methylobacteriaceae > Methylobacterium > Methylobacterium sp. D53M. The sequence continues at coordinate 132,856 of NZ_JBKFAL010000008.1, forward strand.
TGAAGCCGATGTAGTGGGCCTCCATCGGGTCGTTGGTGACGGCCTTGGGGTTCTTCTTGAACGCCTGCCACTTCTTGATGAAGGCCTCGTTCTCCGGCGTCTTGATCGACTCGAAGTAGTTCCAGGCGGCGAGGTGGCCGACCAGCGGCTTGGCGTCGATGCCGGCGAGCTCCTCCTCGCCCACCGAGAAGGCGACGACCGGGATGTCGGTGGCCTTGATACCCTGGTTGCCGAGCTCCTTGTAGAACGGCACGTTGGCGTCGCCGTTGATGGTCGAGACCACGGCGGTCTTCTTGCCGGCCGACCCGAACGCCTTGATCTTCGACACCTCCGTCTGCCAGTCCGAGAAGCCGAACGGCGTGTAGTTGATCATGATGTCCTCGTCCTTGACCCCCTTGGACTTGAGGTAGGCTTCGAGGATCTTGTTGGTGGTGCGCGGGTAGACGTAGTCGGTCCCCTCGAGCACCCAGCGCTTGGCGCCGCCGCCATCCTCCGACATCAGGTAGTCGACCGCCGGGATCGCCTGCTGGTTCGGGGCGGCGCCGGTGTAGAACACGTTCCGCTCGCTCTCCTCGCCCTCGTACTGGACGGGGTAGAACAGGATGTTGTCGAGCTCCTTGAAGACCGGCAGCACGGACTTGCGCGACACGCTGGTCCAGCAGCCGAACACCGCCGCGACCTTGTCCTTGCTGATCAGCTCGCGGGCCTTCTCGGCGAAGAGCGGCCAGTTCGAGGCCGGATCGACCACCACCGGCTCCAGCTTCTTGCCCAGCACGCCGCCCTTGGCGTTCTGCTCGGCGATGAGCATCAGCATCGCGTCCTTGAGGGTGGTCTCCGAGATCGCCATCGTGCCCGACAGCGAGTGCAGGATCCCGACCTTGATGGTCTCCTGCGCCCGGGCGGCGCCCGCCCCCAGCGTGCCCATCGCCAGCCCGGCGGCCAGTGCGGCGGCCGAGGCCCAAGTTCCAAATGCCTTCATGGCGGTCCCCTGCGTCGTCTTCCTCGCGACGGGGCGGGCTTCGCAAATCGTGTGCCAATTATTTAGGCATGGCGCGCCGGGAGGCTGCTCGGGGCGCGCCGGCGCCCAGAAGGACGGCGATTCGCCCGCCGGAGCGGCAGCGCCGTGCCGCGTCCTGCGGCGTCGGGGGGCGCGTCGGGGGGCGGGCGGACCAAGCGGTGGGCACCGGCGACCGCAATCTCGCCAGCACGTTGAACGGATGCGGATCGATGCCACTTACCTCAGCCCGCGGGGCGGGCGGCGCCCGTCCGCCGGGGCGGGAGGGGGTCCTGGGCTGAAGGCTGTCATGGCAGAGCGCTACTATTTCCGCCTGAGGAGCGACGGCGAGACGATCGAGGACGAGACCGGCGTCCTCGCCGCGTCGGTCGCGCACGCCGAGGCGGAGGCGCTGGTGCTGATCGAGGAGTTCCGGAAGGCCGGCGAGCTGCCGGACGCCGCGGCGGGCTGGCGGATGGAGATCCACGACGCGAACGGCACCGTCCTGCGCACGCTGCCGCTCTCCTGATACGCCGACCCGGCCCCATGCCCCGACGGGCACGGCGCGGCGCGACCCCAGCGCGACCCCAGCGCGACTTGTCGCGACCTTCGCGGCCGATGCCGGGAGGCGGCCCCGGTCCGATCGCGCCGAGAGCCGCATTCGGGCGTGGCGATCATTTGATGCGTTCGCGGAGTAAGGATAAGCCGTCACGCGTTTACGCAGAGGCGGCTCCGCGCGCGGGGCAGGATGTCCGGGAGATCCCTTGAACCCCTTCCTTCGGAAGCTGGCCCTGCGCGCGAACCTGGACGAGGGCGACGTGGCCGCCCTGGCAGCGGCGACCAGCGATGTCGCGCAGGTCGAGGCGGGCCGCGACCTGGTCTCGGAAGGCGTGCGGCCCGACGCCGCCTACGTGATCCTCGACGGGTTCGCCTGCCGCTACAAGCTGGTGCCCGACGGGGGGCGCTCGATCCTCGCCTACCTCGTGCCCGGCGACGGCTGCGACCTGCACGCGTCCCTGCTCAACCGGGCGATCCACTCCGTGGCGACGCTGACCCCCTGCACCGTCGCCTCGGTCCCCTACCGGACGATCAAGGAACTCGCCGCCCTCCGGCCCAACATCTACCGCGCCCTCTGGTGGTCGGTCCTGGTCGACGAGGCCGTCCTGCAGGAATGGCTCGTCGGGGTGGGGCGCCGGTCCGCCGACAGGCAGGTCGCCCACATCATCTGCGAGCTCTTCGCGCGCCTGAACGCCGTCGGCCTCGGCCTGGAGCCCGATTACCGCCTGCCGCTGGCGCAGTCCGAGCTGGCCGACACGGCGGGGCTCTCGAACGTCCACCTCTCGCGCGTCCTCTCCGATCTGCGCAGGGCCGGCCTGATCGAGAGCGGGCGCAAGAGCGTGCGTGTGCCGAATCTCGAGCGTCTGCGGGAGTTTTCCGGGTTCACGCCCGACTACCTGCTCCTGCCCGGCCCGAACCCGCCCGTGGAGGCGCTCGGCGCGCTGCCGCAGATGACCGGGCAGGTGCGGGCGGCGTCCGGCTCGTGAGGCTCACCGGCCGTCGCCGTCCCAGTCCGTCTCGGGATCCTCGGCCACGCGGCGCCCGATCTGGGCCGTGAGCGGCACGCGGATCGCGCAGCGCAGCCCGTCCGGCTCGTAGCGCAGGTCGACCGCCGCGCCGAGATCGTAGGCCAGCATCTCCGTCAGCACGTCCGTGCCGAAGCCGCGCCGTCCGGAGGCCTGCACATCGCTGCCGCCGGTCTCGGCCCAGTCGAGGCTGAGGACGGGCGGTCCGGCCTCCGCGTCCGTCACCCGCCACGCGGCGCGGATCCGGCCCTGGGGGAGCGCCAGGGATCCGTGCTCCACCGCGTTGCTCGCCAGTTCGTGCAGGGCCAGCGCGACGACCTGGGCGGCCTTGGGGCGGAGGCGCATCCGCGGGCCCGCGAGGCTGGCCTGCTCGCCCTCGCGGGCGAGGTGGAACATCAGCTCGTCCGAGATCAGCGTGTGCAGGTCCGCGTCGCCGAACGCGTCCGTGGCGGCCTGCACGCGCATGATCGCCCCGAACCGGCCGTCGAGATGCGCCACGTAGCTCTCGACGTCCGCGGCGCTCTCGGCGGAGCGGTGCATGACGGTGCGCATCATCGCCATCGTGTTGCGCATGCCGTGGCGCAGGCCGTCCGGGAGCCCCGCCGCGTCGAGCAGCCGGCGCAGGCGCGCGTTGTCGGCCTCGAGGGCCGCGAGTCGCTCCGCCGGATCGCGAGGGTCTGTCATGCCGGGCCACTCCGGATGTGGTTCAACCTGGCTCAATCACCGCGGGGCGGGCAGGGTTCAGCGCGCGGCGGCGTGCCCGGCCTCGGTGAGATGGAGGTACGCGGTGTCGAAATGCGCGAGCCGGGCGAGCGCGGTCGGATCGTGGATGGTCAGGCGCCGGCTGCGCAGGGTGATCAGCCCCATGCCGCGCAGTTCCTGGAGCGTGCGGTTGATGTGCACGCTGGTCTGCCCCATCGCGTCGCCGAGATCGTTCTGCGTCATCGGCATCGCGCAGGTATTCCCGTCGCTCAGGCCGATGGCCGCCAGGCGCGCGTGCACCTCGCAGAACAGGTGGGCGAGGCGCTCGATCCCGGTGCGGCTGCCGAGGCTGACCGTCCACTCGCGCTGGATCGCCGCGGTGGCCAGGGCCTCGCGGTGGAAGGCCATGTCGAGCCGCGGGCTGCGGGCGGTCACGTCCCGCATCGCAGGGCCGGAGATCTGGCCGAGGAGCACGGGCGTGATCGCGCCGATCGCGTGATCCATCTCGTCGAGGAGGAAGATGTGCGGGTCGCACGGGTCGCCCGGGAGCAGGAGCGAGACGATCTGGCGGCGCCCGTTGGCGAACTGCCGGTACCGGCAGGCCCAGCCCTCGAGGATCACGTTGATCGAGCGCGGATCGTCGCCCTCGTGGATGATGTCGGTGCGCGCGGCGACCATGCGGCTCGGGCTCATGGCGTCGGCCAAGCACATCCGGTCGTCTTCGGAGAGCCCGACATAGCAATTTAGCTTGTGCACGAGCGGGTTTGGCATGGCGGCGTCTCCACGACGGCGTGGGGGCGCGAACCTACATTTTGTTTCAAGCCATGAATACTTATGCAGATTAGTTTATGCTACCGTAAGGTGTCTTTCCGCCCGCCGCACCCGGCCGAATCGCCCGGATCCGGGCCCGTCACCGTCGCGAGGCGGCAAGATCTCGGCGGTTCGGGCGGCCCATCGTCAGGACTAGGGCAGTGATCCAGCGCCTGCCTCTCCCGGAGGGAGAATGTTCGCGCGTCATGTCGAAATTGAAAAGACTGTGCTTTTGACTTCGCGGATCCGGCGGAGCACGATTTGACGGGCGGGAATGCCGGAACATCGGCTCGGGACACGTCGTCGTCCTGTTCCTCGCCTTCTCTCAACGGGTTCCGCCGGTTCGCGCCGCAGCGGACGGCCTATCGTGGACGGATTTCTGCCCATGCAGCCTGCGCTGCGCCTCGTCCGCCCGGTCCGGGACGGGCGAGGCCCCCTCCCCCGGCCCGCCGCCCGCCCGGCGGCAGGCCCCGGCGGCGGCCCGCACCGGGACCGGGCGGACGCGGTCCTGTCGGTCGAGGGGCTGTCCCTCGCCTTCGGCGGCACCGTCGCCTTCGCGGAGATCGACCTCGCGGTCGGGGCCGGCGAGATCCACGCCGTGATCGGGCCGAACGGCGCCGGCAAATCCTCGCTGATCAACGCGATCACCGGCCTCTACGCACCGCGGGCCGGGCGGGTGCGGCTCGGCGCGGAGAGCTTCGCCCGGGTGCCGGCCGGGCGGCTCGCCGCACTGGGCGTCGCCCGGACCTTCCAGAACCTCGCCCTGTTCGCGGGCCTGAGCGTGCGCGACAACGTCCTCGCGGGGCTCTCGGCCGCGCGGCGCGCCGGGCCCGCGGCCCAGATCCTGGGCCTGCCCTCCGCCCGGCGGGAGGCGCGCGCCCACCGCGCCGCCGCCGAGGCGGTGATCGGACGCCTCGGCCTCGCGGCGGTGGCCGACCGCCCCGCCGGCAGCCTCCCCTACGGGCTCCAGAAGCGGGTCGAGCTCGGCCGGGCCCTGGTGGCCGGGCCGCGGCTCCTGCTCCTCGACGAGCCGATGGCCGGCATGACGGCGACCGAGAAGGCGGAGATGACCGGCTTCATCCGGGCGGCGCGGGATCGGTCCGGGGCCGCGATCGTCCTGATCGAGCACGATATCGGCGTCGTCATGCGCCTCTCCGACCGGGTGACCGTGCTCGACCACGGCCGCCGCATCGCCACCGGCACGCCCGCGGAGGTGCGGGCGGACCCAGCGGTCATCGCGGCCTATCTGGGGCTCGCGGACGGGGAGGCGGATGCCGCCACTGATCCCGCCGCGGATGGAGGCGCGGATGTAGACGTGGCCGAAGACGGGGACGCGGCTGCCGCATGAGCCCGGATCTCGCCTTCCTGATCGAGGTCGTCGTCGGCGGCCTCCTGTCGGGCGTCATGTACGCCCTCGTGGCGATCGGCTTCGTGCTGATCTACAAGACCTCGGGCGTGCTCAACTTCGCGCAGGGCGCGATGGTGCTGTTCGCCGCCCTCACCTTCGTGAGCCTGACCGAGCGCGGCCTGCCCGTCCCGGCGGCCCTGGCCGCGACGCTCGCCGCGATGGTGGTGGTCGGTCTCGGCGTGGAGCGCCTGGTGCTGCGGCCGCTCGTCAACCAGCCGCCCATCACCCTGTTCATGGTGACGCTGGGCGTCGCCTACGTGATCGAGGGCGCGGCCCAGCTCGCCTGGGGCACCCAGGTCCACGGGCTCGACCTCGGCATCGACGACACGCCGATCGATCTCGGCGGCGTGCTGGTCAGCCGGTTCGACCTGTTCGCCGCCGCGGTGGCGGGCCTGATGGTGGCGGTCCTCGCCGCCTTCTTCCGCTACACCCGCACCGGCCTCGCCTTCCGGGCGGTGGCGGACGATCCGCTCGCCGCCCTCAACACCGGCCTCCGCCTGCCCCGGATCTGGTCGGCGGTCTGGATCGCCGCCGGGATCGTCGCGCTGGTGGCGGGGCTGCTCTGGGGGGCGCGGCTCGGCGTGCAGTTCTCCCTGTCGCTGGTGGTGCTGAAGGCGCTGCCGGTGCTCGTGCTCGGCGGCTTCGACTCCGTCGCCGGGGCGATCGTGGCCGGGCTGATCGTCGGCGCGGCGGAGAAGCTGTCCGAGGTCTATCTCGGGCCGGTCATCGGCGGCGGTATCGAGGGCTGGATCGCCTACGTGGCGGCCCTGGGCTTCCTGCTGGTCCGGCCGTCGGGCCTGCTCGGCCTGCGCGCCGTTGAGCGGGTCTGAGCCGCCGTGGTGGCCCTCCCCCGCGCCGTGCCGCGCCCGCACCTGTCCGCCGGGACCCTCGGCCTCGGCGCCCTGCTGGTCCTCGCCTACGGGATCGTACCGCTCACCGGAACGAGCTACCTGTTCGAGGCGCTGCTGACGCCGTTCCTGGCCCTGGCGCTGGCCGGCCTCGGGCTCAACCTGCTCACCGGCTATGCCGGGCTGCTCTCCCTGGGCTCGGCCGCCTTCATGGCGGTCGGGGCCTACGCGGCCTTCAACCTGTCGCTGCGCCTGCCCGGCCTGCCGCTCCCGGCGTCGCTCCTGCTCGCCGGCCTCGTGGCGGCGCTCGCCGGGCTGGTGGCGGGGCTGCCGGCCCTGCGCCTGCGGGGCTTCTACCTCGCGGTCTCGACGCTCGCCGTGCAGTTCTTCGTGGCCTGGGCGCTGAACCGGATCGGCTGGATCTCCGACGACAGCCCCTCGGGCATCGTCACCGCCCCCCGGCTGGTGGTGGCCGGCCTGTCCTTCGACGACCCGCGCGGCCGCTACCTGGTCACGCTCACGGTGGTCACGCTGCTGACCTTCGTCGCGTGGAGGCTCGTGACCTCGCCCACGGGCCGGAACCTCGTGGCGATCCGCGACAACGAGACCGCCGCCCGCCTCGTCGGCGTGCGGGTCGCCCGGACCAAGCTCCTGGCCTTCGCGGCCTCGTCCTTCGTGATCGGGATCGCCGGAGCGCTCTGGGCCTTCGCGTATCTGCGCACCGTCGAGCCGGCGGGGTTCAACCTCGACCGCTCCTTCCAGATCCTGTTCATCGTGATCATCGGCGGCCTTGGCACCCTGCGCGGCGCCTTCCTGGGCGCGGGCTTCATCGTGGTGCTGCCCCTACTCCTGTCGCGCCTCGGCGCGGCGGTCCTCGGCGACGGGTTCGATTCCGGCACCCTGGAGATGGTCCAGCGCGTCGTGCTCGGCGCCCTGATCGTCGCCGTGCTGATCCGCGAGCCCGCCGGCCTCGCCGCCCTCCTCGACCGGGCGGGCCGCCGCCTCGGCCGCCGCGCTGCCTGATCCCCTCCCCGCCCGACCAACCCCAGGACGACCATGCCCCTGACGACCCGACTCCGCGCAACGCTCCTCGCCGGCACCGTCGCGCTCGCCGGCGCGGCCCCCCGGGCCGCTTGGGCCGACGAGCAGTATTTCCCGCTCCAGAGCTACCGGGTCGGCCCCTACGCGGCCGGCGGGACCGGCTTCTTTGGGGGCTTCATCGACTATCTCAACCTGATCAACGCCCGCGACGGCGGGGTGAACGGCGTCAAGCTCACCTGGAGCGAGGGCGAGACCCAGTATGAGGTCGAGCGCGGCGTCGAGGTCTACGAGCGGCTGAAGTCCCGGCCCGGCATCGCCGCCTGGAACCCGCTCTCGGTGGGCATCGCCTACGCGATGATCGACCGCATCACCGCCGACAAGGTGCCGCTGATCACGATCAACCACGGCCGCACCGACTCCACCGACGGGCGCGTCTTCCCCTACGTGTTCCCGCTGCTGCTCAACCCCTACAGCGAGACGAGCGGCATCATCCAGTATCTCGGCACCCGCGCGGGCGGCCTCGACAAGCTGAAGGGCAAGACCGTCGCGGTGCTCTACCACGGCTCGCCCTACGGTAAGGAGACGATCCCGATCTACGCGCGGCTCGCCGAGCGCTACGGCTTCACCGTCGCGCAGATCGAGGTGCCCCATCCCGGCAACGAGCAGCAGTCGCAGTGGCTCACGATCCGGCGCCTGAGGCCCGACTTCGTGGTGCTGCGCGGCTGGGGCGTGATGAACCCGGTGGCCCTGAAGACCGCCCAGAAGACCGGCTTCCCGGCCGACCGCATCGTCGGCAATGTCTGGTCGAACTCGGAGGAGGACGTGATCCCGGCGGGCGACGCCGCCAAGGGCTACGTCGCCATCACGACCCAGGCCTCGGGCACCGCCTACCCGGTGATCCAGGAGGTTGTCGGCAAGGTCTACGGGGCCGGCAACGGCAACCTCGCCGACCGGAAGCGGATCGGCAGCGTCTACCACAATCTCGGGGTGTTGAACGGCATCCTCAACGTCGAGGCGGTGCGGATCGCGCAAGCGCGGTTCGGCCAGCGGACGCTCACCGGCGACGAGGTGCGCTGGGGCTTCGAGCACCTGCGCCTCGACGAGGCCCGGGTGGCGGCGCTCGGCGCCAAGGGCCTGTTCCACTCGATCAACGTCACCTGCGCCAACCACGAGGGCGAGGGCCGCGTCACCTTCCAGCAATGGGACGGGGCGAAGTGGAATGTCGTGTCCGACTGGATCGCCCCCGACTGGGCGAGCCTGCGCCCGCTCATCGAGGCCTCCGCGACCGCCTACGCCAAGGAGCGCGGCATCACCCCGCGCGACTGCGCGGCCGAGGAGGCCGCGGACGCGGCCGGCAAGCAGGCCGCCGCGGCGGCCCGGTGAGCGCCCGGTGAGCGCCGCGCCGCCCCTCCTGCAGGTCGAGGCCCTGGAGGTCGTCTACGGCGGGGCGGTGCACGCCCTGCACGGCGTCGACCTCGCGGTCCGGGCGGGGGAGATCGTCGCCCTGGTCGGCGCCAACGGCGCCGGCAAGACGACCCTGCTGCGGGCGGTGTCGAACCTGCTGCCGGCCCTGCGCGGCCGGGTCACGGCCGGGCGCCTCGCCTATGACGGGCGCGACGTGACGCGGACCCGGACCGACGTCCTCGTCCGCGCCGGGCTCGTGGGGGTGCTGGAGGGGCGCCACTGCTTCCGGAGCCTGAGCGTCCAGGAGAACCTCGTGGCGGGCGGCCTCGGGCGCGGTACGGGCCGCGGCGGCGTGCGCGCCGATCTGGACCGGGTCTACGGCCTGTTCCCGCGGCTCGCCGCGAAGCGGGGCGTCGCCGCCGGCCTGCTCTCGGGCGGCGAGCAGCAGATGGCGGCGATCGGCCGGGCGCTGATGGGGCGGCCCCGGCTGCTCGTCCTCGACGAGCCGTCCATGGGGCTCGCCCCCCGCTTGGTCGAGGAGATCTACCGGGTGCTCGCCGGCCTGAACCGCGCCGAGGGTCTGACCCTGCTGGTGGCCGAGCAGAACGTCCGCCTCGCCCTGCGCCACGCCCACCATGCCGTGGTGCTGGAGAACGGGCGCAGCGCGCTGGCCGGCACCGCCGCGTCCCTGCGGGCGCGGGACGACGTCCGGTCCCTGTATCTCGGGGGCGCCGACGATGCCGGGGCCGCCGCGCTGCCGGAGACGGGCCGCCGCGCATCGGGCTGACGGTGCCGGCCCGCGTCAGGCCTCGCGTCAGGAGTCCCGGTCGGCCCGGCGCAGGGACCAGAGCAGGGTACCGTGGGCGTCGACCAGCCACAGGGCGTTCACCGCGTCGTCCTCGATCGTCAGCGAGCGGCTGTTGGCGAGGCGCACCGCCTCCTTCGCGTCTGCGGCCGTCAGCACCTCGTCGACGCGCGGCGCGCCGATCTCGCCATCCTCGCCACGGACCGCCCCGCGCAGGCGATAATCCGGCATCCGTCGAACCCCCGTCTCTCCGCGGCCGGCGCCCGTCCGGGGCGTGCCGCGGGTGCGAAGATAGGCGCCGGCGCGGCGTGTCGAGGGTCGGCGGGCCGCTACGGCCCGTCGCGGCTCGCCAGGATCCGCTGCGGCTCCGCGAGGAACAGGGCCCGCAGCGCGGCGGCCGATTCGCGGGCCGGAAGGTCGAGGGCGCGCCGCGTCGCGGCGATCCGGGCGGCGCAGTCGCCCGAGGGGGCCGCCGCTGCGGCCATCGACCGCGCGGTGCCCGGGTCCGCGGCGGGCGCGGCCGCTCCGTCCGGCCGCGCGGCCCGTGTCCGGGCGAGGAGCGGGGCGAGCCCGTGCGACGCGGGCCGCTTGGCCCGCAGCCGCGCGTCGAGCGCCACGAGGTCGCCGGCCGCGAGGAGGCCGCAGGCCGCCGCGTCCCCCGCGCCGGCCCGCTCCAGCGTCGCCAGGATCCGCTGGCCCAGGGCGCGGACGACGGCGTCGTCGGCCGACCGGAAGCGCCGCTGCAGGTAGCCGGCGGCCATCCGCCTCAACCCCGCGGCGGCCTCCGCCTCCGGCCGGCCGGCGGCGTAGCCGTCCCGGTACCACCGGGCGATCGGGTCGAGCCCCGCCGCCTCGGCCTGGCGCAGGATCGGCAGGTTCCGCAGGATCGCGGCCCGCGCCCCGGCCGCGCTCGGATCCGCGTCCAGGGTGGAATCGGGGAAGCGGTCCGGTCCGACGACCTCGGTGACGATGCCGGCCGCGCGCAGCTCCCCGTCCGTCGGGATCCAGATCCCGGCCGGGGGCACGGCCAGCGCCCGCGTCACGAAGGCCGCCGGCAGGCCGGCGGCCCGGTAGGCCGCCCGCTCCGGCGCGGAATCCACCGGGCGCATCCGGCCCCGCGCCCCGATCTCGTAGGGGGCGTGGAAGCCGAGCCGCCCGCCGGTCGCGAGGTAGCGCGTCCGGCCGCGGACGAAGATCAGCGTGCAGGCCGAGGCGCAGGCGTCGGGGACGTAGGTGGCGAGGCCGCGGGCCGCCACGAGCGCCCCGATCGCCGCCCCCTCCTCCACGAGGCCGCCGTCGCTCGTGAGATGGATCCGGGCGATCCGCGGGTGCGCGGCGAGGATGGCCCGGACCCGCGCGGCGACCCCGGCCGCGAGATCGCCCGCGAGCCTCAGGTCCCGTCCGCCCGGCCCGACCGTGAGCCGGGCCGGGACGTCCGGCACGCCGGCCGCGCCGCGGCCCTTCGGCTTGTGTCCGGCCGCGGCCGGGCCGGCGGCACCGAGCGCCAGGGCGGGCGCCAGGGCGAGCGCGCAGGCGGCCGTCCCCGTCCGGCGCCTCCACCCGCGGGGGAAGACCGACATGGCAGGTTTCCATCGTTCGTGGTCGGAGAGGCCGGCGCGGCCGGCAGCGACGCGCCTACTGGAGGTAGGCGACGAACATCTCGGACACGGCCCGGGACGCGTAGGCTTCCGGGCTCTCGCCCCAGCGGATCGGGAAGGCCTCGGCCACCGGGCGGCCGGCGAGGATCTGCGCGACCTCGTCGGGCATCAGGCCGTCGTCGAGGGCGCTCGCGAGGGCGGCGCGTTCGTGGGAGGGATGGGAGCGGACGCTCCGGGACAGGGCCCGGCCGAGGGCGGCGGCCGGTTCGGGGCTCAGGTCGGGACGGGTGTTCCGGGTCGTGTCATAGGTCAGCATCGGTGGTCGCCTCGCGTGTCTGATGTCGTGCGCTCTCCTCCTCTTGGACGCGGCAACACGGCAGACACGGCGCAGTCATCCGGGCGAACCGTTCCTTGCTGGTGATCACGGCAAACCTCCGTTGAGCTCCGCATCGACTGTATGTCGACGCCGTCAATGTAGACGCCGGGCCCGAGAATGTGCTGCCAAATTGGCGAGGACTTGCAGCGCAGGTTGTTCGTCGAAGCCGCGAGCCGGAGCAGAAGCACGGGGTCGGCGGAGATATGCCCGGATCGCGGCCGCGATCGATCGCCGGTGCCGGTCGGCGACGGCCGGCTCCCGGGACTTGCCAAAGCCGGCGCGATGCCTGAATATCATTCTGTAACAATGACTTAGCGAAACAATGCTCCGGCAACGCGCTCGTGCGGTCGAAACCTTCTCCGCCGGACCGGGGCATCCGGAAGAGACTTCTCGCCGGCGCCGCCGGCGGCGGAATCGGGCCGCCACCGCCACCGCGACCGATTCGAGGGAGACGACACCATGGCCCCGGGGACGATGATGCGGGGCGACGCCCCGGCCAATGTGGGCGTGACGGTCCAGGGGCACGACGCCCTGGAGCGCGGCCGGCCCGGCCCGTTCCGCCCCCTGCCGTGATCGGCGACGACCGATGCATCACGCTGCCCTGCCCGCCGCGGGTGCCACGATGGCCGTGGTCCAGCCGCCCCTGCGCATCACGAGCCGCAGCACCGCGGAGGCCGAAGTCTGGGCCGCCCTGCGCGCCGAGGCCGAGGCGGCCCTGATCGAGGAGCCCCTCTATGCGGGGATCATCCAGGCGACGATCCTCGACCAGCGCTCGCTGGCCCAGGCCCTCGCCTACCGCCTCGCCCACCGGCTCGGGGACGGCGACCTCGCACGCCTGTCGATGCGCGACCTGTGCCTCTCGGCCTTCGAGGCCGACCCGCAGGCCGGCGCCCACGCGGTGCGCGACCTCGTGGCGATCCGCGAGCGCGACCCGACCTGCCGCCGCTACCTCGACCCGTTCCTGTTCTACAAGGGACTCGCCGCGCTCGAGGCGTACCGGGTCGGCCACTGGCTCTGGCACCGGGGCCGGGCGACCCTGGCGCTGCACGTCCAGAGCCGGATCTCCGAGGTGTTCGGCTGCGACATCCACCCGGCGGCCCGGATCGGCTCGGGGGTGTTCATCGACCACGCCACCGGCGTGGTGATCGGCGAGACCACGGTGATCGCCGACGACGTCTCGATCCTCCAGTCGGTGACGCTCGGGGGCAACGGCAAGGAGAGCGGCGACCGGCATCCCAAGATCGAGCGCGGGGTGCTGCTCAGCGTCGGCGCCAAGGTACTGGGCAACATCCGCGTCGGGGCGGGCGCCAAGGTCGCGGCCGCCGCGGTGGTGCTGCAGGACGTGCCGCCCCACACGACCGTGGCGGGCGTGCCGGCCCGGGTCGTCTCGCGCCTGCCCGTCGACGAGGAGCCGGCGCTCAGCATGGACCAGTCCTTCGGCTACGGGGACGGCATCTGAGACGCGCGAAAGATTTTTCCTGACAACAAAGTCGTCCGGGCGCCGCCGCCGGGCGAGACTCCATAGAATTAAGTTCTCTGACATGCCCGTCTGAGGGCGGTCGTGTCCTGTTCGTCGTGCATACCACGGGATCCATTTCTACGAATCGACGAAAAATGGGGACATCATTCCGTTGACCCTTGGGCGAATCAGACTTTATCCAGACATCGCCGGAACAACGATGAAGTCGGCCCGGCCGAGCGTTCGAAGATGGCTGTCGGACTGCTAGAGAATACATGATTTGATTGACGGTGCGGCCGCTCGGGTCGCGATCGTCGTCGCGTTCTGATCGGAACGACTTGCGTCCGCCCCGCACAGGCTGCGGGGCGCACCGCCGCCGCGCGGATCGGCGCGGCGCGCCTGAAATCCTGGATGGAGTGAGGACGAACGATGAGCGGACCGGGTCTGAGCGTGAGCGCCACGGCGGCACGCAATCTTGCGACGGCGACCGTCACCTCGGTCCAGAACGCGGCCAACACGCCGCGCTGGCTGCTCCGGCTCCTGCCCTTCGTGGACGTGGCGGGCGGGGTCTACCGCGTCAACCGCCGCGCCGTCGTGCTGGCCCGCCCCGGCCGGATCGATCTCGTCGCCGAGGACAAGGGGGACGGCAAGGTGATCCGTCCCGCCTCCCTGCGGGCCGTGCCGCTGTTCAGCCGGCTGGGCGATGCCGAACTGGCGGCGCTGGCGGCCAAGTTCACCGAGAGCCGGCACAAGGCCGGAACGGTGATCCACGAGGAGGGCTCCGCCGGCCGCAGCCTCACGGTGGTGGCCGACGGCACCGTCGAGCTGACCCTGTCGGGCCCCTACAAGGGTCGCCTGCGCCAGGGGCTCGCCACGAAGGGCGACTATTTCGGCGATGCGGGCCTCGCCGGTGAGCGCGCGCCCGCCCCGGCCGTGAAGGCCCTGTCGGCCGTGACCCTCCTGACCCTCGACGCCGCCGCGGTGGAGAGCGAGGAGATCCGTGCCAAGATCGCGCAGTACCGCGAGGAGCGCGACCGCCTCAAAGGTCACACCAACTCCTACGGCGAGCAGGGGATCGAGCTGCTGGCGGTCCATACCGGCGAGCCGCGCCTGCCGACGACCTTCGTGGACTACGAGGTCGATCCGCGCGAGTACCACCTCTCGACCATCCAGACGATCCTCAACACCCATACCCGCGTCACCGATCTCTACTCCAACGAGATCGACCAGCTCCGCGAGCAGATCCGCCTCACGGTCGACGCCGTGAAGGAGCGCGAGGAGTGGGAGCTCCTGAACAACGCGCAGTTCGGCCTTCTCGGCGAGGTCGGCCCGCGCCAGCGCATCCCCACCCGCGGCGGCCCGCCCACCCCGGACGACCTCGACGAGCTGCTGACCCTGGTCTGGAAGAAGCCCGCCTTCTTCGTGGCCCATCCCCGCGCCATCGCGGCCTTCGGCCGGGAGGCGACCCGCCGCGGCGTGCCGCCGGTCGTCGTCCACCTGTTCGGCGCGCCGTTCATCACGTGGCGCGGCGTGCCGCTGGTGCCGAGCGACAAGCTGCCGATCGACCTCGACCCGGTGACCGGGGCCGAGACCACCTCGATCCTGCTGCTGCGCGTCGGCGAGGGCGAGCAGGGCGTGGTCGGCCTGCAGAAGTCGGGCGTGACCGGCGAGATCGAGCCCGGCCTGTCGGTGCGCTACATGGGCACCAACGACCACTCGATCGCCTCGCACCTCGTGACCCGCTACTTCTCGGCCGCCGTGCTGGTCGAGGACGCGATCGCCCGCCTCGATAACGTGCTGCTGGGCAATTACCATGACTACGCCTGAGGCCTTCGCCCGCGGGCTGCCCGGGGCGAGCCCGGGCGAGCTGGCCCACGCGGATCTCGTCGGACGCCTCGCCCGGGAGATCTACGGGCAGGGTCAGGCCGCGAGCCGGCCCTTCGCGCCGGCGCTCCCCGCCGGCCCCCAGGTCCCGCAGGCCCTCGAGAGCCTGCCCCAGGGCCCGGGCGGCGCGCCGCTGCCGAGCGCGCCCCTGGGCGTCCCTTCCGCCCCAGCGGGCGGCCAGCCCGCCGGCCTGCCGCCCGACGCCTCCGCGCTGGCAGCGCGCTCCTTCGGGGCGCAGCCGGTCGGCCTGCCGGGCCTCTCCGGCCCGACCGTGCCGAACCTCGCACCCGCGAGCCCGGCCCTCGCCGATGTCGGGGCGATCCCGCCGGTCCACCCGGCGAGCCCGCGCCCCGTGCTGCCCGATTTCTCCTTCGCCGGCGCCCAGGCGCTCGCGGCCGCCCTGCCCGGCGGTCCGGAGCTGCACCGGCAGATCGCCGCGGACCATCCCCGCGCCAACGCCTTCGCGCACGCCCTCGCCCCGGCTCTCGTGCCGGCCGATCCGTCGAAAGTCGGCCGCGATGCGGCGCAGGAGCGCTTCGCCCGGACCGGCCATCTGTCCCGGGCGCCCGAGGCACCGCCGTCCGACTACTACTTCCTGAACCTCGGCCCCGGGCCGGCCCGCAGGGCGCCGGCGAGCCCCCGGGTGGAGCCGGCCCGCGACCCGGGCCCGGCGCCGCGCCTGGCCGCGCAGGGGTCGAGCCCGGTGGCGGCGCCCTTCGACGTGGAGCATGTCCGCCGGGACTTCCCGGCCCTGCACCAGAGCGTCAACGGCCACCCGCTGGTCTGGCTCGACAACGCCGCCACCACCCACAAGCCGCAAGGGGTGATCGACGCGACCGCGGAGTTCTACGCCCGGCACAACTCGAACATCCACCGGGCCGCCCACACCCTGGCGGCGCGCGCCACCGACCTGTTCGAGGGCGGCCGCGAGGCGGTGCGCCGCTTCCTCAACGCGCCGTCGAAGGACGACATCGTCTTCCTGCGGGGCACCACGGAGGCGATCAACCTCGTGGCGAACTCGTACGGCCGGGCCAATGTCGGCCCGGGCGACGAGATCATCGTCTCGACCATCGAGCACCACGCCAACATCGTGCCCTGGCAGCTGCTGGCGCAGCAGACCGGGGCGACGCTCCGGGTGATCCCGGTCAACGATCGGGGCGAGATCATCTTCGAGCAGTACGCGGCGTTGCTCTCCGGCCGGACCAAGATCGTCTCGGTGACGCAGGTGGCCAACGCCCTCGGCACCGTGAACCCGGTGCGGGAGATCATCCAGCTCGCCCACGCCTACGGGGTGCCGGTGCTGGTCGACGCGGCGCAATCCGCGCCGCACATGCCGCTGGACGTGCAGTCCCTCGACGCGGACTTCCTGGTCTTCTCCGGCCACAAGGTGTTCGGGCCGACGGGCATCGGCGCGCTCTACGGCAAGACCCACCTGCTGGAGGCGATGCCGCCCTGGCAGGGCGGCGGCCACATGATCGAGGACGTCACCTTCGCGAAGACCGTCTACAAGGGCGCGCCCGAGAAGTTCGAGGCCGGCACACCCGACATCGCCGGGGCCGTCGGTCTCGGAGCGGCGCTCGACTACCTCGCGGGTATCGGCATGCCGGCGATCGCCGCCTACGAGCACGACCTCCTGGGCTACGCGCAGGGCGGGCTCGCCGACGTGAAGGGCCTGCGCCTGATCGGCACGGCCCGGGAGAAGGCGAGCGTGATGTCCTTCGTGATCGAGGGGCAGACGAACGAGGCGGTGGCCCACCACCTCGACGCGCACGGCATCGCGGTGCGCTCGGGCCACCACTGCGCCCTGCCGGCCCTGCGCCGGTTCGGGGTCGACCAGTCGGTGCGGGCCTCGCTGGCCTTCTACAACACCCGCGCGGAGGTCGACGCCTTCCTGAGGGCGCTGCACACGCTGCCGCGACCGTGACCGGCGCGTCGCCGGCCGGCGGGCGCGGGGGCGTCGTGTCCGCGCCGAACCCTGCCCTGCGGGTGTGAGGATCCGCGCGACCCGTCGCCGACGTCCGGCGCGGCGCGCGGATCCTCACGCCGCCGGTCGGAGATGCCGCGTCCGCACCGTGCCGTCGATGGCCCGCAGCGCGCGGAGCACCGCGTCCGCCTCGCCCGGCGGCACGGACGCATCCACCACGACGTAGCCGAACTCGCCGTCCGTCTGCAGGTACTGCGCGTCGATGTTGAGCGACCGGCCCGAGAAGATCGCGTTGATCTGCCCGAGCACGCCGGGCACGTTCCGGTGCACGTGGAGGAACCGCGCGCCCGACAGGCGCGGCGGCAGCTGGACCTGCGGGAAGTTCACGGCGCCGAGCGTCGAGCCGGTCTGGACGTAGTCGACCAGCTTGCGGGCCACCTCCGCGCCGATGCGGTCCTGGGCCTCCTCGGTCGAGCCGCCGACATGGGGGGTGAGGATCACGTTCGGCAGCCCCTGCAGGGGCGAGACGAAGCGCTCGGCGTTGGAGGTCGGCTCCACCGGGAAGACGTCGATCGCGGCCCCGGCGAGGTGACCGTCGCGCAGCGCCGCCGCCAGGGCGTCCAGGTCCACGACCGTGCCGCGGCTGTTGTTGATCAGGTAGGCGCCCGGCTTCATCGCGCGGATCCGCTCCGCGCCCATCAGCCCGTGGGTCAGCGGCGTCTCCGGGACGTGCAGGCTGACCACGTCGCTCACGGCGAGCAGGGCCTCGAAGCTCTCGGCCGGCTCGGTGTTCCCGTGGCGCAGCTTGTCGGTGAGGTCGTAGAAGATGACGCGCATGCCCATCGCCTCGGCGAGGTTCGAGAGCTGCGCGCCGATATTGCCGTAACCGACGATGCCGAGCGTCTTGCCGCGCACCTCGAAGGCGCCGGTGGCCGACTTGTCCCAGCCGCCTTCATGGGCCGCGACCGAGCGCGGCACGATGCGCCGGAGCAGCATCACGATCTCGCCGATCGTCAGTTCGGCGACGCTGCGCGTATTTGAGAACGGCGCGTTGAACACGGGCAGGCCGCGGGCGCGCGCCGTCTCGAGGTCGACCTGGTTGGTCCCGACGCTGAAGCAGCCGATGGCGGCGAGGTCGGGCAGGGCGTCGAGAAGCGCGGCGGTGACCTGCGTGCGCGAGCGGATGCCGAGGACGGTGACGTCGGCCAGTTCGCCGGCGTCCCCGGGGCTGACCGCGCGCGACAGCTGCCGGATGGCGCCGATCCCGGCCTGGGTGAAGATCCTGGACGCTGTCGGCGCTATGCTTTCGGTCAGAACGACGCGCTCGGTCGACACGGTCTGTCCTCCCTCCACGGACGGGATGCGATCCGCGACCTTGGCGCCGGCGCGGCGCGGCGGCAAGGGCGGCGCGGGCGGGGCGGGGTTGCGGGCGCGCGCCGCCCTCCCCGCCCCGCGGCGGACGGCCCGGCCCCGTCGTCTCGACGGCGCGCGCCGGGCCTGCCAGTGTCCGCCTCCCGGCGGCCGAGGCCGCGGAGCGACAGGTGCACCATGACCGGATCGACAGCCCGGGCCGTGATCGTCCAGCCCGGCGGCGGCTTCGACGCGGTGACCTTCGGCGAGCGGCCCGTGCCGGAGCCCGGGCCCGGCGCGATCACCGTCCGCCTGCGGGCGAGCTCCCTCAACTACCACGACTACGCGGTGGTCAGCGGGATGTGGGGCCCGAGCGAGCCGCGCATCCCGATGTCCGATGGGGCCGGAGAGGTCGAGGCCGTGGGGCCGGGCGTGACCGAGTTCGCCGTGGGCGACCGGGTGGTCAGCACGTTCTTCCCGACCTGGCTGGAGGGCGCGCCGCGCGTCGAGGGCTTCGCCACCGTGCCGGGCGACGGGGTCGACGGCTACGCCCGCGGGGGCGTCACCGCGCCCGCCACCGCCTTCACCCGCGCCCCGCGGGGCTGGGACCACGCCGAGGCGGCGACGCTCACCACCGCCGCGCTCACCGCGTGGCGGGCGCTGCACGCCGATGCCGGCCTGAAGAGCGGCGACGTGGTGCTGGTGCAGGGCACCGGCGGCGTGTCGCTGTTCGGCCTGCAATTCGCCAAGGCGGCGGGGGCCACGGTGATCGCCACCTCCTCCAGCGACGACAAGCTGGAGCGCCTGCGCGGTCTCGGCGCCGACCACGTCATCAACTACCGCACCGACCCGGCCTGGGGCGAGACCGCCCGGCGCCTGACCGACGGGCGCGGCGTCGACCACGTCCTCGACGTCGGCGGCCCGGCGACGCTGGAGCAGTCCATGGCCGCCGCGCGGGTCGCCGGCCACGTCTCGGTGATCGGCATCCTCTCGGGGGTCGCGGGCGAGCTGCCGCTGGTGCCGGCGCTCCTGAAGCAGATCCGGCTGCAGGGCGTGCTGGTCGGCAGCCGGCGCCACCAGATCGAGATGATCCGCGGCATCGACGCCTGCGGGCTGCGGCCGGTCATCGACCGCCGCTTCCCCCTCGACGACCTCGTCGCGGCGTTCCGCCACCAAGAGAGCAACCGCCACTTCGGCAAGATCTGCGTCGAGATCTGAGCGGTCCGGCCGGGCCCGAGGCGGTGCAGCGGGCGGTGCGGCGGGCGTTCAGCGGAAGGCGATCCCGAGCCCACCGGGTATCATCAGGGCCCGGGGCGTCTCGGCTTGGCTCGGCGGCGGCGGCACGTGCGCGCAGCCGTTCTCGCAGAACGTGCGGAGTGTGCGCCGGTCGAGGCCGATGTCGCTCAGCATCTCGTCGTCGAGGGCCGAGAGAATGCGAAGATTTCGCGCCGCGACGCGGCTCTTCCGGGCAGATTTCAGGAACGAGAGGATCATGATCCAGCCTCCGTTGCGCCGAAAGATCCGTGGTTTGTCCACGATCGGCCGGATCAGCGTCGCTTTAATGCAAAGTATGCGCATCCTCCGTTCGGATTAAGGGTGGCGCGCGGCGCGATTATTTTTGCCGGAGCGCGCTAGGCGTCCGCGATCGGCTGCGGGCAGAGCAGGAGCAGGCGCACCAGCTCGGCCTGGCGGCGCGTCCCCGTCTTCTCGAACAGGTGGCGCAGGTGCACGCGCGCCGTGTTCCGGGTGATCCGGCGGCGCGTCGCGCTCGCCGCGAGGTCGTTCCCGGCCAGGATGTCGACGGCCAGGGCCGCCTCCGCGGGCGTGAAGCCGAACTGGTCCTGGAGAATGCCGGGATCCGGCAGGCGCGGGGTCCCGGGGTCGGTGAGACGCAGGAGAACCGCGCCCTCGCCGATCGGGCCGAGCGTCCCGGGAATCGCCGAGGCGGCGACCAGGAGCGTCCCGCCCGCGCCCTCCAATCGCACCGAGCCGCCGCGATGGCCCGCGGCGCAGCGGGCGATGACCCGGCGCAGCGCCGCGCTGTCCTCGGGCGTCGCGCCGCGCAGGCCGCCGTGCTCCAGGCACAGGAGTCCGCGCGCGACGAAGGCCTGCGCCGCGCGGTTCAGGAAATGGGCCCGCCCGTACCGGTCGGTCACCGCCAGCCCCTGCTCAAGATGCTCCGCCAGGAGATGGAGCGCCGCCTCCACGAGGGTCGGGTCCGGGAAGACCGGGGTGCCGCCGGTCTGAACCCGCCGCTCCTGGGCGGAGCCGATCCCGGATATCGTTTCGGCTCTGCGGGTGTGCAGGTGGGATTGACTGATCACGCTGGGATCCTCGCCGGATCGACATCACGATATCAGTAATAACCCGAAACTGGCGTCCCTTATTCCCGCCTTATCCCGGCGGGCCCCCGGTCCGGGACTGAAACAGGTCGGCGAAGGCGCGCAGGTCGCGCCGGTTGAGGTCCGAGACCGCCCAGTAGGTGAGGTCGCCGAGGCGCCAGCGCTCGATCGTGGACCCATCGCGCCGCTCCTCGCCGGCGCCGGGGCCGTCGGCGGCGGGGACCACCGTGACGCTGATGACGTGCCTGTCGCGGCGATAGACCAGGGTCGGCACGGGGGTTCCGCCGACGATGTCGACCCGGCCGCCGACCAGCGGGAAGCCCTTGTCGGACAGGTCGGGGGCCTCGGGCGCGAGGGTGGTCCGGCCGTTGAACCAGGGCTTCACCACGTGCCGGTCCGAGGAGGCGACGTCGAAGGGCTGGGGCGCCGCGAGGCCGCGGAGATGGCCGGCGAGCACGGCCGCGCCGGTATCCGGGGCGCCGTCGGGGCGGTCGAGATAGACGATCCCGCTGCCGAGCGCGGCCCCGCCGACGAGGCCGACGAGCAGCGTCGCGGCCAGCGCCTGCCGGGATCTGCGCCAGGATTCGAGCCAGGCCTCGACCCAGGTCCCGACCCAGGACCCGAGCCGGGTCCCGAGCGGGTCTCCGAGGCGGCCGCGCGACGGGGGCGGGTCGGTGAAGCCGATCTGCTCGATCACGCGCGCCCGCAGGGATTCCGGGGCGGGCGGCCCCGCGAGGGGCCCGCGCAGGGTGGCCGAGAGGTCGCGGAGGCGTTCCGCCAGGGCCCGCGCGTCGGGATCCGCCGCGAGACGGCGCTCCATGGCCAGGACTTCGCCGGGCGACAGCTCGCCGTCCGCGTAGGCGCTGAGGAGCAGGAGGGTCTCGTCGTCGGTCATCGCCCGTCCTTCGCGAGCCGTGCAAGCAGGTGCTGCCGCGCGCGGCCGAGGCGCGACATCACGGTCCCGATCGGGACCCCCGTCACCGTGGCGATCTCCCGGTAGCTGAGGCCGTGGTACTCGCGCAGGACCAGCGCCTCGCGGAAGGCCACCGGCAGGGCCTCGACCGCCCGGGCGAGCTGCCCCGCGTCGTCGCGGGCGATGAGGGTCGCCTCGGGCGTCTCCGGGACCTCGGTCAGGGCGCCCCCGATCTCCAGCTCGGCGCGGGCCTCGGGGGCGAGGTCGTCGGCGAAGACCACCGCCCGCGGCCGGTGCCGCTGCAGCCAGGAATAGCCGGTGTTGCGGACGATGGTCAGGAACCACGCCCGGGCATTGCCCTCGGCGAACCCCTCGATCGCCCGGTAGGCGCGCAGACACGCCTCCTGCATCACGTCCTCGGCGTCGGTGGCGTTGCCGGTGAGCCAGTGCGCGAGCCGGTAGCCCTCGTCCAGGCGCGGGAGAACGAGCTGACTGAAGCGCGCGCGCGCCAGGGTCGTCATGTCGGCGGCCGGGCCGGGCCCGCCCCGTCGAGAGCCTGCGAAGCCATGGGGTCCCTGCCCTCGTGCTCCTGCCTGCAGCCTTGTGCCACACAATCGGGAACCGGGCGGCGGCGGGCTTTATTCCCGCGTCCGGGCACGCGAATGTTCGGGGCGCTACTCGGGGCGCTACTCGGGGCGCTACTTGGGAAGCCTCTCGGGCCGGTGGCGCGTCGCGACCGGCCGCCCCGGAGGCGCCCGGCGGTCCGGCGCCGCGGCCTCGCTCCCGCGGTCCTGTCCGGACGGCGATCGCCGGTCGGGTGCCGGTTCCGGGCAGCCGTCCGGACCGAGGCGCTTGCGGGCGACGCGCTCGGCCGCCGCCCGTTCCGCCGCCGAGGGGTTCGCGCCGCCGCTCTGATCCTGGGCCATGGCCATGTCCAACCGGAGCGGGACCGTCCGCGGTCCCGGTCGTGGCATCCCCGGCGCTGCCGGCCCGCATCACCGCCAACGGGAAGGGGCAGGCCCCGCCTCCTCGGAGACGGGACCTGCCCCTGGATCAACCCGCGGGTCGGGTCACGGTTCGGCGCCGGATTCGCGCGTCGGGATGCGTGCCTGCGCGACCTTAGCGGCAGACGCGCCGCGGTCCCCACGGGGTCGGACGGAAGAAGCAGCGCGGGCCGTAGAAGCGCGGCCGCCGGTACATCGGCCGGCAGCGCCCGTACGGGCCGGGCGCCCAGCCGGGGCCGCAGCCGAAGGCGACGGTGCTGACCGCGGCAGGGCCGGTGAGCGTGTCGGCGCCGGCGGGCGCCAGGGGCGCCGCGCCGGCGGAGGCCAGGCCGAGGCCGCCGACGACAGCCGCGGCGGCCGCGATCATCTTCACGTGCATCATCATCAGACCTTCTGTTCGGTTCCGCGCCGGTCGGCCCGGCGCAAGACCCGGTAAGAATGGTCATCGGGTCTGAATGTCGGCTGACCTCCGCCATCATCGTCTAGAAACAAACAGTCCGGCCGGCGCCCGCGCGGGGCGGGCGCCGCGGCGGGGCTCTAGCGGCGATCGGCGCGGCCGAGCAGCGAGGCCGCGGCCGCGGTGGCCCCCGCCAGCAGGATCCCGGTCAGGACCGGGTTGATCGAGGCCCGGGTGTAGGCGCTGCGCATGACGTGGTGGGGCGAGCCGCCCCGCACGGCCCCGTCGCGGCCGGCCGCGTGGAGGGCGCCGTCCCGCCGCTTGCCGGCCGCGCCCGCCGTCTGGCTCCGCGACATCACCTGGGCGCCCATCCAGTCGGTCGCCGCGGGGACCCGCTTGCGCAGTGCGCTCATCAGCTTGCCGCCGCCGCCGACGTAGAGGTCGCGGGGCCCGTGCTCCGCGGCGTACAGGATCGCGTCGGCGACGTCGGCAGGGTCGTAGACCGGCGGCGGCAGCTTGGGCGCCTGCGCCATGTAGTTCCGGGCATGCTCCGGGAACGGCGTGTCGATCGAGGCCGGCTTGATGAGCGTCACCGAGACCGGGGCGCCCTCCTCTTGGAGCTCCATCCGGAGCGCGTCCGTGAAGCCTTTGATCGCGTGCTTGGAGGCGGAGTACATGCCCTGGATCGGCAAGGCGAGGTCGGAGGCGACGGAGCCCAGGTTGATCAGCGCGCCGCCGGTCCGCTTCAGGTGCTGCAGCGCCACCGTCGAGCCGTAGACGATCCCCCAGAAATTGACGTCGAACAGCCGGCGATGGTCTTCGTCCGAAACCTCCTCGAGGCGGCCGAAGATCGAGAGACCGGCATTGTTGACCCAGGTGTCGAAGCCGCCGTAGGCGCGCACGGTCTCTGCAGCCAGCGCCTCGACATCCTCGCGGCGGGACACGTCGGTCACGACGGCCCGGGCCTCGCCGCCGCGCTCCTGGATGTCGCGGACGATGTCGTCGAGGGCGGCGCCGTTCCGGGCCGCCAGCACGACGCGGGCGCCGCGGCGGGCGGCCGCCCGGGCCGTGGCGAGGCCGATCCCGCTGGAGGCGCCGGTGATGACGATCACCTGCTCGCGCAGGGGCTTGTGCCGGATCTGCATACTGCGTTTTCCTCTCTCGCGTGCTGTCTCGATGGCGGCGCTCAGCCCCGGCCTCCGCCCGGCCGGTCGCGCTCCGCGCCGAGGCTGGTCCCGCCCTGGCGCGCCTCCTCCTTCTCGGTGCCGGCCCGCTCCATCGGGCCGTCCTGCGGCCTGACCGTGCCGGTTGCGGTGTCGCGGGGGCTGTCGGCCAGGCCCGCGCGCTCCGGCTCGCCGTGCGGCATCCGCTCGGCCTGGGTGTCGTCCGGCGTGTCCGCCATGCTGCATCACTCGCGATGGGCCTGATCCCCTGAGGGCCAACCCGTCAGGCGGCCGGCGTATCCGGCGGCCCCGGCCGCGACGGCGGACGCTGCGCGGGTGGAGATGCGGGAGGGTGCGGGTCGGGCGAACGCGCCGCAGGAACACGGCCGCGGGGCCCGTGTTGTCTGCCAAATCTTTTTCACGAGGCGCCGATGTCAGGAACCGCCAAGAAGACCGACCCGAAACTCTGGGACAAGGTCAAGACGCAGGTCACGAAGTCCGAGAAGGGCGGGAAGCCCGGCCAATGGTCGGCGCGCAAGGCGCAGATCGCGACCGCCGAATACAAGAAAGAGGGCGGCGGCTACGCCGGCAAGAAGTCGGCCGACAACCATCTCCAGCAATGGACCGACGAGGAGTGGGGCACGAAGTCTGGCAAAGAGAGCGGCAAGACCGGCGAGCGCTACCTGCCCAAGAAGGCCCGCGAGAGCCTGACCGACACGGAATACGCCGCCAGCACGGCCAAGAAGCGCGCCGATACCCGGAAGGGCAAGCAGTTCTCGAAGCAGCCGAAGGCCGCCGCCGAGAAGGCCGCCGCGGCGCGCGAGGACGGCAAGTCCACCAAGGCGTCCGCAAAAGGCAAGACGTCAGGCAAGACAACCGGCAAGTCTGCCGCCAAGGCGTCCCGCAAGACGGAAACGACCAAGGCCGCGCTGATGCGCAAGGCCCGGGCGCAGAACGTGCCCGGCCGGTCGCGGATGTCGAAGGCGCAGCTGGAGCACGCGGTCCACGCCTGAGGCGCGCCGCGGCGGGCCCTCGCCCCCGACGCAAGACGTCCCGGGAATGGCTCCCGGGACGCTCCTCGGCTCAAGCGGCCAGTTTGATCGGGCTGGGGATGCTCAGGTCGAGAGGGGATGCGGCCTGTCCAGAGGCCCGCGCGCCGTCCCGGTGGTCGGGACGGCGCGCGGGTGGATCTTAGTACGAGCCGAACTTGTAGTTCAGGCCGGCGCGGATGACGGCGAACTCGTCGTCGCGGCGGCCGATGTTGTTGTACACCACCGGGAAGTTGTTGGCGGCGTTGATGACGAACGCACCCTGGTTGCGGGTGTTGCGGTCGAGGTTGACGTACAGGCCTTCGACCTTGAGCGTCACGGCGTTCGAACGGAAGAAGTTCAGGAACGAGTCGGTGGGCAGAGCGTACTCGATGCCGCCGCCGACCGCGTAGCCGGTGCGGAAGCTGTCGTTGCCGGCGAAGCCGCCGAAGGAGCGGTCGGCGCTGCCCGAGCCGTAGGCGAAGCCGCCGGTGCCGTACACGAGGACGCGGTCGAAGGCGTAGCCGAGGCGGCCGCGGACGGTGCCGAAGAAGTCGAGGCTGGAGAGGCCGCGCGGGTCGGTGACGTAGTAGCCGGGGGCCAGCGGACCGACGAGGAAGGCGTTGTTCCGGCTGCGGCCGAAGTCGAGGTACTGGGCGTCGGCCTCGACACCGACGACGATGCCGGAGCCCGGGGTGAACTGGAAGTTGTAGCCAACCTGGCCACCGCCGGTGAAGCCTTCCTGGTTGCGCTGGCTGAAGAAGGCGGTGGTGCCGTTGCCGTAGGGGGCGGGCACGCCGAAGCTGTTGGTGTTGTTGCTGCTGGCGTCGAAGGCGTAGCCGGCGTTGATACCGAAGTAGGCGCCGGTCCAGGTGAAGACCGGGACGGGGGTGAACACCGGCGGCGGGGCGGCGCGGCGCGGAAGATCGGCGGCCGAGGCGGCGCCGGTCAGGAGAGCCGTGGCGGCGCTCGCGAGCAGAAGCTTCTTGATCATCTGGTCCTCTGTCTCCCGTTAGGCGGGATGTGTGCGGGGCGGACAGAACGCCAGGACGTGCCGGGGCGATAGTGCATCGCTGCAACAGCTCGGAATCGGGTCTTTGACCCCGAAACAGCCGGGTGCGCTGGAGCACATCGCGAAATCGACTGGTCTAGCCCGAGAAAAACTTCGGTATCCGAATGTTTCCAGAAACAAAATGCCCCGTCGCGCTCGAGCGGACGGGGCTTCAGTTTGTCGGTGAACGTTCCCAGGACCAACCAGGAAGCTTCGAGGTTTAATAAATCCTACCGGTCGGCGGCCCGCAAGCCCGATCGCGATCCCGCGAGCGGTTAACATTAATTTACGGGTGGTGCCCGCGCATCCCCGGGCGCGCGGGTGCGGGCGGCGCCGCAGATCTCGCGCGATCCCGTCCCGTATCGCGGGGCTTTCGGACGCCATCGCGCCTCTGTGCGGGCACCACTCGCGCGTCCGGCCACGGATCTGCACAGATGAAACCGGCCGCCCGACTGGCCCGAGTCTTGATCGCGCATCCCCGGGTCTTGGCGCGCGGCCGCGGCCGGATCGATCTCCTCGGAACCGGCAGATCTCGCGGGGATCGGCGGCGTCGCGGCGCCGGTCTCCCGGCCTGTGGAGAAGGCGCCGCCGCGCCGGGGCGGCGCGGCGGCCGCGGCTTTTCCGGCGCGCCGCAGGCCCTATCTGCCGGCCTCGTCGTCGGTGGAGATTTCAGGAGACGCGCATGCACCTCGTCGCGCTGCCTTCGATGCCGGCCCTCCGGGCCCGGACCGGGATCGGGGATGCCGGCCCCGCGCCGGCCGGGAGGCCTCGATGACTGACACGCCGGCCCCGTATCTCGCGGTGGCGTTCCTCTCGGCGCTGTGCCTGCTCGTGGCCGGGCTGCAGGCGGAGGGGCTCCTGTGGTGATCCGCCCGGTCCGGAGCCGCGCCGCCGTCCGTCCCGGCGGCCGGCGGAGGCGGGGCGCGACGCGCCCGCCCGCGTAGTCCGCCGATGTTCGGCTTCTCCCTCAGCGCGACCGAGCCCGACAGCATCGCCCACATCATCCAGGTGGCGCTCGCGCCCGCCTTCCTGCTGTCGGCGCTGGCGACGCTGCTCAACGTGTTCTCGACCCGCCTCGGCCGGATCTCCGACAAGGTCGACAGCCTCTCGGCGGAGGCCGCCCGGGCGACGGAAGCCGAGGCCGGCCGCCTCGCCCGCCGGCTGACCTTCCTGCGGCGGCGCTCCTTCGTGCTGGACGTGGCGGTGGTCCTGGCCTCGCTGGCGGGCGGCCTGATCGGTCTGGCCGTGCTCACGCTGTTCGTCGGCGCGCTGCGCGACGCGGCGACCGCGTCCGTCCTGTTCGCCTGCTTCGGAGCGGCGCTGGTCTGCACCGTGGCGGCGATCGCGGCGTTCATGACCGAGATCCTCATGGCCGGCCGCGGCGTCCGCGACGCGGTCGACCGGCAGCAGGATCAGGTTTCGACGCCGCGGTGAGGCCCGTCCCGGATCGCCCGGACGCGCTCCGCGACCGGGGGCGGCCTCCCGGTCTTCCGGAGATCGCGGGGCGAGCCCGTGCCGCGCGCTGCGGCCGCGCCCGCCGTGCGGGCTGGGCGATCCGGAGCGAACGGGCGGTGATTTCGGTTGCGGCGTGCGCGAGCCGGGCCTTAGTCTCGCGGTGGCCCGACTCCGCCGCCGGCGACGCCCGAGTGTTCCGTCATGAGCATCGCGATCCTGATTGCCTTCGTTGCCGGCGCGCTCTGCCTCGGGATCCTGTCCGCGGTCATCCCGTTCGGGCGGCGCGAGGCCGAGGAGCTGGACGAGGCGCTCCCGTACGAGGACGAGTTCTTCGACGTGGGCGGCCCCGTGATCGATCTGGAGCCGCGCCACCTCACCTGACGGCGCGTCGGTCCGAAGCCTACCGGGCTGCCGATCCCCCGGTGCCGGGCGTCGCGGCGTCCTGCCGGGCCGACCAGACCACCCGCCCGGCGGAATCCTGCAGGGCCGCCGAGCCCGCGCGGCCGGCGCGCAGCTCCGCGAAGCGGGCCTTGGCGGCGGCGACCGCCGCCTCCACGAGGGGCCCGGGAATCTGCTCGTCGTGGATGATGATGCCGCCGGCGCTTTCCCGGTGGATCATACACTGCAGCCGGTAGGGCGCCTGGGTCTCGGGCGTGGCCATGTGGCGATCTCCCGTCCGGTCACGGGACCCGCGCGCCGCCGGAACGGGCGTGGCGCAAGGATCCCGGGCGACGGCCTCTCTCGGTACGACGCGTCGAGCGCGATCCATACCAGATCGGTCCGGCCCGCGGGCGATCCCGCGCGGTGCCTCTCGCGCTCGCCCCCAACATCCCGCGCGGACGGGCATCGCCCGGCGGTCGGACGCCGCCCTGGCTCCGTCAGGCCGCCTCGCCCACCGCGTCGTCGGCGTCCGGGATCGTCTCCGGATCGCCCACGAGCGCGTCGCGCCGGTCGGCCGGCGCGACGCGCTCGCGGTGTGGTCGGCCACCTCGCCGCGCTCAACCGCGCCTGCGGGTGTAGCGCTCGACCACGCGCTGCCGGTGCGACGGGAGCTCCGGCAGGCGGGAGGGGCCCGCCAGGGCACGGTCCCGGGCCGCGGGGGGCCGGGGCGCGGGCAGCAGCTCCGGCGGGAACCGGGGCGTCTCGACAACGACCGCCTCCAGCACGATGGGCCGCATCCGCGGCGCGGAACGCACCGGTCGGCCAGGCCGTGCCGCGAGGGTGCCGAAGGTGCCGAGGGCCCAGAGCCCGAGGCAGAACAGGCCGATCAGGATCCCGTCCCAGGACGGCTCGGTCCGGCACATCAGGATCCCGGTGCCGGTGAGGGCGGCCGCGGCCGCGAACAGGCGCGGTGTCGGATCGGCGGAACGCATGCACCACCGTCGGTGCGGAGCCCTAGGGACGCGTGAACGGGATCGCTTGAATTGTCGGCACCGCCGGATTCTCCCCAGGCTATTCCCAGGTTCTCTCCAAGTTCTCCTCAGGTTCTCCCGGTACGCACCGGCCCCGGCGGCCGGGACGGGCACCGCGGCCCGGCGGACGCGCCTCAGTCCGCCAGGCTGGACGGGGCCTGCCACGCGACGCCGGGATGCTCGCGGATGTCACCGGCCCGGGATCCGGTATCGGCGTCGCTCGTCCAGTCGCCGGGCTCGGCGACGTGGGCGATCTCGGCGTCCGGATAGGCGGCCGCCAGGAACAGGCGCGCCTCGCCCTCGGCCTCGGCCCGGATTGTCACGAGCGGCCGCTCGCCGCCCGCGTCGCGCACCTGCGCGATGAACAGCTTGGTCATGGTCTCCCTCCGGACTCGTCCGCCGGCGCGGCGGGATCAGGCCTGCAGTTCCTCGACGTGGAGGCCGCCGGCCCGCAGGTGGTTCGGGATCCGCGTGCGGTCGCGGAAGCCAGCGGCGCGCGCCATCGCGTCGAGGGCGGCCATCGGATCGAGCGCCGCGCCGCTCCAGAGAATCGCGCCCGTCGCCGCCTGCATGATCCGGAACACCTTCACGCCACGCTCCCGGTCTCGACCCTCGGACAAGCCGGGGGGACTCGCGGGTGTTCCCGACGAACCGTGGCGGGCGCGCTGCGGCCGATTCGCGCCGGCCCGGCCCCGGCGGGAACGGGCGCCGCCGGGGTGCGGTTCTCCAGCCGACGCCGGCACAAGCCGGCACGGCGACGACCCGCGTCGAGACCCCGCTCGGGATCCAAGGAGAGCCATGACCAGCCGCACCGTTCAGTCCGCCCTGCTCGCCCTCGCCCTCGTTGCCGGCAGCGCCGGGATGGCCGCCGCGCAGAGCACGCCCAACGGCAACACCTCGTCTCCCGGCGCCCCCGCGGGTGACAACAGCACCGGCAACGGCGCCACCGGCAGCGGCGCGGCCCCGAGCGGCCGGTAACCACGGGTTAACCATAAGGGTCGAAGCCCTCGATCCTCACAACCGTGCAACTCACCGTCCCGCGGCCACCCGGCCTGCGGGACGTTCTGTTTCACGGCCCCTTGCCGGCCTCTCGCCGCACTCTCGCTGACCGCGCCGGGACGGGGCAGGGCGCGGAGTCCGGTGATTGGAACGGAGTGCCACTTTTCTGGGCAGACAGAATCGCCATATTGTCGGCGTGACCGGGCCGCGCTCGGTCAGGACTAACACGGGCGATGCGACCGAAACCGATCCTGCAGCTCAGGGGCGAGAGCCCGGGTCATCGTCAGGCCGACGACTGGCGCGACGCCGTCGCGCCGTTCTGGGATTTCACGATCCGCCGGGAAGACCTGCCCGATTTCCGCGGGCAGTCCCGGGTCCGTCACCTCGGCACCGCGATCGTCTGCAGCGCCCGCGCCTCCGGGCTCCGGTTCGTGCGCGCGCGGGCCCTGACCGCCCGGATGGGCGTCGACCACATCGTCGCCCACATGCGCGTCTCCGGGCAGTCCCGGGTCACGATCGGCGGCCGGGAGCGGGACTGCGCCCCCGGCGACATCTGCCTGTTCGACCTGTCGCAGCCGCTCTCCGCCGCCTCCACGGACTACGAGGCCATCACGGTGGTGCTGCCGCGCCCGCTCTTCGGATCCCGGCAGAGCGGCCTCGACGCCCTGCACGGCTCGGTGATCCGGGGCGCGACCCCGTTCGGCCGGATGCTCAGCGACCACCTGCACTCCCTGAGCGCGCACGCGACCGGGTTCTCGGAGCCGGAGGCCGCGGCGGCGGCCGAGGCCACCGCCGCGCTGCTCGGCGCGGCGACCCTGGGCCTGCCGGAGGACGGAGGGGGCACGCAGCCGCCCGAGCGGGCGCCTCTGCTCGTCGCGATCCGGCGCTTCATCGAGGCCGAGCTGGCCTCCGCGGACCTGTCCGCCGAGACGATCGGGCGGCGGTTCGGCGTCTCGCGGAGCGCCCTCTACCGGCTGTTCGTCCCCCTCGGGGGGGTCTCCGGCTATGTCCGGCAGCGCCGGCTCGCCCGCGCCTACCGCGACCTCGCCACCGGCGACGGGCGCTTCGCCCGCATCTCCGAGGTGGCGTATCGCTGGCGCTTCGAGAGCCCCGCGCATTTCACCCAGGCCTTCCGCGCGGAGTTCGGCTGCGCCCCCCGGGACGTCCGCGACCGGGCCGCGGCCGAGCCCGACCGGTCCCCGGCCGCGGAGCCGCCGGCCCAGGCCGAGACCTGGGCCGACTTCTACCAGTGGGTCCTCAAGCTGGCGGCCTGAGGGGGCCGGGGCCGGCACCCCGGACCTTGTGCCCCCGGCC
Source organism: Methylobacterium sp. D53M (assembly GCF_053345625.1). Taxonomy (NCBI): domain Bacteria; kingdom Pseudomonadati; phylum Pseudomonadota; class Alphaproteobacteria; order Hyphomicrobiales; family Methylobacteriaceae; genus Methylobacterium; species Methylobacterium sp. D53M. Next base: position 164,120 of record NZ_JBKFAL010000008.1, read on the forward strand.
TCGGATGGATCATAAGGGCCGCGATGACCTTCGGGGTTCGGCATAGGCGCCCGGCCGGGGCGCGGGGCTGGTGGGCGCTCGCCGCCCGCGCGCTCGCGCTCGTCCTGGCGCTGACCGTCGCCGCTCCGGGCGTCGGCCTCGCGGCGGATCTCGCCTTCCACGCCGGCGCCCACCACGACCGGGGCCAGGGCCCGGCCCTCGACGCGCCGGCGGCACCCGCGACCGTCGATCCCGGCCTCTCGGAGCACCTCCATTGCGGCTGCCATCAGGCGGCCCGCCTGGAGGCCACCGAGATCGCGCCCCCGGCCGCTCCGGGCCGGGTGCTGCCGGGCGCCCTCGCCCAGGGCCGCCCCTCCGTCAGTCCCGACCGCCTGCCGCGGCCTCCGCGCGCGTGAGCTGACGCCGCCTGCGAGCGGCGCTCCGCCCGGATGCCGAACCGGCTCCGGGTTCACCCCCACGCGACACCTGAACGGGACCCTCCGGGACCGCCGCGCGGGGCACCCCGCCCTCCCGGCCGAGCAGCTTTCCCATGCGCATCATCCTGTCCGTGGCCGCCGCCGCGGCACTCCTGGCCGCCGGCTTCGTCCTCGGCGCCGCCGCCCCCGGCGCCCCGACCCTGCCCGACCGTCTCCGGCAGACCCTCGCGTCCGTCGGGCTCGCCCGAGCCCCGGCCGACGACCACGATCAGCGCTACGCGGCGGCCGCACCGGACCGGCCCAAAGCCGCGCCCGACCCGCACGCGGGCGACGATCACGCCGGCCACGACCACGACCACGCGCACAACCACGCGCACGGCGACGAGCACGGCGACGCGCACGGCGCCGACGAGCCTCACGAGGCGGGCACGATCCGGATGCGGCCCGATCAGGTCGCCGGCCAGGACATCGTCACGCGCAGTGTGGAGGGCGGCACGCTGGCGCGCCACCTCCTCGTCCCCGGCACGATCACGCCCGACACCGACCGGATCGCCCGGGTCCCGGCCCGGGTGGTCGGGACCGTGGCCGAGATGCGCAAGCGCCTCGGCGACGCCGTGCAGGCGAACGAGGTCGTCGCCATCCTCGACAGCCGCGAGGTCGCCGACGCCAAGAGCGAGTACCTCACTGCCCAGGTTCAGGCCGAGCTGCAGACGATCAACTTCGAGCGCCAGCAGAAGCTGCTCGCCTCGCGCAGCGCCTCCGAGGCCGCGTTCGAGACCGCCCGGGCCGCCTATCTGGAGAACCGGCTCCGGGTCGACCTCGCCCGCCAGAAGCTGTCGGCGCTCGGCCTCGACGCCGCCGAGGTGGCGGCCGCCCAGAAGCGCGACGAGGCCACCCCGAACCAGTCGACGCTGCGCCGCTACCCCCTGCGGTCGCCCCTCGCCGGCCGCATCGTCGAGCGCAAGGTCGATGTCGGCACGGCGGTCGGCAAGGAGGGCGATCCGGCCGACCTCTACACGGTGGCGGACCTCTCCACGGTCTGGATCGAGCTGTCGGTGCCGACCGTCGACCTCGCCCAGGTGCGGGAAGGCGCCCGCGTGACGGTCACGCCCGGCCGGACGGGCGAGACGGAGCGCCGGGCGGAGGGCCGCGTGATCTTCGTCAGCCCCTTCCTCAACCCCGACACGCGCTCGGCCCGGGTGGTGGTCGCCCTGCCGAACCCCGACTTCGCGTGGCGGCCCGGCACCTTCGTGACCGCCGAGGTCGAGATCGCGCAGGATTCGGTCCCGGTCCGGATCCCCAAGGCGGCGGTCCAGACCGTCGAGGGCCGGAGCGTCGTCTTCGCGCGCACGGCCGAGGGGTTCGAGAAGCGGCCGGTCACCCTCGGCCGCTCCGACGACGAGGCCTACGAGGTCACCGCCGGGCTCGAGCCCGGCGCCGAGATCGCGGTCGGCAACGCGTTCCTGCTGAAGGCCGAGCTCGGCAAGGCCGACGCCGGCCACGCCCACTGAGGAGACGGACGATGATCAGCCGCATCCTCGCCGTCTCGGTCCGCCAGCGCTGGCTGGTGCTGCTCCTCGTGTTGCTGGCCTCGGCCTTCGGCGCCGCCGCGCTCACGCGGCTGCCCATCGACGCCGTGCCCGACATCACCAACAACCAGGTCCAGATCAACACCCTGGCCCCGTCCCTGTCGCCGGCCGACGTCGAGCGGCAGGTCACCTACCCGGTCGAGACGGCGCTCGCCGGCATCAAGGGCCTCGAGTACACCCGCTCGCTCTCGCGCAACGGCTTCTCGCAGATCACCGCGGTCTTCGCCGAGTCCCTCGACATCTACTTCGCCCGCCAGCAGGTCGCCGAGCGCATCGCCCAGGTGCGGGAGGAGCTGCCCTCCGGGGTCGAGCCGCGGATGGGCCCGATCTCCACGGGGCTCGGCGAGATCTACATGTGGTCGGTCCAGTACGCGCCGCTGCCTGAGCGCGCGGCCGTGCCGGCGGGCCGGCCGGGCTGGCAGCCGGACGGGAGCTACCGGACCCCGGAGGGCCAGGCGCTCAGGACGGAGCTGGAGCAGGTCGCCTACCTGCGCACGGTGCAGGACTGGATCGTGCGGCCGCAGATCAAGTCCGTCCCGGGCGTCGCCGGCGTCGACGGGATCGGCGGCTTCGAGAAGCAGTACCACGTCCAGCCGGACCCCACGAAGCTCACCGCCCTCGACCTGTCCTTCGCGGACGTCGCCCGTGCGCTCCAGGCCAACAACGCCAACCAGGGCGCCCGCTACCTGGAGGATAACGGCGAGAGCTACGTCGTGCGCGCCGCCGGCCGCCTGGAGAGCCCGGAGGCGATCGCCGACGTCGTCGTGGCGAGCCGCGGCGGCGTGCCGGTGCGGATCCGCGACGTTGCCACGGTGCGGATCGGGCGCGACCTGCGCACCGGCTCGGCGAGCGAGAACGGGCAGGAGACCGTCATCGGCACCGCCCTGATGCGGATCGGCGAGAACAGCCGCACGGTGGCGGCCGCCGTCGACGCCCGCATGGACCAGATCCGGCGGGCCCTGCCCCCCGGCATCGTCGTCCAGACCGTCCTCGACCGGACGCAGCTCGTCGAGGCCACGATCCGCACGGTGGGCAGGAACCTCGCCGAGGGCGCGGCCCTCGTGATCGTCGTCCTGTTCCTGCTGCTCGGCAACATCAGGGCTGCGCTGATCGCCGCGCTGGTCATCCCGGCCGCCATGCTGATGACCGTGACCGGCATGGTCGAGGGGAGGATCTCGGCGAACCTGATGAGCCTCGGGGCGCTGGATTTCGGGCTCATCGTCGACGGGGCGGTGATCATCACCGAGAACGCGCTGCGCCACCTCGCCGAGCGGCAGCACGCCCTCGGGCGGCCGCTCGTGCTGGAGGAGCGCCTCGAGACGGTGCGGGACTCGGCCGAGGAGATGATCGCGCCGTCCCTCTACGGGCAGGCGATCATCATGCTGGTCTACGTCCCGCTCCTGACCTTCACGGGGGTCGAGGGCAAGATGTTCCAGCCGATGGCGCTGACCGTCATCCTCGCCCTGGCGGCGGCCTTCGTGCTGTCGCTGACCTTCGTGCCGGCCCTGATCGCCATCGCGCTGACCGGCCGGGTCACCGAGGCCGAGAACCCCCTCGTCCGGGGCCTGAAGGCGCTCTACCGGCCCGTCCTCGCGGCGGCGATCCGGGCGCCCGCCCCGTTCGTCGGGGCGGCGCTGCTCCTCCTCGCGGGCGCAGGGCTGCTCGCCACCCGGCTCGGGACCGAGTTCATCCCGCAGCTCGACGAGAAGAGCATCGCCCTCAACGCCACGCGGATCCCGTCCACCTCCCTCACCCAGTCGCAGGCGATGCAGCTCAAGGTGGAGCGGGCGATCGCCAAGTTCCCGCAGGTCGCCTACGTGTTCTCGAAGACCGGCACCGCCGAGGTCGCCACCGACCCGATGCCGCCGAATTCCTCCGACACCTTCGTGATGCTCAAGCCGCAGGCGGACTGGCCCGACCCGGGCCTGTCGAAGGCCGAGCTGCAGGAGCGGATCGAGGCGTCCTTGGGCGAGCTCGCCGGCAACGTCTACGAGTTTTCCCAGCCGATCCAGCTGCGCTTCAACGAGCTGCTCGCCGGGACGCGGGGCGACCTCGCCGTGAAGGTGTTCGGCGACGCCTTCGAGCCGATGCTGGAGACCGCCAACAGGATCGCCGCGATCCTGCGCGGGATCCCGGGCGCCGACGACGTGAAGGTCGAGCAGATCACCGGCCTGCCGGTCTTCGAGATCAAGATCGACCGGACCGAGGCGGCCCGGCTCGGCCTCAGCACCGGGGCGATCCAGGACGTGATCGGCGCCGCCATGGGCGGCCGGGACGCCGGGGTCGTGTTCGAGGGCGACCGGCGCGTGCCGATCGTCGTGCGCCTGACCGATCAGGTCCGCGAGGACCGGGAGGCCCTGGAGAACCTGCCGGTCCCCCTGCCCCCGGGCGCGAACAGCAAGGCCGCCTCCGTGCTCCTGCGGCAGGTGGCGCAGTTCTCGGTGAGCGAGGGGCCGAACCAGATCAGCCGCGAGAACGGCCGGCGCCGGGTCGTGGTCACCGCCAATGTCCGCGGGCGCGACATCGGCTCGCTGGTGGCGGAGGCGCAGGCGAAGGTCGCCGCGCAGGTGACCCTGCCGGCGGGCTCCTACGTCACCTGGGGCGGCCAGTTCGAGAACCTCGCCTCGGCTCAGGCGCGGCTCACCGTGGTGGTGCCGGTGTGCTTCTTCCTGATCTTCCTGCTGCTCACCTCGGCGCTCGGCAGCGCGCGGGACGCGCTCCTGGTGTTCAGCGCGGTGCCGCTGGCGCTCACCGGCGGCATCGCGGCCCTGTGGCTGCGGGAGATGCCGCTCTCGGTGCCGGCCGCGGTCGGGTTCATCGCGCTCTCGGGGGTGGCGGTGCTCAACGGCCTCGTGATGCTGACCTTCATCAAGCAGCTCGTCGCCGCGGGCCGGCCGCTGCGGGCGGCGATCCGCGAGGGCGCCCTCACCCGGCTGCGGCCGGTGGCGATGACCGCGCTGGTCGCCTCCCTGGGTTTCGTGCCGATGGCGCTCGCCACCGGCACCGGGGCCGAGGTACAGCGGCCGCTGGCGACCGTGGTGATCGGCGGCCTGATCAGCGCGACCCTGCTGACCCTAGTGGTGCTGCCGGCGCTCTACGCGCGGTTCGGGCGCGCCGGTCCGGCCGAGCGCGCCGCGCCCACGGCGGAGCCGGTGGCGGATCGCGCCGCCTGACGGCTCCCCCGCCTCGGCCGCGGCGGCCCTGAGGCGGAAGGTCAGGCGGGGAGGATGTGCAGCATCCCGCCGACCATCCCGAGGGCCCCGATGCCGATCAGCCCCACGGTGATGTAGAGCCGCATCCGGCTCGCGTCGGCGGCCGACGGCGGCTGGGGGTCTTCGGGCAGGTCGAACCAATCCATCGGGTGGGCGCAGCCGGTCGGGTGGGCGGGAGGCGCCGCCCTAGGCCTGCCCGATGACGACGGGATGACGGCGGTATGCCGGCCGCGCAGGCCGCTACGGCTTCACCAGCAGCACGTTCACCGCCTTGGCGAGCACGTGGACGGTGTCGCCTTCCTCGAGGCCCAGCTCCTCCAGCGAGTCGACCGTCATGACCGAGGCCATGCGGTAGGCGGTGCCGACCAGTTCCACCTCGACCTGGGCCATCACGTCCCCGCGCTTGATCGCCGTCACCGTGGCGGGGATGTCGTTGCGCGCGCCGTGTTTCATGGGAGCTTCCGGGTTGCGCAGCCGGTTCGGCCGCCATCGAGGCCTATCGCGGCCGGGGCCCCGGCATCAATCACGACGCCGGGACCGCGATCGGGAAGCCTCCGGGAAACCGCCGCGGAGCGGCCCGGGGCAGGACCGGATCAGCGACGGCCGGAGGCTCCGGCCGAGCCGCCATCGCTGCCGCCGGGCTGGAATCCGGCCGCGTTCGGCGGCCCCTTCATCCGGCCGTCCTGCTTCGGCATCTCCGAGCCCGGAGATCCGGTCGTCGTGCCCGTCGTCTCGCCTTTGCCCGTCGCGCCCTGGCCCGTGTAGCCGGCCGCGTTGGGCGAACCCTGCATGCGGGTCCCGGTATTCTCCGCGGCCGTGGCGGCCGCGCCTGTCGCCAGGAGGCCGGCGACGGTCAGGCTGATCAGCGTCTTCATGTGCGAATCCTCAAGCGCTTCCCCAGGCCGCCTCTCCGGACGTACCGGGGCAACGCGGCCGGACGGATCCCGTTCACGCCGCCGCGACCGGACCGGCGCGGGCGCCGGGGTTGCGGGACAATACTTGCTGCGATGCGATATTTCTGCATCGAAGACGGGGCGCGAGCCCGTTCCGCGAGGCAATGTATTGATTTATGTACGGAGTTGAGCCGCTGGGCACAATTGCAATCCGCGGCAGAATCTGTTTGAATATTCGGACGCGTTGCATTCCATCGTGGTGACTGAATTCGCTTGCGGCCTATCGGGCTCCGCGAGGAGGTCGAACATGTACGCTTTGGCCAAGACCAGAGAGAGAACCGATTGGGAGCTGGTCGTCGTCTTCGGCAGCTGGATCGTCTTCGAGATCGCGATCCTGATGCTGTGCTTGGTGTCGATGTAGGCTTTCTTCGGGACTACGCCCGATCCGCCGCGCCCCGGGCAGTGCCGGATCCCCGGCCGGGTGGCCGATGCTTGGAGATGCGCGGAGACGCTTGAGAAACCCGCGCGTGCCGGGGCATGCTCTGCCGATCGCAGGAGTCGCCGACAGGGTCGGCGCGACGGCAGGGGACGGGTGCATGGCGAAGGCGGTGCGGGCGGGCGGTGATCGCGAGGCGCGTCAGAGACCCCCGGCCGAGGACGTCCACGCCGCGGAACTCGCGCGCCTGCGCGCCGAGGATCCGGCGCCGCGGCCGCCGGGCTGGCAGCTCTCGCTCCAGGCCGTCCGACGCTTCATCTGCGGCGACGGCGCGACGCCCGCCAAGGTGGTCTGCGCCCCAGCGCTCGTGGAGCGGGCCATGGTCACCCTGGCGACCTCCCGCGCCCTGCTGCTGATCGGCGAGCCCGGGACCGCCAAGAGCCTGCTCTCGGAACTCCTCGCCGCCGCGATCAGCGGGCGCTCGACCCTGACGATCCAGGGCGGCGCGTCGCTGACCGAGGACCAGATCCGCTACGGCTGGAACTACGCGCTGCTCGTCGCCGAGGGGCCGAGCCCGCGCGCCCTGGTGCCGGGCGCCCTCCATACCGGCCTCAGCGAGGGGCGGATCGTCCGCTTCGAGGAGCTGACCCGCTGCCCGCTGGAGGTGCAGGACAGCCTGCTCTCGGTCCTGTCCGACCGGGTGCTCGCGGTGCCCGAACTCACCGGCGCGGACGGGATGGTCTACGCCCGGGAGGGGTTCAACCTGATCGCCACGGCCAATACCCGCGACCGGGGTGTCAACGAGATGTCGGCGGCCCTCAAGCGCCGGTTCGGCTTCGAGACTGTCTTCCCGATCGCCGATCTCGACGCCGAGCTCGCCCTGGTGCAGCGCGAGGCCACCGCCCTGCTGGCCCGCTCCGGCGTGCCCCGCGCCCCGGATCCGGAGGTGCTCGAACTCCTCGTGACCTGCTTCCGGGAGCTGCGCGAAGCCGTGGACACCGAGGGCACCGGCATGGAGCGGCTCTCGTCCGTGATGAGCACCGCGGAGGCGGTCAGCGTCGCCCACGCCATCGGCGTGAAGGGCCATTTCCTGCGCGGCGATGCCGGCCGGCCGGAGGACATCGTCGCCTGCCTCGCCGGCACCGCCGCCAAGGACGACGCCGAGGACCTCGCCCGCCTGCGCCGCTACCTCGACCAGCGCGTCAGCCGCCGCTCCGGCGCGGCGTGGCGGGAGTTCTACGCGGCGCGGCACCTCCTCACCCCGCAATGAACCCCGCAACGAGTGGTCCCGCGCCGGATCCCGGCCGCCTGACCGTCATCGGCGTGCGCCACCATTCCCCGGCCTGCGCCGGGCTCGTCCGGCGCACGATCGCGGCGCTGCGGCCGGCCTGCGTGCTGATCGAGGGGCCGGTCGACTTCAACCCGCACCTGCCCGACCTCGCCCTCGGCCACGACCTGCCGGTGGCGATCTTCTCGTTCCGGGCCGACGCGGCAGGCAGCGCCGCCTCCTACACGCCGTTCTGCGCCTTCTCGCCGGAATGGCAGGCCCTGGAGGCGGGCCGGGCGGTGGGTGCCGAGACGCTGTTCTGCGACCTGCCGGCCTGGGACCCGGCCTTCGGGCGCCGCGCCAACCGCTACGCCGACCCGCACGGGGCCCGCGCCGAGGCGGCCGAGCGGGCGCTGGCCGCCGCCCTCGGCGTCGCCGACCAGGACGCCCTCTGGGACGTCCTCGCCGAGGCGGCGCCCGAGGCGGAGCTGCCGGCCCGGCTCGACCGCTACTTCGCCCTGCTGCGCCCGCCCGGCACGGACGATCCCGCCGAGGAGGCCCGCGAGCGCTTCATGGGCGCCTACGCGGCCCACGCCCTGCGGGCGGCCGGCGGCCGGCCGGTCGTCCTCGTCTGCGGCGGCTGGCACGCGGACGCCGTCCGGCGCCACGCCGCGCGCGCGGACGGGACCCGGCCCGAGCCGGCGCCGCCGGAGCCGGACCTGCGCACCGGCAGCTACGTGGTGCCCTACGCCTATCCCCGGCTCGACCGGTTCTCGGGCTACGCGGCCGGCATGCCGGCACCGGGCTACTACGAGCGCGTGGCCGAGTCGGGCCTCGCCCCCGCGGCCGACTGGGCGATGACGGCGATCACCGCGGCCCTGCGCGAGGCCGGGCAGGTCGTCTCCACCGCCGACCGCGTCGCCTGGCGGGTCCACGCCGAGGCCCTCGCCCGGCTGCGCGCCCATCCCGCGATCCTGCGCGCCGACCTGATCGACGCGGCCCTCGCGGCCCTGGTGAAGGATGCCCTCGACCGCCCGCCCGCCTGGGCGGCCGGCCGCGCCGCGCCCGGCCACCCAGCGCTCGCCGCGATGCTGCGGGCGCTCACCGGCCCGCGCGAGGGACGCCTCGCCCCCGGCACCCGGCAGCCGCCCCTCGTGGCCGACGTCGCCGAGCGCCTGCGCGCCGCCGACCTGGAGCCGGGGCCGGCCCGCCGCAGCGTCGACCTCGACTGGGCCGAGCCCGGTGACCGGGCGCGGGCGCACCTGCTCCACCGGCTGGTCCTGCTCGGATTGCCGGGGATCGCCCGCGAGGGCCCGGACCGCGCCGGGCCCGGCCTGCCGCGGGAGCGCTTCACGCTCGCGCGCCACCCGCACTGGCTCGGCGCCCTGATCGAGGCCTCGCTCTGGGGCGGGACCCTGGAGATGGCCGCCTCCGCCCGGATCACCGCCCGGGTCGAGGCGGCGCCCGATTCCCTCGGAATCCTCGCCGGGGCCCTGTCCGACGCGCTGTTCGCCGGCCTCACCCTGGAGGGCGAATTGCTCGCCCGCCTGAGCGCGGGCATCGCGGCGGCGCACGACGCCGCCGCCCTGGGCGCCGCCGGGGCCGGGATCGTGCGGCTGTACCGGTTCGGCGACGCCTTCGCGCCGGCGCGGCCGGCCCTGGCCCGCCTCTGCGCCGTCCTGGCGGCCCGGGCGCTCTTCGTCGTCGAGGCCGTCCGGGACCCGCGCGCCGGGCTCGGCGCCATCCCGCTGGTCCTCGCCTGCCGCGACCTGTTCCGCGAGGTCGGCGCGGAGATTCCGGGCCTCGACGACCTGCGCGCACCGTTCTCCGCCATGCTCGGCCGCCGCCTCGCCGATCCGGAGACGCCGCCGGCCCTCGCGGGGGCGGCGCTCGGCTTCCGGGTCGCCTGCGGCGCGGCCGGATCGGACCCGGAGGCCGCCCTGGCCTGGCTGCGCCGCTTCGGCCTGCCCGCGACGCTCGGCGACTTCCTCGCCGGCCTGTTCGCCCTCGCCCGCGAGGAGATCGCCGCCGACGCGACCCTCGCCTCCGTCGAGGGGCTGGTGGCCGCCTGGGGCGACGACGACTTCCTGCGCGCGCTGCCGTCCCTGCGGATGGCCTTCGCGTGGTTCCCGCCCCGGGAGCGCGAGCGCATCGCCGTCGCGATCCTGCGCCGGAGCGGCCTCGGCGAGGCCCGGGCCGAGGTCGAGGCCCTGGCCTGGATGCGCCAGCGCGCCCGCCCGGCCGATCAGGCCGAGGCCCTGGCCCGCGAGGCGCGGGTCGCCGCGCGGCTCGCCCGCCACGGGTTGACCTGAGCCGCGACAAGGAAAATTTTACCGCCGCGCCACGGGGAGAGGACTGCATGCAGCGTTACGAGCTGACGGCGGGAACATCGGCGAAGTTCTGGGAGGCCGGAGCCGAGGACAGCGTTCTCATCGTGAGATTCGGCCGGATCGGCACGCAGGGGCAGTCCAAGACGAAGAGCTTTCCGAGCGCGCAGGCGGCCCAGGTCGAACTCGACCGGCTGGTGCGGGAGAAGACCGGCAAGGGCTATCGCCCGGCGGGTGAGGCCGCGCCGGCCGGACCAGATCCGGCCTCCGGAGCGGGCGCCGCGGCGACGGGCAACGCCGCCGCTTCCCCGGCGGCCGAAGCTCAGGTCGCCGAGGCCCGGTCCGCCGAGACCGGGGCCGCCGAGACCGGGGCCGCCGGGACGTCGCCCGCCCCCGCCGCCGGCGCGGAGGCGCGCTGCGTCCCGATCTTCACCGGTACGCCCCTGCCCACCCGCAGCCGGCCCGGCGCGCCCCTCGACGCCGCCGCCGACTGGGCCGCCTTCGCGGCGCGGATCCGCCCGCTGCTGGAGGCCGCCTCGGACGAGGCGCGCGCGCCGGCCGAGGCCCTCGCCGCTCGGCTCGACAGCGCGCCGCCGGCCCTCGACCCGGACGAGGTCCGCGCCTGGCTGGAGCAACTCGAGGCGGCCTGCCCGGCGCTGAGCCAGCGCCCCTGGGGCGCCAAGCCCGGACCGCAGGGGCCGGCGGCCCGGGCGGCGTTCACGCATCTCGCCCGCTGGCTCGTGGCCCGCTCCGGCACCGGGGGGACGCTCGTGGCCCTGCTCGACCGGCTGCGGCCCCGTCCCTCCGGCCGCTACGGCTCGCTCCCGGTCTCGGCCTGGGACATCCCCACCACCTTGGGTCTCCGGGCGGCCCTGGTCGCCGCCCCCGAGGCGGCGTACGCGGAGGCCCTGGACGCGGCCCTCCGGCTCGCCGCTTCGGACCCGGAGCCCACCCTCGCCCGCTGGCTCGCGGTGATCTTCGCGGACGACCGGCCCGGCGCCGACCACGCCCTCTCCGCCCGCGCGGTGCTGGCGCGCTGCGACCCGCCCGATCCCAAGGCCTACGGCAATTCCCACGTCGCCCTGCCGTTGATCGTCGACCTGCCGCCCGCGCAGGCCGCGCCCTGGTACGCCGCGCCGTATCACCGGGCGACGCTGGCGACCTGCGATGTCGGGGCCGAGGAGGCCGCCGCGACGGTGATCGCCGTCGCCGACGCGGCCGGCGAGCCGGCCACCCCCGGCCTCGTCTGGCTCCTGGAGGGGGCGGTCGGCCCCGAGCGCACGATCGTCGCCCGGGCCCTGCTGGAGACCCGCGCCGCCGACGCCCTCGACGCGCTCCTGCCCTTCGTGGGCACCAAGCTGGTCCGCGACGCCCTCGACGCCGCCGACGCGGCCTTCCCCGACTGGATGCTGCGGGCCTATCTGCGCGCGCTCCAGGGCAAGGGGGAGCCCGCCTACGGCCCCCGGGCCGTGACCCTCGCCGCGCGCCACGGGCACGAGACCGCCCGCGCCTGGGCGGCGGCCGACGGGGCCCGCGGCGCGGGGCGCCTGGACCGGCTGCTCGCCGCCGGAAGCGCGCCGCAGGCGGCCCCCGAGGCCCTGCCCCCGGTGCTCCGGGACCCGCCCTGGCGGCGGCGCGGGACCGCGCGCGCCCGGTCGGAACGGGCGGTGGCGCCGATCCCGACGCCCTTCGCGCACGGCTTCGACCCCGACGAGGCCCTCGACCGCAGCACCTTCTACTTCGAGGCCGGGACGCTGGTGGAGTCCATGACGGACCTCGCGGCGCGGATCCGCGCTACCGAGGCGGAGGCCCTCTACGACATGCCGATCCCGCCGCCGGCCGAGCCCGTGCCCGCCGCCGACGCGGATCCGGCCACCGCCCTGGCCTGGCTCGACCGCCGGCTCGACCTGGACCGCGACGCGTTCACCGGCTTCTTCTACTTCAACTACGGGCCCTGGTTCCGGATGGTCGGGTGGCAGCCCGAGCCCCTGGCGCTGATGCTGTGGGAGAAGACCGGGCCGCAGCGCGCCCACTACGTCGCGTGGCGGCGCACCATCGCGGTGATGCTGTCGCGCTTCGGCGCGCGGGCCGTGCCCGGCCTCGTCCGCCTCGTCGCGGCGGATCCGGCGCAGCTCCTGCCGGAGGTCGAGCCGGTGGACGCCGCCGACCTCGCCCCGGTCGCCGCCCGGGCCTTCCACCGCACCCGCAAGCTGCGGCCGGCCGCGGCCGCGTGGCTGCGCGCCCATCCCCGCACCGCCGCGCTGCGGCTCCTGCCCGAGACCCTCGGGGCCGCCGGCCCGGACCGCGACGCGGCCGACGCGGCCCTGCGCTTCCTCGCCGCCGAGCCCGCGGGGCGCGCCGCCCTCGACGCCGCCGTCGCGGCCTACGCGGAGCGGGATCCCGGCGTGCCCGGGGCGGTGGCCGCCGGCGTCGACAGCGACCCGCTGGAGCAGGTGCCGTCCAAGCCGCCGAAGCTCCCCGACTGGGTGGTCCCCGCCGCCCTGCCCCGCCCGGTCCTGCGGAGCGGCGGCGCCCTGCCCGACGCCGCCGTCACCGCCCTGTGCGAGATGCTCGCCTTCTCCGACCCGCTCGCGCCCTACGCGGGCGTCGCGCAGGTCCGCGCCGCCTGCACGCTGGAGAGCCTCGACGCCTTCGCGGTCGCGCTGTTCCAGTCCTGGATCGCCGCCGGCGCCAAGGCGACGGGAGAGTGGGCGATGCAGGCGCTCGCCCTGATCGGGGGCGACCACGCCGCCCGCGACCTCACCCGGCAGATCCGCGCCTGGGGGCAGGCCGGCCTCAAGCCGCGCGGCAAGGCCGGCATCGCCGTGCTCGCCGGGATCGGCACCGACGTGGCGCTGATGAACCTCAGCGCCATCGCCGAGAAGAGCCCGCTGCTGCAGCTGCGCGAGGCCGCCCGCGCCGCTATCGTCGACGCCGCCGAGGCCCGCGGCCTCGACGAGGTCGACCTCGCCGACCGGCTCTCCCCCGATCTCGGCCTCGACGCGCGCGGCGGGCTCGACCTGTCCTTCGGGGAGCGCCGGTTCCGGGTCGGCTTCGACGAGACTCTGAAGCCCGTCCTGCGCGACGCCGAGGGCCGGCGGCTCGCCGCCCTGCCCCGCCCGACCAAGGCGGACGATCCCGAATCCGCCAAGGCGGCGTCCCGGCACTGGGCGGCCCTGCGCAAGGACGCGGAGGCCGCGGCCGGCCTGCAGATCACCCGGCTCGAGGCCATGCTGGCGTCCCAGCGCCGCGTCGCCCCCGGGGTGTTCTGGCCGTTCTTCGCCGCCCACCCGCTGATCCGCCACCTCGCCGGGCGGCTCGTCTGGGGCCTCTACCCGGACGCAGCGCCCGCGACGCCGCCGGGGCACGTCTTCCGCCTCGCGGAGGATCTCTCGCCGACCGATGCCGCGGACGACGCCCTCGCCCTCGACGTCGCGGCGGCCGAGGGCGTGGTCGGCCTCGTCCACCCCCTGCACCTCGACCCGGAGGACCGGACCGCCTGGAGCGGCCTGTTCGCCGATTACGAGATCGCCCAGCCGTTCCCGCAGATCGCCCGCGAGACCTTCGCGTTCACCGAGGCCGAGCGGGGCGCCGCCGAGACCCACCGCTTCGACGGGGTCCGGGTGGGCGGCCGCCGCCTGCGGGGGCTGCGGCCCCAGGGCTGGTCGACCGACACGGGGAGCGAGCACGTCCATGCGGTGCAGCGCCCGGTCGCGCTGCCCGACGGTACCCGCCTCGTCGCGGTCCTCCGATTCGAGGACGGGTTCTGGCACCGGCCCGGCCCGGAGGGCGACGGGATCCAGACGCTGCGGACCCTGACCCTGTCCGACACCGGCTGGCGCGCCGCGGCGGCCCACCGGTTCGGCGACCTCGACCCGGTGACCGCGAGCGAGGTCCTGCGGACGCCGAGCCTGCTCGCCGCCGCCGGCGACGCGTGAGAGGGAGGCAGGCCATGGAACGCTACGAGCTGGTCGAGGGCAGCGCGGCCAAGTTCTGGGAGGTCGGCGTCTCCGGCCCGACGCTCACCGTCCGCTTCGGGCGCCTCGGCACCCAGGGCCAGAGCAAGGACAAGACCTGCGCCGACGCGGCCGCGGCCGTGAAGGAGAAGGACAAGCTCGTCCGCGAGAAGACCGCCAAGGGCTACGTCCGCGCCGACGGCGCGGCTCCCGCCCCGGCGCCGGCCGCGGCCCCCACCCCGGCACCGACCGCCGCCACCTCGAAGCCCGCCCCTGCGCAGGCGTCCGGGCCGGTCGGCGAGACGATTGTCGAGCCCGCCGCGGAGCCGGCGGCCGCCCCGCCGCCGGCCGAGGCCCCGCCGGAGCACGTCCCGCCCCCCGCCCCGGCCGCGGTCTTCGCGGCGGTGCCGCTGCCGACCCGCCTGCGCCCCGGTCCGCGCCCGGACGCGGCGGAGGCCTGGCGGGCGATCGCGGCGCCGCTGGCGGTCGCGCTCGGTGATGCCGAGGCCGCGCGCCTCGCCGGAGCGCCGCCGGACCGGGACGGCCTCGCCGCCTGGTTGGACGCGATCGTCGACTCCGCGGAGGCGCGCCGACAGGGGAATCCGGCTCGTGTCGCCACCGGCGACGCTGTCCTGCGGCGGGCGCTGGAGGCGATCCTGCACTACGCCGTGGCCGAGGACGGGACAGGGACCGTCGCCCGGCTGGCCGACCGGCGCCGCCCGAACCCGAAGACGCCGCGCGCCTACCAGCGCCTGTCCTGGGCCGAGCCGCTCCACCTCGCCCTGCGGGCCGCCCTGGTGCACGCCCCGGAGTCCGATTACGACGCGGCCGTCGCGTTCCTGAACGCGCGGATCGCCGAGGACCACGACTGGCCGGCGGCCTGCGCCTTCGCGTTCATCCTGGCCGACGACCGGGCCGCCCCGCACCCGCTCCAGCCCGTCGCGGTGGTCGAGGCCGCCGCGTCGGCGGGGATCGACGTCACGGCCGATACGGCCTACCTGCTGCTGCTGGCCGACGCGCCGCCGGAAGCGGTCGCGCGCTGGCGCGCCAAGCGCAGCTACCACCTCTACTTCGTCTACTGCGCCCTCGACGCGGCCGAGGCGGCCGCGACCCTGCTGGCGGTCGCCCGCGCCGCCGGGCAGCCGGCCCTGCCGGCCCTCGACTGGCTGCTGCACTACGCCCTCGACGAGCAGCGTCGCACGGTCGCCCTGGCGATCCTGTCGACGGGCGAGGCCGGGGCGCTCCCGGCCCTGCTGCCCCACCTCCACGAGAAGCCCGTCGCGGCCGCCCTCGACGCGGCGCTGGAGGCCGATCCCGCCGCGATCCTGCCCCGCTGCCTCGCGGCCCTCGCGGGCGGCCGGTCCGAGCCCGCCCTGCGCGCCCGGGTGAACCGGGCGCTCGACGCCCACGGGCTCGACCGGGTCCGCGGCTGGCTCGCGGCGTCGGGCGGGCGCGGGGCCGGCATCCTCGACGCCCTGGCGGAGGCCCGCGCGGTGCCCCTCGCGGAGCCCGCCGCCTGGCCGCGGGTGCTGCGCGACCCGCCCTGGCGGGCCAAGGCCCGGACCCGGGACGACCTCGTCCTCGCCCTCGCGCCGCTGCCGACGCCGTTCGCCCACGCAGTGCCCGAGGTCGCGCCGAGCTACTGGCGCGCGCGGAACGCCGTCACCCTCGACGGCCCGGAGGCGCTGCGGGCCTTCGTGGCGGCCGCCGAGCTTTCCCATCCGACGCAGGGCTGGAGCCGGATCCCGCCCCCGCTCTCCGAGCCGCCGCGCGACGATCCGCCGGCCCTGATCGCCTGGGTCGCCGGCCGCGTCGCCCAGATCGACGAGGCCTGCCATTACTGGGCGAACTCGCCCTATCGCCAGCTGGTCGGCAGCCTGGAGCGGCAGCCCGAGCCCCTGGCGCTCGCCCTCTGGGCCCAGTCGCGCGTCGTTGCGGGATGCTTCCACGTCTCGCAGTGGCCGGAGATCGTGTGGGCGATGCTGTCGCGGTTCGGCGAGCGGGCGATGCCGGGCCTCGTCGGGCTGGTCGAGGCCGATCCGGTCGGGCTCCTGCCGGCGGTCCTGGCGGTGGACGATGCCCGCCTCGCCGGGCCCGCCGCCCGCGCCCTCACGAAGCTCAAGAAGGCCCGCGAGCCGGCCCTGGCCTGGCTGCGCCGCCATCCCGAGACCGCCCTCACCCGCCTCTTGCCCGACGCCGTGGGCCGGCCCGGGGCGCTGCGCGACGCCGGCGAGCACGCCCTGCGCGTGCTGGCGCAGGACCGGGCGGACGGCCGCGCCATCATCGCTTCCGTGGTCGCGCGCTACGCGGACCAGGCACCGGACGTGACCGAGGCGGTCGCGCAGGTGCTCGACCGCGATCCCCTCGCCCGCGTCCCCGCCAAGGTCGGCAAGCCGCCCGCCTGGGTCGTGCCGTCCATGCTGACCCGGCCGCGTCTGCGGGACGGGACCGCCCTGCCGGACGCGGCGATCCTGACCCTGTGCGAGATGCTGTCCTTCACCAACCCGGACGCCGTCTACGCCGGCGTGCCGATGGTCCGCGAGGCCTGCACCGAGGCGAGCCTCGCGGCCTTCGCGTGGGACCTGTTCTCCGCCTGGATCGCCGCCGGGACACCCTCGAAGGACGGCTGGGCCCTGCGCGCGCTGGGCTGGTTCGGCACCGACGCCACGGCCCGCGACCTGACCCGCCTGATCCGCCGCTGGCCCGGCGAGGCCGCCCACGCCCGCGCGGTCACCGGCCTCGACGTGCTGGTCGACATAGGCACCGACGTCGCGCTGATGAACCTCAACGGCATCGCCGAGAAGCTGAAGTTCAAGGGGCTCCAGGAGAAGGCCCGGCAGAAGATCGCCCAGCTCGCCGAGGTCCGCGGCCTCACCCCCGAGGAACTGGCCGACCGGCTCGCCCCCGACCTCGACCTCGACGAGCGCGGCGGCCTCGACCTCGATTTCGGTCCCCGCGGGTTCCGGGTCGGGTTCGACGAGACCCTCAAGCCCTGGGTCCGGGACGCCGCCGGCCAGAGGCTCAAGGATCTGCCCAAGCCCGCCAAGGCCGACGAGGCCGGCAAGGCCGCGGCGGCGGTGGCCCGCTGGGGCGCCCTGAAGAAGGACGCGCGGGCCGTGGCGAGCCTGCAGGTGGCCCGCCTGGAGGCGATGCTCGCCGGCGCCCGCCGGGTCCAGCCGACGGTGTTCGGCCCCTGCTTCGCCGCGCACCCGCTCGTGCGCCACCTCGCCCAGCGCCTCGTCTGGGCCACCTTCGCGGATGCCGACCCGCGGACCGGTCCGGGCCTGACCTTCCGGGTGGCCGAGGACCTGACCTTCACGGATGCCGACGACGCGCCGCTCGACCTCGACCTGACCGGGGCGGCCCCGGGCCTGATCGGCCTCGTCCATCCCCTGCAGCTCGACACCGGGGCGCTGGCGGCCTGGGGGGCGCTGTTCGGCGACTACGAGATCGTCCAGCCCTTCCCGCAGCTCGCCCGCGAGACCTACGCCTTCACGGAGGCCGAGGCCGCCGCATCGACCACGAGCCGCTTCGCCGGGACCGTCGTGGAGGCCAACCGCCTGCGCGGCATGGCCGCCCGGGGCTGGCCCCTCGGGGCGCCCCAGGATGCCGGGGTGGTGTGGTGGATCGAGCGCGCCGTGACCTTCCCAGGCGGCGCGGCCGGCCAGGCGTCGCTGACCTTCTCGGAGGGCCTGTTCACCGGTGCGGTGGAGTTCGAGGACCGGGAGCAGACCCTCGGCGACCTGACCCTCGGCTCGCCCTGGAGCAGCCGGTCGGATCCGGGCCAGCGCACCTTCGGCGAGCTCGCGCCGGTGACGGCGAGCGAGCTCCTGCGCGGACCGAGCCTCCTCGCCGGGACGCGGCTGCGGTGAGCCTCGACCCGGTCACGCGCTGGCGGCTCATCCTGGGCGAGGCGGCGGATTCCGCCTGCGCGGGGGCCGGCTGCGCCCTCTCGGGCGATGCGGCCGCCATGGATCAGGCGCTCGACTGGCTCTACGGCCGCGACGCCGAGGGCGCGTCGCGGGGGGAGCGCCGCCAGGGCGGCCGCGAGGGCTCGACCCTGACGGTGCCGGGCTGGATCAACGCGGTCCACACGCTCTTCCCCCGCGAGACGATCGAGCGGCTGGAGCGCGACGCGATCGAGCTCTACGCCATCGACGACGTGGTCACGAACCCCGAGGTGCTGTCCCGGGTCGAGCCGAACGAGACGCTGCTGAAGGCGGTCCTGCGCACCAAGCACCTGATGGCGCCCGACGTGCTGGTGATGGCCCGCAGGCTCGTGCAGGAGGTGGTGCGGCAGCTGATGGAGCGGCTGGCGCGGGACCTCGCGGTGGCGTTCTCGGGGGTGCTCGACCGGCGGCGCCACACCCGCCTGCCCGGCGCCCGCGACCTCGACCTGAACCGGACGATCCGCGACAACCTGCGCCACTACGATCCCGAGAGCCGGCGGATCACCGTCGAGCGGCTGCACTTCTTCGCCCGGAACCGGCGCCAGATGCGGCCCTGGCAGGTGATCCTGCTCGTCGACCAGAGCGGGTCGATGCTCGATTCGGTGATCCACGCCTCGGTGATGGCCGCCTGCCTGTGGAAGCTCCCCGGCATCCGCACCCACTTGGTCGCCTTCGACACGGCGGTGGTGGACCTGACCCGCGACTGCGACGACGCCTGCGAGCTGCTCATGAAGGTCCAGCTCGGCGGCGGCACCGATATCGGGGGCGCCGTGCGCTACGCGGCCGGCCTGATCACCGCGCCGGAGCGGGCGATCGTGGTCCTGGTCTCCGACTTCTACGAGGGCGCGAGCGAGGCCGCCCTGGTCGAGCAGGTGCGGACGCTCTCCGGCCAGCGGACCCGCGTGCTGGGCCTCGCGGCCCTCGATTCGGAGGCGCGGCCCGCCTACGACCGGGCGATGGCCCAGCGGCTCGTAGCTGCCGGCGCCGAGATCGGCGCGATGACGCCCGGCGAGCTCGCCGGCTGGCTCGCCGCCGCGATCCGGGCCTGAGCGGCGCCGATGGCCCGCCCCGACCTCCGCGCGCTCACGGATGACGGCCTGATCCAGCTCGCCAATGCCGGGCTGGTGAAGCGGGCGCTGCGCGAGGTGGCCGCCGGCCAGGGGCCGGACCTCGCGGAGGCCGGGGACGGCACCGTCGAGGCGCGCTTCGCCGACGGCACGGTCACGCGGCTCGGCCCCGGCCGGCCTCCCGGCGAGGCCAGCTGCACCTGCCCGGCGAGCGGGATGTGCCGGCACCGGGTCGCCCTCGTCGTCGCCTACCGGGCCGCCCCGGTCGCGGACGGGCCGGCCGACGGGACCGGCGATGGAGACCCCGAGGGTGCGGCGGTGCCGGCCGCGGCGCCGGTTGCCTGGGATCCCGGCACCCTCGACGGCGCGGCCCTCGAGGCGGGGCTCGGCGGCGCGGCGGCGACGGAGCTGCGGCGCCTCCTGGCGGGTGGGATCACGGTCGGGCTGGAGCGGGGCGCAATCCCGGCCGCGCGGCTCCCGACCGCGACCGTGCGCTTCCTCGTGCCCGACGCCGTCGGCTACGCCCGCTGCGACTGCGCAGCCGGGGGTGGCTGCGCCCACGTCGCCCTGGCGATCCGCGCCTTCCGGGATTCCGCGGGCGCCCCCGAGATCCGCCTCGGCGGCGCGGCCCCGGCCGGAGCGGAGGCGAAGCCGGCGGAGACGGACCTCGCGAAGGCCGCCGACCGGGTGGTCGCCGGCCTGCTGGAGGCCGGGGTCGTGTCCGGACCGGAGGCGCACGGCGCGGCCCTCGTCCGGCTCCGGCGGGCGGCCGAGAGGCGGGGCGCCACGCAGCTCCTGCTGGCGGAGGCGGATCTCGACGGGCAGGTCGCGGCCTATGCCGGGCGCCACGCCGCCTACGACGCGGCCGTCGTCCTGGCGCTCGCCACCGAACTCCTCGGCCGCGTCCGGGGCGGGGAGGCCGCCCTCGGCCTCGGCCAGCCCTACGAGACCGCCATGGGCAAGACGCGCCTCGTCTCCCTGGGTGCCCGGCTCCTCGCCCGCGGGCGCGGCGCCACCGCCCGGGTGGCGCTGGCCGACACCGATACCGGCGCGCTCCTGGCGCTGGAGCGCGCGTTCGCGCCGGGCGATGCCGAGGCGGATATCGCGGCCGGCCTGCCCGGGCGTCTCCTGAGCCCGGGTCTGTCCGTCTCGGGCACCGGCCAGGGCCAGATCCTGACCAGCGTCGCGCGGCGCCGGGCCGACGGGCTCCTCGCCCTCGGCCAGGGCGCGCGGGGCCGCACGGCGCTGCTGCCGCGAGACGCCCTGGTGGCCCTGCCGGCTCCCCTGGCGGCGCGGGACGTCCCGTCGATCCTGCGCCGCCTCGCCGACCGGCCGCCCGTCTTCCTGCGCCCGCGCGACCGGCTGGAGGCCTTCCACGTCTTCCCCGTCGAGGCGGTCCTGGGACAGGCCTGGGCGCCCGGCGCCCAGACGTGGCAGGCCGCCGTCGCGCTGCCGGGGGCGGGCGGCACGCTGCATCTCGCCCGCGCCTACGACCCCGCCGCGCCGCACGCCCTGGACGCCCTCGCGGGCGCCTGCGCGGGGCGCTGGGGACCCGTGCGGCAGGTCGCCGGCCCGGTGCGGATCGCGGACGGCACCCTGGTCTGCGATCCCTGGTCGGTGTCGGTCGACCGGCTCGTCGTGCCCGACCTCGCCGTCCCCGACGGCGCCGGCCACCCGATCCCGCCGGCGCCGGACCTGGGGCCGGCCACGCTCTTCGACGAGGCGGCCGCGCTCCTGGCGAACGCCCTCCATGCGGGGCGGCGGGCCTTCGCGGCCAGCGCCCGCGCCGGCGGGGCCGACCTGGTCGCACGCCTCGCCGCGACCGGCTATCCGGCCACCGCCGCGCGGCTCTCCGCCTTCCTCTCCGCCACCCTGGCGGCTCCGGGTGCGCAGTCCGAGCCCTTCGCCCGGGCCGCCCTCTGGGTCGCCGCCATGCGCGACGATCCCGGGCCGGAAGAGGCCTGATGAGGCCCGATCACGGAATCGTGCGCGCGCGGTTGCCCCCTCGGTCCCGCTGGGGCAGGTTGCCGCGGCTTCGGGCGCCGCGATTCGCCGGCCGGCCCGTACCGGTCGTTTCGCGAGGAGCCCGGATGCGAGGACCCGTCGACTGTCGCGCGCGCGCGACGCATCCCTGCCCGGCCGCGCGGGCCGGCGCGGTGGCATGAGGGTCATCCGCGCGGCGCGCCTCCACCTGCGGGACGCCACCTCCGACAAGGTCTACGACGTCGACCTGATCGAGAACGAGGCCCTCGGGACGCCCGAGCGCTACTTCGTCAACACGCGCTACGGCCGGCGCGGCGCGACCATGCGCGAGGGCTCCAAGACGCCCCAGCCCGTGACCGCCGAGGCGGCCGCCCGGGTGTTCGACAGCGTGGTCGTCTCCAAGATCAACGGCGGTTACCGGCGGGTCGACGGCCCGGAGACCGCCGCACCCGAGGCGACGCTCGACGGGCGCGATGGCGTGCTGCGGGCGCGGCTCTCCGCCTGCCTGCGCGAGAGCTGGGCCGAGCGTGACCGCGACCGCCTGCTCTGGCGCATCGGCGAGCTGCGGCTGGCCGCGACCGCCCCGGACCTGATCGCCCTCGCGCGGGGCCTCGGCCCGGCGCGGGCGAGCTACGCCCTGGTCTGTGCGCTCGCCCGGGCGGCGGGCGCACAGGCCGGTCCGGCGCTCGCGGCGATCGCCGCCGAGGCGCCCGGCAGCGTGGTCCGCGACCTCGCCCGCTTCGCGCTCGCCGCCCCGCTCACCGGGCCCTACCGGCCGCCGGAGGCCGAGCCGGACCTGCCCGGCATGGTCGCCCGGCCGGCCGAGGCGGGCGACGTCGACGGGGTGTGCGGGGCGCTGGACGGCCTCGCCCGGCACGATCCGGGCCGGGTCGGGCCGGCCCTGGTGGCGCTCGGCCGGCGGGCGCAGGCGGCGCCTGGCCTGCACGCGACGCTCTGCGCCGCCCTGCTCCGGCTGCCGGCGCGGCCGCCCTACCTGATCGGCCTGCGGCGCCTCTTCAAGCACGCCGAGATGGCCGACGATGCCGCCCTGTTCGGCGCGACCGCCCAGCGCTTCGAGACCGCGCAGGCGATGTACCAAGCCGGCCGGAGCCACGCCTACGTCCCCGACCTCCGGCGCTACGTCGCGGTGGACGCGGCGCGCCAGGGGCCGGAGGCGCGGCTTGGCCTGTCCACCGCCACCCGCGCCTACATGAAGCGGCGGATCTGGCGCGCCCTGCGCAAGCGCGGCGCCGTCGGGGACCCGGCCTTCGCGTCGCTGGCGGCGGGCTTCCTGCTGGCGCTCGGGCCGGAGGACCTCGACCCGCCGGCGCGCTGGACAGCCTGGGGGCGGCAGCCGGACGGGACCTGGGGCCGGCAGGCCCGGGCGCGGGGGCCGCTCGCCCGCAACTGGACCGCGAGCCAGCTCCTGTATCGCCACGCCCCGGAGGCCCGGCCGCGGGCGGGATCGCTGACCTTCCTGGAGACCGGCGCCGTCGATCCCGACCGGCGCGACGAGGCCTTCCCGGATCTCTGGAGCGCCCGCCCGGACCTGGCGCTCCGCCTCGCCGCGGAGGGGCGGATCGAGCCGGTGGCGCAGCTGGGCCTGCGGGTGCTGCGCGCGGACCCGCGGGCCTGCGCGGCCCTGACGGCCAGCGAGATCGGGCGCCTGCTGGCCGCCCCGCACGACGCCGTGCGGACCTTCGCGTTCCGGACCGCCCAGGCGCGCCTCGCCGCCGGGATCGCCGAGCCTGCCGACCTCGCCGCCCTGGTGGCGGCGCTGCTCGCGAGCCCGGAGCCGGAGGCGCGGGCGCTGGCCCTGCGGCGCCTCGAGGCGGGGGCGCCGATCGTCTGGTCGGACCCCGACCTCGCCGCCGCGCTGCTCACGAGCCCGGAGCCGGACGTCCAGGCGGCCCTCCCCGGCCTCGCCGGGGCGCGGGCGCTGCCCTCCGGGCTCGCGGCGCCCCTGGTGGCGCGGCTGGTGGCGTGGCTGCGGGCGATGCCGCCGGAGCCCGACGCGGCCGCGACGGCCGCGATCCGGGGCCTGCGCGCCGCCCTGCCCTTCCTGTGGCCGGACCGCGACCTGCCGGTCGCGTCCGAGACCGCCGCCGCCCTGATCGCCCACCCGTCCGCCGCGGTCCGGTCCGCCGGCCTCGCCCTCCTGGCGCAGTCCGAGGCCGGGGCCGCCGGCCTGCCGCCGGAGAGCTGGGACGCGCTGATCGACGCGGAATCCGAGGACATCCGGATCGCCGCCCTCGTCCTGCTGGCGCGCCTCGACGACGCGCGGCTCGGGCCCTACGCGGACCGGATCGTCGCCTTCGCCAGCGGGCCCGACAGCGCCGTCCGGCGGGCTGCCCGGCCCCTTGTGGCGCGCCTCGCGGCGGCGGATCCGGGCCTCGCTCCCCGCCTCGCCCGGGAGTTGATCGGCAGCCTGTTCCGCGCGGCGCCCGACGACGCCTACGCGGCCGACACCGTGGCCCTGCTGCGCGAGGCCCTGCCGGGGGAATGCGCCGCCCTCGACGACGGCACCCTGTGGCGCCTGCTGCAGGCGCGGGCCGACGGCGCCCGCCGCCTCGGCGCCGCCCTCCTGCCCGACCGGCGCCCCGAGGCCCTCAGCGTCCGCCAGATCGCCCGGCTCGGCGGCCACCCGTACCGGGCGGTGCGGGACTGGGCGATGGCGGCCTTCGCGGCCGACCCGGCCCGGTTCCAGGCCGCGGCGGCCGAGGCCGTCCTCCTCGTGGAGAGCGACTGGCCCGACACCCTCGCCTTCGCCCGCGGCCTGTTCGACGCGTGGCCGGAGACCGCCTGGACGCCGGAGGCGCTCGCCGTCGTCACCGACAGCGTCAAGCCGGAGGTCCTGGCCCTCGCCCGCCACCTCCTGCGCAGCCGGCTCCGGCCCGAGGACGCGGAGGCGCAGGTCCTGCGTCTCTTGGAGCACCCCGCCCCGTCGATGCACCTCCTGCTCACCGAGTTGCTCACCGAGCAGGCCGTGGCGAGCGAGGCGGCCTTCGCGCGGCTGATCCCCCTCGCCCGCATCGTGATGCTGCAGGTGCTGCGCGGCCGGGTCGCCAAGGACCGAATGGCCGCCTTCCTCCGGGCCGAGGCCCTGCGCAGCCGCGCCCGCGCCGAGGCGCTGCTGCCGCTCCTCGCCGACCTGACCCTGAGCGGCACGGCCCGGGACCGCAGCGCCGCGATCCTGGCCCTGCGCGACGTCGCCGACGCGCATCCCGATCTCGCCGTGCCCCTCGTCCGGCGCCCGCCGGAGGCGCGGGGACCCGTCTCCGTCTCGGAAGAGGCCCGATGAACTTCGTCCATCGCTACCTCGGCGAGAGCCGGGCCGTCTCGGACGCGGACGCGACCCGGCTCGGCTTCGTTCCCGACACCCTGCGCGAGCCGACCTACTTCGCCGGGACGGTGGCGCGGCACCTGCCGTTCCGGGAGGCGATCTCCGCCCTGCACCACGTCGTCGTGTCGGACCTGCGCTTCAAGCCAAAGGACCGCACCGCCTACTTCGCGTGGCTCCAGGCCCACGAGCAGGAACTCCTGGCCGAGGCCCTCGCCGAGAAGGACAGCCTGCGCGCCGAGATCGAGGCGCTGCGCGCCGAGTCCCGGGACATCGCGGCCCGCTCCGACGCGGTGATGCGGTCGTTCTACGACGCGCGGAAGCGGTACTTCGACTATCTCTACCGGGAGAACCTCGACGCCTGGATCGTGCTCGACCCGGTCATCACGGTCCATCCGGACGAGATCTTCTTCGAGGCGTTCAGCCTCGACGAATCGAGCTACGGGCGCCTGTCCTGCGACCACGACACGTTCGCGCGCATCGGCGACATGGCCTGCGGCACGACCAACATCGACTACAGCCACGCCCTCTACGACGAGTTCCAGAAGATCCGCAGCTACCGCGACACCGAGCTGGCGATCGACCCGACCGGCTTCGCGGTCCAGACCTCCGGCGAGGCCGCCTATCGCGAGGACAAGATCGACCTGCCCGATTCCTGGATACGGGGCTTCCTGCAGGTGTCGAGCGCCATGGCGCAGCCCGCCCACGTGGTGGACCTGCACCCGGTCGACATGCACGCGATCCTGACCCGCCTCGCCGCGCGCCGGGAGCGCCACGGCCCGCGCTCCCTGCGGTTCCTGCTCGAGCCCGGCCGGCCGGTCAGCGTGCTGATCGAGCCCTGGAACGAGCGGCTGACCTTCCGGCGCTCGATCTACCGCGGGGGCGCGGCCGCGGAGATCCGCCTGTGGGGCCGGCGGCGGCTCGCGATCCTGGCCCGGACCCTGCCGCTCGCCCGGTCGGTGCGGCTGCACCTCCTCGGCACCGGTCTGCCGAGCTTCGCGGTGGTGGATTTCGGCGGCCTGCGCTTCACGCTCGGCCTGTCGGGCTGGACCGCCAACGACTGGTCCCGGGCCGGGCAGTTCGACCTGCTCGCGCCCCGGGCCGACGTCGACGCCGACACCGCCGCCCGGGTCTTCGCGGTGCTCCGGCGCCATCACGCCGCCGACACCGGGCAACTCGCCGCCGAGACGGGCCTCGACCGGTCGACCGTGGAGGCGGCGCTCGGCGGCTACGTGCAGGCGGGCCGCGCCATGTTCGACCTCGACAAGCGGGTCTACCGCCTGCGGGAGCTGACCCGGGAGCCGCTGGCGCCGGGCGCCCTGCGCTTCGCCACCGAGCAGGAGGCCAAGGCCGACCGGTTCCTGGCGGCCGGACTGGTCACCATCGGGCCCGTCGAGCAGGCCGGCGACAGGCGGCGCCTGAGCGGGACCGTGCTGGACGACGGCCGGAGCCTGACCCCCGCGGTGGATCTCGATTCCGACGACCGCATGGTCGGCGGCAGCTGCCAGTGCGGGTTCTACACCCACAACCGGCTGACCCGGGGCCCCTGCGAGCACATGCTGGCCGTGCGCCGCCTCGTCCACGCCCAGGTCGAGGGCAAGCCGGTGCGGTGGCAGGCGTGAGACGGACCCGATTGATGCGGCCGCGCGCCTGGCCTATCCTCCCCGCGACGAGGGGCGTCGGCCGGGGCGGACCTTGCATTTCGGGCGGCGATTCGCCGTCCCTGCACCCTGCCCGGCAAAGCGTCACTAGCCCGCTCTTCACTGGGCCGGCACTGACCACCGGTGCGCGTTCGCGGTTTGGGTTCGCTGAACCCAAACGCGCACCGGTGGTCGTGCCGGCGTCGAGTGGACCGGGCCAGTCCCGAGACTTGACGAAGGCATCCCGGCCGACGTCCCCCGTCACGCCTCCTGCCTGCGCCGGAGGTCGCCGATGAGCCAGCAGCCCGGCAGCCTGACCCGCCAGCAGCTCTACGACCGGATCCGCGAGAGCTCGAAGGACGAGGTCATCCTCGAGGAGATGATCCGGCTCGGCTTCTGGCCGGACGGGGAAGCGCAACCCAATCCGCCGGACGACCTGATCCGCCGCCGCGGCGAGATCGCCCGCGCCCTCGCCGACCTGCACCGGCGGGAGGCGGCGTGGCGCGACCCGGAGGCCGCCCTCAAGGAGATGCATCGCCGTCGCAAGAAGGCGGCGCTGGAGCGGCGGCGCGAGACGCGGCTGCGCAACGCCCGCGACCGCCACGCGCGGGCGCAGGCATGGCACGCGCGCCGGGAGGCGGAGATCCTCCATCTCGGCGACGGCGTCTCGGCCGGCCTCGCGCACGCGGACGCTCCGGGGTGGGGGCCCGCCCCCGGTCTCCCGCCCTTGGCGAGCCCGAAGGCGCTGGCCGAGGCCATGGGGATCGGCCTCGGTGAGCTGCGCTTCCTCGCCTACGACCGGGCGCTCAGCGCGGTGAGCCATTACCGCCGCTTCACCATCCCCAAGAAGGCGGGCGGCCTGCGCCGCATCTCGGCGCCGATGCCGCGCCTGAAGCGGGCGCAGTACTGGATCCTCGACGCGCTCCTCGCCCGCGTCCCCGTGCACGACGTGGCCCACGGCTTCGTGCCCGGCCGCTCGATCGTCACCAACGCCGCCGCCCATGTCGGGCGGGACGTCGTGGTCAATCTCGACCTCAAGGACTTCTTCCCGAGCCTCGACTACCGGCGGATCAAGGGGAAGTTCCGGGGCCTGGGCTACGCCGAGCCGGTGGCGACCGTGCTGGCGCTGCTCTGCACCGAGCCGGACGTGGACGCGGTCGAGATCGACGGCGCCCGCCTCTACGCCGCCCGTGGGCCCCGCCGGCTGCCGCAGGGCGCGCCGACGAGCCCCGCGCTCACCAACCTCGTCTGCACCCGGCTCGACGCCCGGCTCGCCGGCCTCGCCGGCAGCCTCGGTTTCACCTACACGCGCTACGCCGACGACCTGACCTTCTCGGCCTCCGGCGAGGCCGCCGGGAAGGTCGGCGCGCTGCTCAAATACGTCCACGCCATCGTTGCCGGGGAGGGCTTCACCGTCCATCCGGACAAGACCCGCGTGATGCGCCGCGGCCGGCACCAGGAGGTGACCGGGCTCACCGTCAACGAGCGGGTCGGCGTGCCCCGCGAGACCCTGCGCCGCTTCCGCGCCCTCCTGCACGGGCTCGAGCGGCACGGGCCGGCCGGGCGCCGCTGGGGCGCGGCCGGCGAGGCGGGCGTGCTCCGCGCCGCGGTCGGCTTCGCCCAGTTCGTCCGGATGGTCACGCCGGAGACCGGCGCGCCGCTTGTCGCGCAGGCCCGCGCCCTCGCGGACCGCCATTCGGCCCCGGCGACGGCGCCCCGGCAGCCGGACTTCCGCGCCCGGTCCGCGCGGGGCGAGGTGCCCCTCGCCCGCTGGTGGGTGCCGGCCCCCCGCCCCGCGCCCGAGCCGGACCCGATCCTGGCCGAGGCCGAGGCGGCCGCCGCCCGGGAGGCGGCCGAGGTCGCGGTCCGCGCGGCCGCGCCGGTTCCGGGCCGCAGCGGCGTGCCGGCCTCGGGGCGCCCGCGCCTCGGCGCCCCGGAACCGGCCGCCCGCGCAGAGGCCGCGCCGGACGCGGGCGCCGAGCCCGACGACGCCCCGATGAAGCCCTGGAAGGTCGTCCTGGGGATCTTCGTCCTGTTCCAGGCGGCCGCCCTGCTGCACCCGGCGCTCGGGCTTCTGGTCCTCGCGGTGGCCCTGCTCCTCGGCCTGCGACGCCTGCTGCGCCGCTGGCGACGGCGCCGATGAGCCCGGCCCGGAGCCTCCCGGCCGGGCACCTCCGGACCAGCCTCGCCGCGCTCTTCGCCCTGGCCCCGGTCCTCTCGCTCGGACCGGGGGCGTCCCGGGCCGACGAGGCGCCTGCCGCACCCGTCTTCAACAAGGCCGAGGCCGCGGAGATCGCGGCGCCGCTGCGGCAGGACCCGGCCTTGCTGCGCAGCTTCGGCACCTGCCCGGCCGACACCTTCGCGCGGGAGCGCCCGTTCTGGCGGTGGGCGTTCGCGCCCCGCCGGCCCACCGAGCGCCGCTGCGCGCGCGAGCCCGCTTCCTGCTACGCGCTCTGCACCCGGTGGTCGAACGCGCCGGCCTGCTTCGATCTCGCCCTCGCCCTGGAGCACCACTCCCTCGACGTCGCCGACATCCTCGACAAGGAGCGGCTCTACGCCCTCGCCTGCGCGGGCGGGTTCCCGGCGGGCTGCACCAACCGGGCGGCCGGGATCCGGAACGGCGGCTACGCGGAGGATCCCTTCCGCGACGCGACGCGCGCCGACACGGATGCCTGCCTCGCCCGGAGCTTCCGTCTCGATTGCGACCGGCGCGGCGCCTGGGGCTGCGCCATGCTCGGCCAAGCCTATCGCCTCGGCGAGGGCGTCGCCGCCGAGGCGTCCCGGGCCCGGGCGGCGTTCGACATGGCCTGCGCGATCAACCCGGACTTCGCGGCCTGCACCTTCGCCAAGCGGCAGCTGGCCGAGATGGGCGCGCCGTGAGCGCCGGCGACGCCGGACCGGATTCCGACGCCCTGCGGGCCCTCTACGGGCGGGTCGACCCAATGCCCGAGGGGCCGCCGGCCCCGGGCCACGCGCGCGCCTCCCTGTGCGTGGACGTGGGCGACGGGGACGACGTCGCCGCCGCCGAGCGCTGGATGCTGGCCCATGCCGGCCGGCTCACCCGCGTGCGCAGCACCGGCTGCGGCTGCTGCGTGATCGGCTGGGACATCGAGGGGCCGGCGGCGCTCGTCGCCACCCTGCCGGCGGCGCTCGGGGCAACCTCCGACTGGGCCGGCCCGGCCGCGGCCCCGCGGCGCGCGGCGAGCGCGCGGGGCCGGCGCTTCTGGGCGCACGGGTGGGAGCGCTGGTGGGAGCGCTGGGTCCGCCGCCACTGAGACGCGACCGACACGCGGCCCCGACGGGGAGCCTAGCGCGGTTCCGCGACGGCCTCGGCGCGGTCCCGCACCGGCGGCGCCGGCCTCTGCTCCGGGATCAGCCGGTCCGGCGCCGCGCCGCGCTCGAGAGTGGCGACCGCCAGGGGCGCGCCGCGGCCGCGCAGGGCGTGCGTCCCCAGCGGGCGGGCGCGGACGCCGTCGGGCAGCCGGTCCAGCCGGTCGAGGAGATCCTGCGAGATCAGGATGTCGACGCCCAGCGGGCGGCACAGGGCCTCGATCCGCGCCGTCACGTTCACGGCGTCGCCGAAATACGCGATCTTGTGGCGGTCGACCCCGACTTCGGCCGTGACCACCGGACCTCCGTGCAGCGCCGCCCGCAGCCGCGGGACCGTCCCGAACCGGGCTTGCCAAGCCGCGGCGTCGGCCTCGATCCGGTCGAGTACCGCGAACACGCAGGTCACGCAGCGCGCGTCCTTGAGGCCGCGCTTCATCGGCCACGTGATCATCGCGAGGTCGCCGATGAAGTCGTCCGTGGAGCCGGCGTTGCGCCGGACCGGCTCGGCGAGCGTCGCGAACACGGCGCTGAGATACTCCTGGGCGCGCAGGTCGCCGTGGGTCTCCGCGAAGGCCGTGGAGCCGACCACGTCGAGGAACAGGAAGATCCGCTCCTCCTGCACCGGCCTGTGGTAGCGGCCGATCATGAAGTTCACGAACACCTCGCCGCCGATCAGGTCGCGCATGCGCATGACGAAGACCAGCAGGGCCGACACGGCCAGCGAGTAGGCGAGGAACCGCGGCGTGATCCGCACCGCCGTGGACAGGCTGTCGGCGGTGAGGCCGAAGGTCCAGACGACCAGGCCGCCGAGCGCGCAGCCGAGCGTGATCAGCACCACGTAGAGCAGTTCGGCGGCCAGCATGTAGACCAGCGCCGGCAGGCGGCGCAGCCGCGTCTGGACGCCCGACAGGGCTAGGCCGGGCACGAAGGCCAGCACCGTCCCGCCCACCGCCAGGGCGTAGACCAAGCCGGCGAGCATCGAGGCGCCGCCGACGAAGAGCAGGTTGTAGAGGAGGCCCGCCCCGCCGGAGGCGAGGAGGAGGGTCAGGGCCCAGAGCCAGCGGTACTGTGGGAGCATGGGCGATCGGCGGGGTCGAGCGTGGCGTTGGGCACGGTTGGACCTACGCGATGGCGGGGGGCGAAGGCGAGAGGGGGGGCGCCGCGACGGGTGGGTCGGGCCGGCGCCCTCGGGCTGGCCGGTCGCCCGTGACCGATCCGGAGCGATTTGCGCCGTCCACCCGACGTCGTCGGCCGGTGTCGCCGCGCGGCCACAGGTGGGGGCGCGTTCGATCAGGGAGGTTGGGATCTGCCCCCCGGCGGATCCCGCGATCGCGGGAGGCTGGTGGTCTCGGCAGGACTCGAACCTGCAACCACAAAGGGCTATTTCTGCCAGCAGCCTAACGAACGTCTACGGGTAATGGTTAGCACTTTGTGCGAGGGCTGCAAGACGTAGCGCTGGCAGTTTCGTTTGAAGGTGACCGCAGTGCGGCCGGTCCTTCATCCAAGATCTTGGCACTGCTGGCTACGTGTTCATATCTCTTCAATCAGGGCTGAACGGCAGCGTGCTCCCATGTTTCATCAAAATTGCAATCGAGGAGCGGAATAACCCGGTCTGGCCAAACGAATCTGGACCTATTCAGAGATCGTTCGCCAGATAGGCAGGCAAGGCACCTTCCGAAACATTGATGAGATTTACGAGAGTCTGCCGCGATTGCAGAGGAGGTTCATTTACAACTTGTATATTTGGTCTTAGTATCTCCAAAGAACGAAGACAGAATGAAAATCTTATTAAATTTCATGTCGAGATTGCGCTCATCATCCGATATTCATTCGCGGGTAGGATCAGTTGACTGGCTATACGGACGCAGCCTCAGTTCGCATATTAGGCTTCATGCTTCTCGGCTTGAGGTGGCCATCCACGAAGGTGCCGGCCTCCGAGAGAGCTGCGCGCCCCTCCGCAAGGTTCGGGAAGAACAGATGCCAAGCGTGGATCATCGCGGGCCAGATCCGAAGCGTAACGTTCATGCCCGCGCTTCCGGCCGCGCCGGCCAGACACACCGCATCATCGAGGAGCGTCTCGTCCGAGCCGACTTGGATCAGCGTCGGGGGCAAGCCCTTTAAATCGGCGTAGAGGGGCGAGGCCAAAGGGTTCTGGGGATCCGCGCCGCTCAGGTAGGCCGCCGCAAGTTCGGAAAGGTAGAGGCGCTGGATCATGGGATCCACCGCTGCCTTCGTCCTGAAGCTTTTGCCGCGCAAGGCCAAGTCGATCCAGGGTGAAGAGAGCCAGAGACATCCGGGCAGCGGGTCGCCCGCCTCTCGCAGGCGCAACGCGGCGGCGACGGCGAGGCCACCGCCCGCGCTCTCGCCGCACAAGGCGATCCGTTCGGGCGAGATCCCCTGCTCCAGCACGAACCTATAGCCCGCCACCGCGTCGTCGAGGGCGGCGGGGAAAGGGTGCTCAGGGGCGAGCCGGTAGGCGAGTGCGAGGGTGCGGACGCCGGCGTTCTGCCCCGCGCGCGCAACGACGTGGCGATGGCTGTCGAGGGATCCAGCCATGTACCCGCCGCCGTGGAGGAAAATGAGGACGCGCTCGGGATCGCCACCAGGGCAGAGGGTCCACTCACCCGGCACGCCGCCGGCATCGACAGGGGTGACGCGGGTGCCGGGCGGAAGCGCGTCGCGGCGGCCGAAGCTGTCGAGCCGGGCGCGCCGTGCGACGAGATCCGCCGGCCGCGGCTGCGCCTGCAGGAAGGCCCGGATCGCGTCGATCTCGCTGCGCATCGCGTTTCCACCCGCTACAGCATGAATCGATCGAAGAAGGCCGCGAGTTCGGCATGGGCGTCCAGGGGCAGCACATGCGCGACGTGCTGGTCCGGCCGCACGACGACGATGCAACCGTCCGCCCGCCAAACGCCGCGCAGTGCGAAGATATCGCCGGCCTTCGGGTCCGGGCAGAAGACCTTCTCGCAGTCGACGAGGTTATAACGCCCCTTCGGCGGTCGCAGCAGCGGTGGCATCGCTCCTAGAACGAACTGCCGGTGGCCCTGCTGCAGGATCGCCCGCACGTCGATGACGGAGTCGATGTCGGCGCCCGCGGGTGTGAACCGCCGGATGGGCGCGTCGTCCGCTTCGGCCAGGTACGTGCACACGGTGCGCAGTCGCGAGGATCGCGCGTCGGGCGACTCCGGATCCGCGAACAGGAACAAGCGCCAGCGGCCATCTGCCTTGACGGTGTGGCCGAGCTGAAGTGGCTTAGCATCGGCCAGCCGGATCACCGGCGCCGAATGAAAGCGTGTCCCGATCCTGAAGCCCTCGGCGAGGTTCTGATGCGTGGACTGGCCGGTGATGAGGGACGGCGGATAGCAGGTCTCGGTACCGGCGGTGAAGCGGCCATGCTTGACGAAGTACCGCTCGAACTCGGCCGGATCGACGCCGTCGCCGCCCGTCACGTCGGATGGCCTGGGCGGGGCGCTGAACATGCGGGCGAACGCACGGTCGAAGTCGATGAGTTCCTGGGCGACGGCGCGACGCTCCATCGAGTAGGTCTGGAGAATCTGCGGTGTACACTGCCCGCGGACCACGGCGGCGAGCTTCCAGCCGAGGTTGAAGGCGTCCTGCATCGAGACGTTCATGCCCTGGCCCGCTTTCGGGCTGTGCGTGTGGCAGGCATCGCCAGCGATGAAGATCCGGGGCGAACGATGTTCACGGTGCGCAGGGCCGCCATCATCGAAGGCTTCGCAGAGCCTCTGCCCAATCTCGTAGACCGACCACCATGGGACTTCCTTCACCTCCAGCGTGTAGGGGTGCAGGATGCGCCGCGCCGCCGCGATCAGGTGATCGACCGTCACCGCGTCCCTTGCCAGGCGCCGATTCGCGTCGAGCTTGTCGAGTTCGATGTACATGCGCACGAGGTAACCACCTTCGCGCGGGATGATTAGGAGGCTGCCCTCTTTGGCGGAGTGGATGGCGGACTTCAGGCGGATGTCCGGGAAGTCAGTCACGGCAAGTACATCCATGACGCCCCACGCCTGGTTGGCGGAGTCACCGTGCACTGTAAGGCCCACAGCGCCACGCACGGCGCTGTGGGCCCCATCGCACCCGACGATGTAGCGCGCGCGTACGGTCTCGACGGCAGACGTCTGCAAATCGTCGATCCGCTCAAGCCTGACGTTGACCGGAAAGTCGAAGTCGCTGGATGGCTCGATGCCGTCGCCCGTTTCGGCGTCCGTGAGAGCCAGATCGAGGAAGTTGCGTCCGTAGCTCGGCTCCAGGCGAGTGGGCGCGTTCTGCATCGTTGCGAGGAAGAAGTCGTGGACCCGCGCCTGGTTCATGATGACGTGCGGGAACTCGGACAACCCCTCCTCCGTATCCACGATGCGGCCAGTGCGGGTAATCACGTTCGACTGGCTGGGATCGGGGTTCCAAAAGCATGTTTCGTTAACCCAGTACGCCTCCTTGAGGACGCGCTCGCTGAAGCCGAATGCCTCGAACATCTCCATCGTCCGGCACGCGATCCCATCGGCTTGACCGACGAGGAGGCGGCCGCGCTTCCGATCGACGATCCGAGTCGTGATGTTGGGGAAGGCCGCGAGTTGCGCGGCGAGTGTGAGGCCGGTCGGTCCGCAACCGATTATTAGGACATCGACCAGATCCGGCGATGCGCCCTTTAAGTGTGGAGTCCCTTCTACCGCTGGTGGTTCGGCGATCGCTGGATCCCCGGACTTGTAGCCGTTGAGATGGAACTGCATCCGCGCAAATTCTCGGCCTGCTATCGGGGGCCTCAAACGGTCTCTAGCGGCAGATCCGTTTCGGCACATTCATCTAAACACAGTCGTAGCGACAACGACAGTCTCGCTGCCCTTCTAGATCAGTGTCCTGCAATATGCGGTACACACAATCTGTGATGTACGACAGCGGCCGGCGCATTGAGCGCGACTCGCACGAAAATCGATCAAGCCCGAGGTCGCGTGCAGTGTTCCAGCACAGGATTCGAATTTCCGGACTGAACTGCAAACTGATCCTGGGCGCCTTCCGCATCTGGCTTACTCCCAGACAGACTCGCCCGGCCGCCAGAAGGGCGAACCGGCTGTCCGGACTTGGCAGTAAGCGGAGTAGCTGCTTCGAAGAAAAACTGATAGGAAATCAGCTCGCCGGAAGCGCCAGAATCATGCGGGGGGAGAGATCAGTCGCGTCGAGCGTGCGGGACAAGCCAGAGGACTCCTTAATTGTCCCGTCAATTTGAAATACGTGTGCCATGTATGCTTCCGATGAGAGCGTCATAGCGCCGTTAAATGGAAATATATTTTATTTGGTTTCAGCTCTTAATTATATAGTCAGAATGAATATTATGCACATTTTCAATCAGATCCGATCCCCCGCCGCACAGCCTCGGTGCCGTGCAGCGGACACGATGGACTACGCGGCTCAGCGGTCCGCGTCCGGCCCATCATCGGATGGCCGATCTGCCCATGAATTCACTGGAATGCGGCGAGGATTGCCTTCGGCACCTTGCAGATGTACGTGTATTTCGGATTGACCATCTGCGTACAGCGCGCCTCGGCGATCTGCGCGAGCAGCAGGTAACCCTCCGGCTCGGGGATGTTCCACTCATCGGCGAGCCAGTAGATCATGTCGGCGAAAGCGATGCGCATCGCGTCCTCGAGCGGACGGGCGCAACCGAGTGTGCAGAGATGCGTGGGCGTCTCGATCCGCGGGTGGCCGAGCCGCGCCGGCGCGGACACGAGACTCACCCGCAGGGTCACGTTCGCACCGATCTCGATCGCCCCCATACCGACGGCTTCGCCGTCGCCCTGGAGCGCGTGACAATCGCCGATGAAGAAATGCGCGCCGGGCTTTTCGACCCGCAGCATCACGGTATTGCCGGTGGTGACCTCCTGAACGTCGAGGTTGCCGCCATGCGTGCCGTTGTCGACCGTCAGGACCGCGCCGTGGACCGGCGCGACGCCGATGACGCCGGCCATCGGCTTCACCGGCAGCCGGAGCCGGTCATTCCAAATCACATGGCCGTCGCGCACGTCGACGACTTTGGTTCGGATGCCCCATTCCTTGCGGCGCACCCAGTCCGGGAACATGCCGTGCCCGGGCCAGAGGGAGCTGTAACCGCTCTGGCCGAGTTCCATGTCGAGGATCTCGACCTTCAGCATGTCGCCCGGCTTCGCGCCCGCGACCTCGATCGGGCCGGTTGCCCCATTCACGAACGGGAACGTGACGTCGGCCTCGGTCAAATTCTGTCCGAGCCCTTTGATGACACCGTCACCGATGTTGATCACGCATTCGACCGTGACGATCTCGCCCGGTGCGATCGTCGCGACGAAGGGCTCGTCGCCCGAGAGGGCGTACTTGATCGTTCCCTGCTTGCTGATGCGCTGCGTCAAATGGGGCTCCTGATGGCGATGGCGATGGCGATGGCGTCGGTGTCCAGGGGTGGCGTGGGTCAGTGATGATCCCGCCAGGGCATGAGCAGCCGCTCGGCCCGGCCGACCAGGAAGGTCAGGATAAGGGCCAGCGCGATCGTGCCGACCAGCGCGGCGAAGACCTTGGGGATTGCGTAGAGGGATCCTGCCTGGAAAATGGCGTGGCCCAAGCCCACGGACGACGACATGAACTCGCCGACGATGGCACCGATCAGCGCGAAGCCGACGGTGAGCTTCAGGCCAGCGAAAATATCGGCGAGGCTCGACGGCACGACGAGCTTGGCGAAGATCTGCGGCTTACGCGCGCCGAGGGTCCGCAGGAGGTTGATCTGGTCCGGGTCGACGCCAAGCGCGCCCTTGTAGGAGGTCACGAGGGCGACCACCACGACCGAGAGCGTCGACATCGCGACCTTCGAGGCGAGCCCCGTCCCGAACCAAATGATGATGATCGGGGCGAGGGCGATGATCGGGATCGAGCCGATTGCGACGATGAAGGGCTGGACGA
Organism: Methylobacterium sp. D53M; assembly: GCF_053345625.1. NCBI lineage: Bacteria > Pseudomonadati > Pseudomonadota > Alphaproteobacteria > Hyphomicrobiales > Methylobacteriaceae > Methylobacterium > Methylobacterium sp. D53M. Next base: position 200,465 of record NZ_JBKFAL010000008.1, read on the forward strand.
CCCGCGAGACGAAGGTCGAGTACCAGAGCGACAGACCGGCGAGCGTGCCCACGATGTTGCCGATGAGGAACCCGAGCCCCGTCTCGAGGGCCGTGACGCCGGCATCGCGCAGGAGCGTACCGTCGGCGAGGCCCTGCCAGAGGAACCGGCTGATCGCCGAGGGCGAGCCGAACAGGAAGGATGATTGCGGGCTTTGGCGGGTCTGCCATTCCCAGGCCGCCAGCAGGGCTGCGAGGAGTGCGATCTGCACCAAGAGGACGAGCGCGCCTGAGCGCAAACGCGTACTATCGCGCGGCCGTGCTGGCGGGGCATCCCGGCTCGTCCCGATCACGGTTGCCGGTCCGGTCGCGGCGTCCGACATCTCAAGACCTCGCTGCAGCGCGGCTGATGCCACGACCGGCGCCGCCGACCGTGGTGCGTGGGATATCGAGATCGGCCCAGATCTGGCGGACGTAGTCGCCGAAGCCAGCGCTCTCCCGGGCCCCGATCATGTCATCGGGCGCACAGTCGAGGTCGATCGTGTAGGCGGCCTTGACGCTGGTCGGCCGCCCGCTCAGCACCAGAACCCGGTCGGCAATCGAGACGGCCTCCTCGATGTCGTGCGTGATCAGGAGCACGGACTTGCCGCCGTCGCGCACGAGCCGCACCGTGTCGGCTTCGATCAGCAACTTCGTCTGGAAGTCGAGCGCCGCGAAGGGCTCGTCGAACAGCAGGACGTCCGGATCGTTGATCAGGGTGCGGGCAAGCGCCACCCGCTGGCGCATGCCGCCCGAAAGGGTCGCGGGATAGGCCCCAGCGAAACCGTGCAGGCCGAGCTGGTCGAGGAGCGCGCGCGCCCGCTCGTCGGCCTGATCGCGCGGCATCCCACGCATTTCGGTGCCGAGCTTCACGTTGTCGAGGGCCGTGCGCCAGGGCAGCAGAAGGTCCTTCTGCAGCATGTAGCCGATCCCGCTGGGCGTGCGGCCGCGCCGGTCGAGGGGTATGCCGTTCCAGAGGATGCGGCCCGAGTCCGCCGGTGTGAGACCGCAGACGGCGTTGAGGAGCGTGGTCTTCCCGCAGCCCGACGGGCCGACGATCGCGACGATCTCTCCGCGGGCGAGCGCGAAGGTCAGATCGCCGACGACAGGCAGGATGCGACCGCCCGTCCGATACGCCTTGGCGAGATGCTCGACGAAGAGCGGAGGCACGGAAGACCCGGGGCGGGCCTCCGCTTGCAGGGTACGTTCGGACATGGGGGCCGGTCAGCCGGCGCGCTTCGCAGCCTTGTCGGCGAACGTATTGTCGACGACCTGATCGAAGGCGAGCGTGCCTTTAATATTCCCTAGATATTTTTGCATGCCCATCAGGCTTTCCCAAGCGTCCTTCTCGGTCACGACGCTGGAGGCCGGGATCTTATACTTCAGCTCGGCATCGATGGCAGCGTCCACGACGTCGCCCGGGAGGTCCGGAAATTCCAGCCGTGCGACCTTCTTGGCGTAATCGGGATCGCTGTAGGTTCTCCGCCCGGCCTCCTCGAAGGCTGTCACCAAGGCCTGCACGGTCGAGGGATCCTTCTGGATCGTTCCGGGCAGCACCATGATCCCGGTATTACAGAAGGGCCCGACGTAGTTCGAGAAATCGAACACGATCTTTGCACCCTGCGCCACCGCCTGAGCGACGCCGGGCTGGTAGGCGACCGCGATGTCGGCCGCGCCGGCGAGCATGGCGGCGATCTCGGTTCCGGGACTCACCGGCACGATCGTCGCGTCGACGCCGAGCTTCATTCCATTGCTCTCGATGAGGCGCTTGGTCACGCTGAAGTTGGTGTTGGGTTCCGGCGAGGTGGCGATCCGCTTGCCCTTGAAGCCCTTCGGGTCGGTGAAGGGATCGACCGACTTCGAGACCGCGAAGTAGTGGGCCCGCTGAACAACGGTGCCGACCACCATCCCAGGCCCGCCGTTCTCGCGCGAGATCACCACCATCGTGGGGTCACCGATTGCGAAATCCGCCGAGCCCCCGAGCACGGCCGCGAAGGTCTGGGTGTCGCCTCCGGCGGCGCTCACCTGCATGGCGAGGCCGTTCTTCTCGAAGATGCCGTCGTGCATCCCGACGTAGAGATTGATGTAGCCGAGGTTGTGGACGGCCTCGCTGAAGCGGACGGTCTTGAGGCCTGCGGCGCGCGTGGCGGTCGGCGCCCATGCCGCGCCGACCGCTAGGCCAGTCATTCCTCTCAGGATCGAGCGCCGATGGAGCAGGGGCGACCAGGGCTGAGGCATACGAGCTCCGCGGGAGTCGATGAGGTAGTCAGGCGCGTGCCGAGAAAGGGCGACTGTCGAAGCACCGTATTGTGCGGCCGCTGCCGTCGGGCATTCGCTCAAGCAAATTGGCTGCCAAACCGAACCCTCGTTCGCGGAAATAGCGCGCCATTCGATATGGAATCCGGTCGGCAAGCTCGGGAAGCAGCGAGAAACTCTGATCGATGCCACCGCAATGGACCAACAGAGCCGATCAACTGCTACGCTTCAACGGCGATCGCTCGTCCCCGATCGGCCGCACCGCGGAAGGCGCAAAAACTCGTCGATCGAATGCCGACAGTGCTGCGCAATGTGATCCGGGTCTGGTTAGAAATCGCTCTTCGACATTCGTCGAGCAAGATTTTCGCCGATCATCACGCAGGTGAAGTGCAGGTTGGCCCGACAATCGCTCGGCATGATGGAGGCGTCGCAAACCCGCAACCCGTCCATGCCACGGACCTTGAGATCCGGATCTACGACACCGGACGCGTCTGCCCAGCCGCTCATGCGGCACGTGCCGGCGGCGTGCTGGATGTCGCCGGCCTCGGCGAGCATCAGGGCATCGAGCTTGTCGTCTGGGAGGCGCGCGGCGTCGCCGATCGCGAGTGGGCTCTCGCCGAACCGGATCGCCGTCGCGAGACCGGCCAGGGCCGGATGCGCGGTCAGACCTGCGAGACGGCGCACCGCGTCGCGCATGCGCAGGCGATCGCGTGGATCATCAAGCATGTTCTCTTCGATGGCCGGGTTGGCTTCCGGATCGGCCGAGGTGAGGTGCATCGTCCCGCGCGAGAACGCGTCGTAGAGCCCGACGCCGACGGCGCCCTGCGGCGTCGGTTCCGGCCCGGTCAGGGTCCGATGATTGTAGGCGACGAAGATCATGTCGCGCTCTCCGCCGCCCGCGAGGCCACTCGAGTACGTGACGCAGCAGTTGGTGTGGCGCGCATCCGTGTCGAGCGCCCGGTGTTCCGGCTTCAAATCCAGCGTCGCCCGCAGGATCGGATGGTCCATGAAGTTGCGGCCGACAGCCTCCTGCGCCTGCCGGACGGGAATGCCGAGGGCGCGAAGCGGCTCGGCCGGGCCGATCCCGGAGCGCATCAGGATCGCCGGGCTGTGGACGGCGCCGGCGCACAGCACGATCTCGCGGCCATGGATCTCGGTCCAGGGCTCCACACCGAAGCGGACGCGCAGGCCGACCGCCCGGTGGTCCTCGAACAAGACGCAGTCGACCAGGGCCTCGCAGCGGATCTCGAGGTTCGGACGGTCGCGCGCCGGTTCCAGGTAGCCGTCATTGGTGGTGACCCGATGACCGTTGCGGCTGTTGATTGGGTTGCAGGAGACGCCCTCGCCCGTCGGCGCGTTGAGATCCGCCTTCCAGGGATGGCCGGCTGCGAGGGCGGCCGCGCGGAGCCCCAGATCCACCGCGCCCCAGGCATCCGGCTTCGCGCGATACACGGGGAGCGGACCTCCGCGACGGCAGCTGTCCTCTAGGCCGAAATCGGCATCGTCCTCGATCCGGTCGAAGAGAGGCAGCACATCCGCGGCAGACCAGCCGGTGCATCCCTGATCCGCCCAGGCATCGAAGGCCGCGGGAACGCCGCGGATCGCGATCTGCGCGTTCACCGTCGAACTGCCGCCGAGCGCGCGACCGCGCCAGTAGAAGCGGGGCTCCTGCGCACGGGTCCGCCGGCTCATCAGTCCCGGCCATTGCCAGTCCGCCTGATGGGCCGGGTCATACATGAACGGGATGATGTTGGCCGAGCGCAGCGCCGGCGGCGCATCGGTGGAGCGCCAGTCGCGTCCAGCTTCCAGCAGGAGCACCCGGCGTCGCGGATCCTCCGAGAGGCGGGCTGCCAAAGCCGCCCCGGCGGAGCCGGCACCGACCACGACGATATCGTATGGGGCTGCGCTCATGGCTTCGCGACGTTCCAGAAGAGCGGGATAGCGGAGGGGATCAGACCGGTGAGCGAGGTCCGGTAAGCCGCGGGCTGCGCGAACTGGCCGAACGGGACGACCAGGCCCTCGTCGTAGACGATGGTCTGGATCTCCCCCGCGATGGTGCGCCGCTTGTCCAGATCAGGCTCGCGGGCGAAACGGTCGAACAAGCCAACCATGCGCGGGTCGCACATGAACCCGGAACTCGCTGCGTCCTTGCAGTTGAAGTTGATCGCGGAGTTGGTCAGAGGCGAGCTGAGATCAAGCCCCAGCGCATGGATGCCGAAGAGGCCCCAGCCGGCCTTCTTGGTGCGTTTGGCGAGTAGGGCTGCCCAATCCATCACCTGCAGGTCAACGGTGAAGCCGGCCTCCTTCAGCCGATTGGCTAAGATGGTCGAGGACACGCGCGCCGCCTCGAGATCGTTGGCCACCATCACGATCACCGGCTCGCCTTTGTAGGCAGTCTCCTTCAGAGCGGACCGTGCCGCCGCCACCGAAGGGTCGTGCAAGAGGCCCGTTCCGGCATGCGTCTCGTAGGGCGAGCCGCAGATGAAGAAAGCGTCGCAGGTTTGCGAGAAGCGCGGGTCGAGGCCGAACCCGTCCAAGACCTCACGCTGATCGACGAGCCGCAGCAGCACGCGCCGGATGGCCGGGTCGTCGAAGGGCTTGGACGCCGTGTTGATGCGATAGTGGCCCGTGAACCTGTGCGGGCCGGTGAAGTTCGTCACTGCCAAGCTCTTCTTGGACTCCATCTGACCGATCAGGTCGAAGGGCGCATACTGCATGTAGTCGATCTCGCCCACGCCGAGTGCGCCCGTCGCCGTCGCCCCGTCGGGGATGACGCGGACGTCGAGGGCGTCGACCTTCACGACCTTGCCGCCCGCCAGGAAGTCGGCCGGCTCGGGACGCGGTCGATAGTCGGGGTTCCGGCGCAGAAGCATGTGGTCGCCGGGGACGTGCGCTGCGCGGTCGTAGATGAATGGGCCGGATCCCACGACCTCAGAGAGCTGCGTCGTGGGGGGCGTCGCGGCGAGCCGCGCCGGCATGATGAACGGCGTGGGGCTCGACGTCGTACCGAGTGTGTCGAGGACGAGGCCGTAGGGCTCCCGCAGCGTCAGCACGAAGGTCCGGTCGTCCACGGCGTCGAGGGCGGCCGTCACGTCCATGAGCCGGCCGCCCAGCGCACTGCGAGCCGCCCAGCGCCGCAGCGAGGCGACGCAGTCGGCGGCCCGGACCGACGAGCCGTCGTGGAAGCGCAGCCCGTCGCGCAAGGTGAAGCGCCAGGTGAGTCGGTCATCCGACACCGACCATGTGTCGACCATCTGCGGCCGGAACACGCCCGTCGCGTCGGGCGCGAACAGCGTGTCGTAGACCATGTAGCCGAAGGTTCGCGTGATGTACGCCGTGGTGAAGTAGGGATCGAGGGTAACGATCTCGGCTTCCAGCACCGCTTTCAGCGTCGTTTCCGCGCCGGCGGACCCCGGCGCGAGCAGAGCCACGGCCGCGAATAGGCCGGAAAACCAGGATCGTCTCATTTCGCATTCACCCTTTGCCTGGGCCGCAGAGGCAAGCCGAATACCAAGTCGATCGCGCCTCGGCTGGCGATCGCGCCTCGGCTGGCGATCGCGGTTGAGCCGGCATGAGGGAGTGTCCGGTATACGATCGGAGGGATCGTCAGGGATGATGCCGTATTCGCGCGTCTTCGAGGCGGTCACGCGGTTCAGGGAATGAGCGGCTTCCACGCGCGCAGGGGTTCTCACTGGCTCAGAGGTGACGGCGCTGTCGCTCAGCTCGGACAGGTGCGGTGCCGTCCACCTCGACGCGCATGTCCTGATGCTGGCCGGGGCCGGCTGGCTGATCTGGCGCTCCCCCCCGGAATTGGGATCGGGCCGCGGAACTTCGGGTAGCTTTTCCTGCGGCTCTGCCTCCTCACCGAGCACACGCTCTGCACGATCGACGACAATGGCCTGACCAGCATGCGCACGGCCTTGATAAACGGCCTCATGCGGCTCCTCATGCGGAACATGCCCTTCCACGCCAAGCATCGCCTCCACACCTTGATCCTGTTCTACCGCCCGCCAGACGCCCGGGCGGCGTTGCGCCTCGGCGTGGGCCAGCCAGACTACGGCCACTGGCATGTCGGATCCGTTCGGACGCCGCGCCCGTGAGCAGTTGGGCGACGGCCACCGGAACCTTCGAACTCGGCGACCTGACGCTACAGTCGGGCGCGGTGCTGCCGAGAGCGCAGCTGCGCTGGAAGACGCATGGGACGCTGTCCACCGCCAGGGACAATGTCGTGCTCTATCCGACGAGCTATTCGGCCCAGCATACAGATCTGGAATGGCTAATCGGGCCCGATGGGGTGCTCGATCCGAGCTGTTGGTTCATCGTCATCCCGGACATGTTCGGCAACGGCCTGTCGTCGAGCCCGTCGAACACGCCGGACTGGCCCGGCCTCGTCACCGCCTGGGACAACGTCCACGCGCAGCGCCGCCTTCTCGCCGAGGTGTGGGGGATCGGGCGTCTGCATGCCGTCTATGGCTGGTCCATGGGGGCGCAGCAGGCCTACCACTGGGCGGCGCTGTTTCCCGAGCAGGTCGCCCGCGCGGTGATCAATTGCGGCAGCGCCCGGACCGCCACCCACAACCGCGTGTTCCTGAAGGGCCTCATGACGGTGCTGGAGGCCGCGCCGGAACATCGCGGCGCCGGCCGATTCTCGGCCCAGCCCGCCGCGGCGCTCCGGGCCTTCGGGCGTATCTACGCGGGCTGGGCGCTCAGCCAGGATTTCTACCGGGCAGACCTGCACCGCACCGCCCTCGGCGCCCCGGACCTCGACACCTTCCTGCGCACCGATTGGGAGGAGCGCTTCGGCCGCCGTCCGGCAGCTGATCTGTATGCGCAGCTCCAGACCTGGGATGCGGGCGACATCAGCCGCGACCCGCGCTACGGCGGCGACCTCGCCCGGGCGCTGGGCGCGATCACGGCCCGGCTGCTGCTGATGCCGGGCGAGACCGATCTCTACTTCCGCGTCGCCGACAACGCCGCCGAACTACCGCACCTGCGCGATGCCGTCTTGCGGCCGATCCCGAGCCTTTGGGGCCACCGCGCCGGCAATCCCTCGACCAATCCGGCCGATGCGGCCTTTCTCCGCGACACCGTGCGGGCTTTCCTTGCCTCGGCTGAAGCGAGCGGGCCCTGAAAGCCCGGCCTATCAGCCATCGTGGGGAGAGCCGTCTCGAGCGTCGCTACTCGCGCATCGCATAAGTTGATCGAAGCTCGGCAGACGCTCGCGTTCATCCTGACGCCGAGCTGCGTCGGCATGACTCGGCAGAGGAAGGCAGTACCAACGTTCCCGACGGTCTGTACGTCAACGAGCGCTAGCCTGACTCATTGAACGCTCGGGAAAATCGGGACGTCCGTTCTGGACGACGAAAGAAGAGTGCTTGAGCGGCCGAGATGGACGCGAAGCAGGATGCTCGGTTCTGCGCGATAGTGATACGGTGTAACGCAATATGGCCAGAAGCGGCAAGTCTGCGGAGCAGAGCCGCCGGAAAGCAGACAGGCATATATCGGCCCAAGTCATCCATCGGAACGGAAGTTCATCGCGCTTTGCAGCAGATATACCTCGCGACCCTCGATCGAGGGCTGATTGATTTGCCGCTCATGGGAGGTGTGAACCCAGGCTGCAGATGATAGCCCAGACGCTGATCCCGCCTTCTCCGAACGGAACGTGCGCGCCTAGAGGGCGGGAGTCCGCCGGAGTTCGATCCCCGCGAGGAGATCGTTCCGCGCCATCAGATCCTGCAGTGTCTAGCACGTGAGACGAAAATACTGCGAGGAGAAAGATCTGGTGCCTTTGGCAAGGGCAAAAGAGTGAGCAGTGTGTGGGTGGCTATCGGAGCAAACAGGGCGATTTTCTTTACGCGGTGCCGGTGTTTCGGCCACCGGTCATCCGGATCGCCAACGCTCCGTCGCACGGTCGAACGTGGACCCTCGGTCCGCTTCTTGCCCGTGGCTGATCGAACGGACCCCCCATGTCTGACGCATCTGGAGATCCTCGATGAGCCGATCCCTGCATACGGATGAGGAGATCGCCCTTCTCTTGGACGAGGCCGCGGGCGGCATATCGATCGTGGAGATCTGCGCGAGCGCCGGTATCTCGCTCGGCACCTTCTATCGGTGGCGACGCCGCCTCGGCGGGCTCAAACCTGCGGGCGTGGCTCGGCTCGATCGAGTCGAGCAGGAGAACGTCGCCCTACAGGCCGAGGTGCAGCGCCTGCGCGCGGCGATGACGGTCCAACCGTGGCGAGGCGAGGCGGCCCGCCCCGCTATCTCCCCGCGCACAGCCTTGCGCCAGAGGCCCCATTATCGTGGTGGCGAGAGCTGTATCGGTCGCTTCGCCTTCGTGCGAACTGCCGATTAGGGCTGTTGCCGAGATCGATGCACAAACAATGGACAGGTGCAGGACTCATGAGCGGGGGGAGTGCGTCGCTGCACCGGCGAGAGCCCGCCTGAGAACGCGCCCCGACCATTCCGGGAAGGGCGCGCCCGATGCCGTCATGTCCCGGGGAGAGCCGTCTTGGGCATCAGCATGTGCACGCCCTTGTTGCCGTCTACCGTCTGGGTGATCCGCAAATTCCCGGCGAGCGAACACAACATGTAGGCTTGGTTGCGGGTGAGGCCGGTGCGGGCGCAGACGAGGCGCACCATCTCCCGCACGGCTTGCCGCATGGCCTCGTCCAAGCTCTCGTGCAGGCCGATCGACATTAGGTCGGTGGGGGTCTCGGCGAAGGGCCATGCGCCCGGGATGTCCTTGCGCACGGTGAGCCGGAACGTGCCGGTCAACCCCGTTTCCAGGGCCGTGATGCAGACCTCGCCGTCGCCCTGCACGCCGTGGCCGTCGCCCGCGTAGAAGCCGCCACCTGGGTTGAAAACTGGCAGATACAGGGTTGTGCCGACCCTCATCTCCTTGTTGTCCATGTTGCCGCCGAAGGCGCGGGGCACCGGCGAGCCGACACGGCCCCAGGCGGCCGGTGGGGCGGTCCCCATGATGCCGAAGAACGGGTCGAGAGGCAGCTCCGTCCCCCAGGGCAATCGGCAGATTCCGCGGGCGGTGTCGATGTCGGCGTGAATCGTCTCGTAGTCGGTGAACTCGTCCGGCAGAGTGCCGAGCAGCGGCAGGATCGACACGAAACCCCAGTCCAGGCGGAACTTCAGATCGAGGATCTCGACCTGCAACATGTCGCCCGGCTCTGCGCCAACCACATGGACCGGTCCGGTGACGAAGTGCGGGCCACCGCCGGGCTTCAGCGTCTCCAGGGCGTGGAGCAGGTCGGCCGGCACGCGGGCCGGGTCGGGATGGAGCGACTCGCGCCCGCCCGCCGGGTGCGAGTGAAGGGTGACGGTGTCACCGGACTCGACCGTCAGCACGGGTGGCAGCGCGGCGTCGAAATAGCCGAGCACCATGGTCTCGGGGGTGGCGGGGATTTCGTGATGGGTAGGCACGGCGTCTCCTGGGCTGTTCATCAGACCGCGATGTGTCGGGTGAGGGTCGCGTGGTTCAGCGTCGCGGGGTCGCCGCGCGCGATGACGCTGCCCCGGGACAGCACCACCACAGCGTCGGCGACCCGCAGCGCGAACTCGAGATACTGCTCCACGAGCAGCACGGTGATCCGACCCTTGAATCCGGCGATCACCGTCTCGATGTCAGAGACGATGGAGGGTTGGATGCCTTCCGTCGGCTCGTCGAGCAGAAGGACGCGCGGCCAGGTCGCAAGCGCCCTGGCGATGGCGAGCTGCTGCTGCTGACCGCCCGAGAGATTGCCCCCCGGGCGATGCCACAGCTTCCGGAGCGCCGGGAACAGGGCGACCGCCTCGTCCACCGCGTCGGTCCGTTCGAGGCCGTTGGCACGAGCCGCCACGCGCAGGTTATCGGCGACACTCAGGTCAGGAAAGATCTCGCGCCCTTGCGGCACATAGGCGAGGCCCGCCCGGGCGCGCCGATCTGAAGACAGGCGCGTCAGCTCCACCTCGTCGAGGGCGATCCGGCCCTGGCTCGCCGGGATCAGGCCGGTGAGGCAGCGCAGCAGAGTGGTCTTACCGGCGCCGTTGCGGCCGAGCACGGCCAGACACGCCCCCGGCTCGACCGCGATGCCGACCCCGCGCAGCACCTGCGCGCTGCCGTAATGCTGATCGAGCCCCTCGATGGTGAGGCGGGCGGGTACGGTGGCGTGCGTCATCGACCGAGAAAGACCTCGATCACGCGGGCATCCTCGCGGGCGCCCTGCATGCTGCCCTCGTAGAGCGTGCGGCCTTCGTGCAGCACCGTTATCCGGTCGGCGATGGCCTCGACGAAAGCCATGTCGTGCTCGATTACGAGGATCGCCCGGTTCGGCCGGCGCAAGCCCTGGATGAGTGCGGCGGTTTGGGCGGTCTCTGAGTCGGAGAGCCCCGCCACGGGCTCGTCGAGCAGGAGAAGCGCGGGCTCGGCGGCTAGCACCATGCCGATCTCCAGCCACTGCTTCTCGCCATGAGCGAGGCTGCCGGCCGGCACGTCGGCCCGCGCCGCCAGGCCGATCTGCCCGAGGACGGTGGCGATGCGCACCGGCCGGTCGCGACGGCTGAGGGCGGGGCCGCAGCCGATTTTGAGATTTTCGCGTACGGTGAGCGCGGGGAAGACGCTGGGTTTCTGGAACTTTCGACGCACGCCGGCACGGGCGATCTCGGCCTCCGAGCGCTTCGTCAGGTCGATATGGTCACCGAGCATCACCCGGCCGGAAACCGGCTTCGTGACGCCCGAGATGACGTCGAGCAGCGTGGTCTTGCCGGCGCCGTTCGGGCCAATCACGGCCCGTACCTCGCCGGGATCAACCGCGATCGAGACGTGATCGAGCGCGGTGAAGCGGCCGAAAGCGACCGTCAGGGCATCCACGACGAGGGCGCTCATCGGGTTCCCCGTAACCAGCTGGGGCGCAGGCGCCATCCGACGAGGTCGAGCAGCCCATTCGGCAGGACAAGCACCACGAGCAGCACCAGCCCGGACAGGATGAAGGGCCATGCCTCCGGCATTGCGGCGCTCAGCCAGAACTTCAGGCCGTTGACGAGGACCGCACCGATCACCGCCCCGCCGAGCCGCCCGAGGCCGCCGATGGCCACCCAGACGGCGATCTCGATCGAAAGATCGGGTGCTAGCACCCGCGGGTTGATGATGCCGACCTGCGGCACGTACAGGATGCCCGCCAGCGCAGCGATCATGGCCGAGAGGCACCAGATCCCGAGCTTGAGCCGGGTCGTGCTGTATCCCAGGGTACGCAGCCGGGTTTCGTCGTCGCGGCAGGCGAGCATCCGCCGCCCCACGGCGCTGCCGACGAGGAGCCGCGTGCCCGCGAGCACGGCCGCCAATGTCAAGAGCGCGGCGACCGCCAGCCCGGTCACGACGCCCGGCGAGCCCATCGGCCAACTGAATAGCAGCGGGAAGCCGGTCATTCCGTTGTTGCCGCCGAGCCCGGTATCGTTGCGGTACATCAGCAGCATCGCGACGTAGACGAGCGCTTGGCTGATGATCGAGAAATAGACGCCGTTGACCCGCGAGCGGAACGAGGCGAGCCCGAACACGAAGGCCACGAAACCGGCGAGCCCCAGCGCGAGGACGAAGGCGTAGGCGGCGTGGTCGAGGCCCACCCAGTAGGCCGGCAGGCTCTTCCAGCCCATGAACTGCACGAAGTCCGGCAGCACGCCCGTCTTTGCGACGCCATGGGCCAGCAGATGCATGGCGCAGACATAGCCGCCAATGGCGAAGAACAGGCCGTGCCCCAGGCTGAGGATCCCGAGATAGCCCCAGACGAGATCGAGGGCGACGGCGAGGATCGCGAAGGCGGCAAGCTGGCCCAGGGCGTTGACGAGGTACGGGGCGGGTGGCGCGACGAGGAGCCCTGCCGCGGCCGCGAGGCAGAGCCCGACGAGGCCCGCGACCAGAGGATCGCCCACGCCGCGCCGCGCCGGGCCGGCCGCCGAAGCCAGGGCGGTCAGCATCGCGCCGCTCATCGCCGCCGCCTCACCGCGAACAAGCCCTCGGGCCGGCGCTGTAGGAACAGGATGATGCCGACGAGGACGATGACCTTGGCGGCGACCGCTCCCGAGATCGGCTCGATGATCACGTTGGCGCCGCCGACCCCGAGAGCCGCCACCAGGGTCCCAGCGAGACTGCCGACACCTCCCAGAACCACGACCATGAAGCTATCGACGATGAAGCCGGAGCCCATGCCGGGATTGACGCTGTAGATCGGGCAAAGTGCCACCCCGGCGAGGCCCGCCAGGCCCGAGCCCAGCCCGAAGGCCAGACGGTCGACCTGGCGCGTCGGAAGGCCGAGGCAGGCGGCCATGTCACGGTTCTGAGTCACGGCGCGGATGTCGAGGCCGAGCGGGGTGCGGCGAAGGATCAGCAGGGTGAGCGCCAGAGTGGCCACCGCGAAGCCGATGGCGAAGAGGCGGTTCCAGGTCATGACGAAGTCGGCGTAGAGTGGGACCCCGCCGCTGACGTAAGCCGGCATGACGAATTGCAGGTTCTGGGTGCCGACCGTGACTCGCACGAGGTTCACGAGGAAGAGGCTCACCGCCCAGGTGGCAAGGAGGCTCATCAGCGGACGCCGGTAGAGATGGCGCAGGATCAGCGCCTCGACGGTGATCCCCACTAAGGCGACCGCGATGAAGGCCACCGGGACGGCGGCGAAAAGGTAGATGTCGATGAAGCCGGGGGCGAGCCGGCGGAACACCTCCTGCACACCGTAGGTCGCATAGGCGCCGAGCATGATGAATTCGCCCTGGGCGAGGTTGATCACGCCCATCAGCCCGAAGATGATCGCGAGTCCCGCCGCCGCCATGAACAGGATGCTGGCGAAGCTCAGCCCGTTGTAGACGACCGCGAGACCGTTCCCGATCCTCACCGCCCGGGATGCCTGCGCGAGGCCCTCGTCGAGGTCCACCCGGAAGCCCGGATCGGAAACGTAGGCGGGATCGCTCTTCAGCGCCGCGAGGCGCACCAGGGTGGCCTCGGACGGGTTTGCGGCCACGGCTGCGATGGCCCCCCGCCGCCGGGCCGGATCGGCCGAGGAGAGGGCCGCCGCCTGGGCCAAGCCGGCGATCATGCCTTTCAGCGCGGGGTCGGTCTCCGCGTCGCGGGCGCGGTCGAGCACGGATGCCGGAACGGTGGCGATGCGCCGTTCCAGGACGGCAAGGCCGGCGGCGCGGACGGCCGCATTCGGGTCGGTCAGCAGCGCGACGGTACCGCGTGCCGTCTCGACGGCAGCGCGCTGGCGAAGGCCGAGGACCGGTGCGCGGGCTTCCGCCGGGCAGGCGAGACGGCGCTCGGCCAGGGCGCTGAGGAGGTCTCCGGCGAAGACGAGCTCGGCCGGCGGCAGATCACTGGCCGCTTGGACGAGGGTCTCGGCCCCACGGATCTGCGCATGGCCGTCGCCGCAGAGATCCGCCGCGAAGGCCGTCCGGTCGAAGGATGCGGCCACGGTCGGGAGAACCGAGACGAACAGGCACCAAAGCGCGAGGACCGCGCGGACCGAGGACCGTTCGAGATCAACCATAGGGGCTGAACGGAACCGGCTTCGGGGCGTCCGGGGATTGCCAGAGGACGTCGAAGCCGCGCTTCTCGTTGACCGAGCCGATGAAGACGCCGCGGGACACGTAGTTGTTCTCGCCGTTCATGGTCAGCGTGTAGCCTGACGGATCGTCGAAGCTCAGGCCCGCGAAAGCCTTGCGCACGTCCGGCACCGCGAAGGAGCCGGCCTTGGCGGCGGCGAGCGCCCAGAGATGGACGCTGTCGTAGGCCGAGACCATCGGGTCGATCACCGTGTCGGCGCTGAACGGGACGTTCTTGGCCTTCACGTAGGAGGCCCAATCGGCGAGAAACTTCGTGTTCCGGTCGCCCTTGGCGGCCTGGAGATAGGCCCAGCAATTTAGGTGGCCTACGAGCTTGGCGGTATCGAGTCCCTCGAGATCCGCTTCCACCATGTCGAGGCCTAGGATCGGCACATCGGTGGCGCTGATGCCCTGGTTGGCGAACTCGCGCAGGAAATCCGGGATCGAGGACCCGACCACGGTGAGCACCACGATCGGCTGGCCGCCTGGCTGGCTCGCGAAGCTGCGGACTTGATTCACCAGCGTCTGGAAATTCGAGAAGCCGAAAGGCACGTACTCCTCACGCCACGCGCTCTCCGGGATGCCCTTGCTCTTCCAGTAGCCCTTCAGCTGCTTGTTGATCGTGCGGGGCCAGACGTAGTCCGAGCCGATCATGAAGAAGCGCTTCGCGCCGACCCCCTCCGCGCCCATCAGGTAATCGACAGCGGGCAGCACGGAACTCGCGGGCGGCGAGTTCACGTAGACGACGCTCTTGGAATTCTCGTCGCCCTCGAAGTGGAGAGGGTAGAACAACAGCCCGTCGTTCTGCTCGACGACCGGCAGCACCGACTTGCGCGAGACCGAGGTCCAGCAGCCGAACAGGGCTGCAACCTTCTCCTGCTGGAGCATCTGCCGTCCGATCTGGGCGTAGAGAGGCCAGTCCGAAGCGGGATCGGAGGTTAGCACTTCGATCTGGCGGCCGTTGACGCCGCCGCGTCCGTTGATCTCATCGGCGGCCATGCGGACGACGTGGTTCAGCCGGCCTTCGAGGTTGGCCATCGTGCCAGAAGACGAGAACAGGCAGCCGAGCTTCACGGTGTCAGCCGCGAAGGCGGACCGGGTGAGAGCCGGCGCCGCCAGCAACGCCGCCGTGCCAACGAAGCTGCGCCGCGTGAGATGCGTCATCGACCCCGAAGCTCCAATGGATTACAGCCCGATTGTCGACCAGCCTCCGCGTGACGGGAAGACCAAAGAGGCTGCAAGCCAGCGACGGCATTGCGCATTTTAGCAGCACTTGCGTGAATCACGGGCGCTGTTCGACTGCGAACGTCAAAATTGCCATCCCGGATATAATGTCCCTGAAAACCTTCATCTTGGCGCAACGTCCAAGGGACGATGGGGCGCCTGCAAGACGTTGCCGCTCGTCATGCTCGACCTGAAAGACTGAGGAGGTACCCATTCCAAGGTCTGGGCGGATGTGGAATTTTTTGAAGTGGCAATCCCGAAGAGCGTCAGTGCGTGTCAGCTTACATCGCATGCAGAGGCTGGCTTGAGCGTCCGAGATGGGCGCTCAGCAGCCGGCTGAATTTGGCCGAAAACCGCTAGTCCGCTTCTGAGAAGGCCGCCCCTAAAAGCGGACGGCCTCCTATCGACCCAACCCGGCCGCCTGCACTCCGCTTGGCTCTTCTCCAAAAGCAGACGCTGTCCTCCCGTCTGACGACTATGGATCCGGGTGGTTGAGCGACGTTCGCTGGGCTACCTTTGAAGCCCTGAGAAGGTGCTTCGCGCATGAACGACGCCTCGTGGATCGACGCAACAGGCTCAGCAATGTGGGCGCTCGTGGAGCGGTACACCGGACGGGTCGGCTACAAGCGGGGAACCAAGGCGAGCGGGCTGAACGATCATCCTCCCGTCATCGACTGCTCGGGCTGGACCGCTGTGCTCCTCTCCGAAGGTATGGCTGCTGCGAACCGTGAAGCCGGACGCCTGCTCTTCAGCGACGCAGACGTGGTGGCGGTCCACACTTGGTCGGACCGCTTGATCGAGAACTTGGAACGGCGCTCCGGCGTCATTGTGGCGGGCGACCATATCACCATCGCGGAACTGCCGCCCTTTGCGACGATCGGCTTGCAGCAGGGCGGAGGTACATGGGCGAATAATCACCCTCGCCCTCGTGGCATCACACACGTTGTCCAAGTCGTCCATCGCCCTGGCGATCATGCACCGTATGTTTCGGAGGCTCAGGGTATGGCCGAGCCCTACGGCCTTCGGCTGTTGCCATTAGCTGAGTGGATCGCAGGAACGCGGGACGATTTGAAGTCCGGCATGGCGTGGGCAGTAGCCCCGTTCGCAGTATGAGACCTTCGGCGGACGGCAGACGACCTTAGGAGCGAGGTGCAGTGTCCGCTTCAACATCTTGCTGCTCGGAAGCGGGCCAATGCGGAACCACCCCGAGCTGCCGCTCGGCTCGCGACCCATTTCGGTAGCTGGGAACGTCGTTTGAGCTTCTCCAAAGCGATCGTTCGAGT